>NZ_BAABDS010000010.1:0-149934 GCF_039539745.1 Oceanisphaera sediminis
CCATAATCTGGCCCACCATATTTCTGTATATAAATACAGTGTAGACACAGTTAACTCATACATAGCCAATGTGAACGGTATGACAGTAAACCAATACGGGCCCAGTGCCCGTATTTTTATGCCTGGGTGTCCGGGATCAGGCTGTGCAGCCACTCCCGCCAGATGGCCACCAGCAGCGCCATCAGTACCGGGCCGACAAAGAGGGCGTCGATGTACCTGAGCGTATTTTCAATAGGCAAAGCCTGAGTTATTGGCCCGGCTGATCGGCCCGTGTCAGTTTGCGTTCACAATCGGTTCTGACGATGGCCAGCGCGGCCAGGGCAACAGCCGGATCCACGTCATTGAGCTCCAGTAGTTCAATCAAGTCTACCGCCAGTTGTACTTCTGCCGGGGCATCGGCCAGGGTCATCATGCTGCTCCCTTGTCATGGGTGGGTACTAGGCGCGTATTGTACGCAAAAGAGCGATTGCAAAGAACGGCGTGCAAAAAAATGCCCAGCAAGAGCTGGGCGAAGACTTAGTGCTTAATTGCAGTGGCATTACATTGGAGCAAAGAACGAGCCGAAGGTTCCCGTGATATGCGGTAAAAAAGGAAAAAATTTATCGCCGCGGTTTAGCTTGACAGTCAGCGGCCATGAAACGTAAATTCAAACAGTTGTTTTATTTTTGAGGTGGGTCGTGAGCAAAGCCGCAGGCAAAGTGGGCAAAAAAGATACCAAGCAGAGAATACTCGATGCCGCCGAGGTATTGTTCGCCGAGCAGGGGTTCAACGATACCTCGCTGCGGCGGATCACCAGCGCGGCCGACGTGAATCTGGCCGCGGTCAATTATCATTTCGGCTCCAAGAAAGACCTGATCAAGGCGGTGATGGATCGCTACCTGGCCATCTTCATGCCCCGGGCCGATGCGGCGCTGCGGCAACTGCTTGTTGATCCCGCCATTACGCTGCACCAGGTATTCGATTGCTTTGTGGCGCCATTGATGGAGCTGACGGTGGTTAAACGGCGCGGACCCGAAATCTTCTTGCAGTTGCTGGGCCGGGGCTATATCGATAACCAGGGTTTTTTGCGCTGGTTTATCGTCAATCATTATGGCGAGGTGCTGGAACACTTTACCCGGGCCATCCATAAGGCGGCGCCGGAATTATCGTCGGCCGATGTGTTCTGGCGACTGCACTTCACCCTGGGTACCGTGGTATTCACCATGGCGTCCAGTGAAGCGCTGCGGGACATTGCTAAAGTCGATTTTAATGAAGACATCGATGTGGAAGGGCTGGTGCGCAAGGTGATTCCTTATCTGGCCAGTGGCGTGGGCGCCACACCCTGTTGAGTGACCATATTAAGGCCTCAGATCAGAGGCAACACAGCCGCCTCCCACGACACGCCATGAACCCATCCATGGGGGCTCGGAAATGCCGTCCATGGCATTTCACGGTCATGGGAGTCGATCTCTGTTGCCTCTTCTCGAGCATCGAGTTGTCTGTAGACGCGCTAACAGGCAACGCCGGTGCATCAAGGAGGGCAAAGGGATCTGCTCAGCCGACCATCCGCGCCACGGATGGCGCGGCTGAGCCTCCAGGGAGGGATTCACGGCGAGTCGGGGGAGCGGGCCCTTTGTCCGACTTTTATACAAAAATGAAATAGATCATTTGTTTAGTGGGATTGGTATTAAAGAGGAGAGGGAACATGAGTTTACGCAAGAAGTGGATCAGTGAACCGGCCTTTACCACCTTCAAGAAAATTCTGCCGCCGCTGTCGGTGACCGAACGGGAAGCGATGGAGGCCGGCTCCGTCTGGTGGGACGGCGAGCTGTTCGGCGGCAAGCCCGACTGGTCACGGCTGATGGCATATGGCCCCTCGACGCTGACCGATGAAGAGCAATACTTTCTCGACAACCAGGTAGAAACCCTGCTGGCCATGCTGGACGATCATCAGATCGTCAACGATGAGCGCGAATTGCCCGAGCCGGTATGGGATTACATTAAAAAAGAAGGCTTCTTCTCGCTGATCATCCCCAAATCCTACGGTGGCCGGGACTTTTCCGCCTTCGCCAACTCCACCATAGTGGCGCGCATCGCCTCGCGTAGCGTCAGCGCCGCCGTCACCGTCATGGTGCCGAATTCGCTGGGCCCCGGCGAGTTGCTGATGCACTACGGCACCGAACAACAGAAAAACCGCTGGTTGCCCGACCTGGCCGGGGGTAAAGAAGTGCCCTGTTTCGCCCTGACCGGACCCGAAGCAGGCTCCGATGCGGGGGCGATTCCCGACAGCGGCGTGGTGTGTGAGGGGGAATACCGGGGCGAGCAGGTGCTGGGCATTCGCCTGAACTGGGACAAACGTTATATTACCCTGGCGCCGCGCGCTTCCGTGCTGGGGCTGGCGTTCAAGCTGTTCGATCCCGACGGGCTGCTGGGCGATGACCCGGCGCCGGGCATTACCTGCGCATTGATCCCGACCAGCCACCCCGGGGTGGAAACCGGCGACCGCCACTTCCCCATGGGGCTGGCGTTTCTGAACGGCACCACCCGTGGCAAGGATGTATTTATTCCCCTCGACTGGATTATCGGCGGGCCGGATTATGCGGGCCGGGGCTGGCGCATGCTGGTGGAATGCCTGTCGGCGGGGCGGGGCATTTCCCTGCCGGCGCTGGGTACCGCCAGCGGCCATCTGGCGGTACGCAGCACCAGCGCCTACGCCTATGTACGCAAGCAGTTCGGTTTGTCCATCGGCAAGTTTGAAGGGGTGCAGGAAGCGCTGGCGCGCATCGGGGGCCTGACCTATCAGCTGGAAGCCACCCGGCGTTTGACCGCCCGGGCACTGGATTTGAACGAAAGCCCGGCCATCGTGACCGCCATCTCCAAATACCATATGACCGAAATGGCGCGCACCGTGATGGATGACGCCATGGACGTGCATGCGGGCAAGGCCATTCAGATGGGACCGAAGAATTATCTGGCGCACAACTACATGGGCATACCGGTGGCGATCACGGTAGAGGGAGCCAACATTCTGACCCGTAATCTGATGATCTTCGGTCAGGGCGCCACCCGTTGTCACCCTTATGTGCTGGCCGAGCTGGAGGCGGCGGCCAACCCGAATGAACAGGAAGGGCTGGAGGCGTTTGACCGCCTGCTGTTCAAACACATCGGCTTTGCCACCGGCAACGTATTCGGCGCCCTTTGGCAGGGGTTGACCGGTGCCCGTTTCAACGGTGCGCCCGTGTCCGGTGAAACCGCTTGCTATTACAAGCAGCTGGCGCGAATGAGCAAGGCGCTGGCGCTGTGTGCCGATATGTCGATGCTGCTGCTGGGCGGCGACCTCAAGCGCAAGGAGATGATTTCGGCACGGCTGGGCGATGTGCTGAGTCATCTTTACCTGGGCAGCGCCACCCTCAAGTATTTCGAGGACAATAGCCGCCCCGCCGATGAGCTGCCGTTTGTGCATTATGCGCTGACGCGCAACCTGAACCTGATTGGCGAGGCGCTGGACGGTTTCTTCCAGAATTTCCCCAACCGGCCGGTGGCGTTGACCCTGAAGGCGCTGATCTTCCCATTGGGTAACCGCTATAAAAAGCCGCTGGACAAGCATGCCCAAGCCATTGCCAAGGTGCTGATGGTGCCGGGCGGCATACGCGACCGGTTAACGGCGTTGTGCTATGTGCCGGCAGAAGGCAAGCCGGGGCTGAGTGAGGTGGAAGCCGCCTTTCTGGCCATGATTTCGGTGCAGGCAGTCGAGAAAAAACTGCATGCGGCGCAAAAGGCCGGCACCCTGCCGCGCAAGCTGGCGTTCGACGAGTTGTTGCTGCAGGCCAAGGCGCAGGGGATCATCGACGATACCGAGGTGCAGAAGCTGAAACACGCCGATGAACTGCGCCGCAACGCCATTGCGGTTGACAGCTTCGAACCCGGCGTGTTGAGTCGACAGGCAAGCAGCAGTAAAACATCGGCGGTCGCCTGAGGTGTTAACCGGGATGCCGAAGGTCGCTCGCTGTTTGCAGACATGTGCCGGCTAATACCAGTCTGGAAAACTAACTGATCTACTTAGCTTCATGGTAAAGGCCGAATGAAGGGGGCCACTCCACCGACACGCTGCAAGCACCTCCTTATGGCGCTCAGCACATGACGTCCTGTCATGTGATGGTCGCTGGAGTAGAACCCTTCATTCGCCTCCATGCTGCGGCGTCGCCTGCGGGAGCTGCCTACAGACAACTCGGTGCTTCAGGAGAGGCAGCAGAGCCCGGCTCCCACGACCGTGAAATGCCAAGGAAGGCATTTCCGAGCTCCCATGGATGGGTTTATTGCGTGTCGAGGGAGGTGACTCTGTTGCCTCTCGTTCCGAGCATTAAAATAGATCATATTTTTATTTAGATTCATATAACAGCAGAGCTGGTCCGGAAACGGTGATAGCCCAAAAACAAAAAGCCGCCCGATAAAGGGCGGCTTTTTTCATCGGTAAACCCGCAGGCTTATTCGACGGTCAGGATCTTGCAGGTGTTGGTGCTGCCAACCACTTCCATGGTATCACCATGAGTGAGCAGAACCAGGTCACCGCTGTTCACGTAACCGGCGGCCTTCAGGGTTGCCAGGGCGGCACGGCTGATTTCTGTGCTGCTCTGGTTGGCATCGTGCTTGAAGTGAACCGGAGTGACACCGCGGTACAGGTTGCTCCAGGCCAGGGTTGTTTCTTCGCTGGACAGGGAGAAGATCGGCAGACCCGAGCTGATGCGGGACAGCAGCAGCGGCGTGGTGCCGGAGTGAGTCAGTGCCACTATGGCCTTCACGCCCTGCAGGTGGTTGGCCGCATACATGGTAGACATGGCAACGGTTTCTTCCACCGAGGTGAAGGTGAAGTTCATGCGGTGGTTGGACACGTTGACGCTGGGGTGCTTTTCGGCGCCCAGGCAGACTTCGGCCATGGCCTTGACGGTTTCAATCGGGAAGTCACCGGCGGCGGTTTCGGCAGACAGCATCACCGCATCGGTACCATCCAGTACGGCGTTGGCCACGTCCATGACTTCGGCACGGGTCGGCAGCGGGGCCGAGATCATCGACTCCATCATCTGGGTGGCGGTGATCACGACCCGGTTCAGGCGACGAGAGGTACGGATCAGCTTCTTCTGTACGCCCACCAGCTCGGGGTCACCGATTTCAACACCCAGATCGCCCCGGGCTACCATGACCACGTCGGAGGCCAGGATCACGTCTTCCATGGCGGCATCGGTGGCCACGGCTTCGGCACGCTCTACCTTGGCCACCAGCTTGGCATTGCTGCCGGCGGCACGGGCCAGTTCACGAGCAACCTGCATGTCGGCACCGGTACGGGGGAAAGACACGGCCAGGTAGTCGACGCCGATTTTAGCGGCGGTGATGATGTCTTCCTTATCTTTTTCGGTCAGGGCCGGCGCGGAAAGACCGCCGCCCTTCTTGTTGATGCCCTTGTTGTTGGACAGGGGGCCGGCCACGGTGACTTCGGTCAGTACCTTGTTGCCGTCTACGCCTTCAACCCGCAGCTGTACCCGACCATCGTCGAGCAGCAGAATGTCGCCGGTTTTTACGTCTCTCGGCAGGTCTTTATAGTCGATGCCTACCTGTTGCTGGCAGCCTTCGCCCTTGGGCAGATCGGCATCGAGCAGGAACTTGTCGCCGACGTTGAGATGAATTTTGCCGTCTTTAAAGGTAGATACGCGAATCTTCGGACCCTGAAGGTCGCCCAGAATAGCCACATGCTTGCCCAGCTTTTTGGCGATTTCCCGCACCTGATTGGCGCGCGCCAAATGGTCTTCTGCGGTGCCGTGGGAAAAGTTCATACGTACCACGTTGGCACCGGCCTTGATAATGCCTTCGAGATTATTGTCGCGATCGGTAGCCGGACCCAGGGTAGTAACTATCTTGGTACGTCTTAACATAAGAGACTCCAATTGAGAGGTAGATCACATAAAAAGGGGGAGGTTGCGCTGCGTTTGAAAACGGGCAGGGCGCAAGCGATATCAGAACAAAGGATGTCTGCAGCAAAGAGGGTGGCAGCCGGAGAAAACGAGGTGGTGACAACTTCTCTATGGGTATTGAATGGCTTGCTCACGGTTTGACGCTGCACTCTTGGTTTATTTAATTGTTATCGATAGTAACTGAAGAAAATGGAAAAGTGTAGGTTAGGTCACAAAAATGGCCGGTGTTTTACGGCCATTTGATCAAAATCAAAGATGGGGGTTATCAAAGCGTGAATTTTTGATCCCTTCTTTAACCTTTCTTAAATTCTCGCGGAATTTGCTGCCACGACGCAAAATAAAGCCGGTCGCCAGTACGTCGATCAGTACCATTTGAGCCAAACGTGAGGCCATCGGCAGGTAAATGTCGGTGTCTTCCGGCACTTCCATCGACAACACCATGGTGCATTCGCGTGCCAGGGGCGAGTCTTTGGCGGTCAGACCGATGACGATGGCATCATTCTGGCGGGCCAGCTGGGCGATTTCGACCAGCGCCTTGGTGCGGCCGGTATGGGAGATTAATACCACCACATCGCCTTCCACGCTGTTGATGCAGCTCATGCGCATCATTACCACGTCGTCGAAACACAGCACCGGTACATTGAAGCGAAAAAACTTGTTCATGGCATCGTGGGCCACGGCCGACGAGGCACCCAGCCCGAAGAACGACAGTTTCTTGGCCTGGGTCAGCAGGTCGACGCAGCGATTGACGGCCTGTGGGTCCAGGGTATTACGGGCGGAGTCCAGACAGGCCATGCTGGATTCGAAAATCTTGGCGGTATAAGACTCGGGGCTGTCGTCTTCTTCTACATGACGGTTTGCATAGGGAGTGCCGTTGGCCAGGCTCTGGGCCAGATGCAGCTTGAAGTCCGGAAAGCCCTTGGTGTCGAGCCGGCGACAAAAGCGATTGACGGTCGGCTCGCTCACATCCGCCAGTTTGGCCAGGGTGGCAATGCTGGAATGGATGGCGGTTTGTGGCGAGGCGAGGATCACTTCTGCCACTTTTCTTTCAGACTTGCTGAAACTCTCGATACTTTTTGTAATTTTTTCTAATGTATTCATCTGGACTACCGGGCTCGATGAAACGGGCCAGGACTGACCCTGGACGGCGTAAAAACAGGATCTACTATACAGGACAATCGATTGGCTGAAGAGTCTCACGCGACCAAAGTATGACTGCAGCCGAGAAAAAGCCTTTTTGGTTGTAAGCCACAGCAACAGAAATGTTGCTGAGTAACAAATGAGGTGAATTAACTACCGGTTTACAGAGACAAAAAAGCGGACACAAAAAAGCCCCGTTGCCGGTAACACCTGTCAGTTAAGCGTAAAACGGGATCAATTGACTTCCCACCGACACGCCGTAAACCCATCACTGGGGGCTCTGCTGCGCCATCCCTGGCGCAGAAGGTCGGTTTGAAAGGCAATCGATCCCGTTAACTGAACGGTGTTACTGTTGCCGGGGCTTGGTTATGAGGTAACTGGCTATCAGGCCAGTTCACCCCAGAGATCGTACTCGTCTGAATGGGTGATGGTCACGGAGACCATCTGGCCGGGAGTGAGCCCGGTTTCACCGTTCAGGTAGACCACGCCGTCGATTTCGGGGGCATCGGCGCTGGAACGACCGATGGCGCCTTCTTCGTCCACTTCGTCGATCAACACCTGCATTACCTTGCCGACTTTTTGGGCCAGTTTGCGAGTGGAGATTTCCTGTTGCAGAGACATGAAACGCTCAAACCGTTCCTGCTTGACGTCTTCCGGCACCGGATCGGCCAGCTCGTTGGCGCGAGCGCCTTCCACCGGGCTGTAGGTGAAGCAACCGACCCGATCCAGCTCGGCCTGCTCGATGAAGTCGAGCAGCATCTGGAAGTCTTCTTCGGTTTCACCGGGAAAGCCGACGATGAAGGTAGAGCGAATAGTGATCTCCGGGCAGACTTCACGCCAGCTGCGGATCCGCTCCAAAGTGCGATCCACCGCGCCGGGGCGCTTCATCAGCTTGAGGATGCGCGGGCTGGCATGCTGCAGCGGAATATCCAGATAAGGCAGTATCTTGCCGTCACGCATCAGCGGGATCAGATTATCCACGCTCGGGTAGGGGTAGACATAATGCAACCGCACCCAGACGCCCATCTTGCCCAGCTCTTCGCACAGGGCCTGAATCTGGGTCTTGACCGGCATGCCGTCGGCGAAACCGGTCTTGTGCTTCACATCCACCCCGTAGGCGGAGGTGTCCTGGGAGATAACCAGCAGCTCCTTGACGCCGGCATTTACCAGGCGACGAGCTTCGCTCAGCACATCACCGATGGGGCGGCTGTCCAGATCGCCGCGCATCGAGGGGATAATGCAGAAGGTGCACTTGTGGTTGCAGCCTTCGGAAATCTTGAGATAAGCGAAATGCTTGGGTGTCAGTTTAACGCCCTGCTCGGGTACCAGGTTGACGAAGGGATTGTATTGCGGGCGCGGCACATAACGATGCACGTGCTCCAGTACCTGCTCGTAGGAATGGGGGCCGGTAATTTCCAGTACCTTGGGGTGCACTTCACGGATTTGATCTTCCTTGGCACCCAGACAGCCGGTGACGATGACCTTGCCGTTTTCGCTCAGTGCTTCGCCTACCGCTTCCAGCGATTCCTGCACGGCGCTGTCGATAAAGCCACAGGTATTGACGATCACCAGATCGGCATCATCGTAGGAAGGCACCACATCATAACCTTCGATACGCAGCTGGGTCAGAATTCGCTCGGAGTCGACCAGATTTTTAGGGCAACCCAGGCTGACAAACCCGATGCGGGGTACATTGCTGTCTATCATTGCTTGTTTTTTGACCAAGTGAACAGGAGAGGGCGGCAATTGTAGCGCAAACAGACAGGTCAGGACAGTAAACCGTCCAAGCCCTCCCCGAGGTGGTTTCTCTATATTTTTAATATACCTTAAATCAATGGGTTAAAGTCTTTTATTGGGCTGTCATTGAGTCTGTAGGGTACCAGCACGAGATCCTCTCTCATTTTTTCATTTCGCGTCCCCGGTTCATTACCATCAGATAGTATTTAATATGAAATATCGCATATGCGGTTATTTGCATATATTTATTTTCGGATGTAATATCCGGTCCAGTTACCTGGAGGATCCCCAATGAAACGAGTCCTGTTTGTCTGTACGGCCAACTCCGCCCGATCGCAAATGGCGGAAGCCTTGCTGCGCCACTTCGCAGGCAATAGTTTCAAGGTGTTCAGTGCGGGTACCGAACCCTCCGAAGTGGATCCGCGCACCATGCAGGCGCTGCATGACTTTGGGCTGGAAACCGAAGGTTTGGTGTCCAAGTCCATCGACAGTATCGAAGATCAGCATTTCGACTTCGTGATCAGCTTGTGCGACAAGGCGCACCGGGAATGCCGCCATTGGCCGGGCAGTGGTGTGGTCATGGCATGGGACTTTCCCGATCCCAAAACCAGTCACGATCCCAAAGCCTTTGCACTCACGCTGCAGGAACTCGATGAACGAATTCGCCTGTTTGTGCAGGTCAACAGCAAAGAAGTGAAGTCCGAGGTCAAGTCCATACAGCCGGTGGACTTTTACAAGTCACTGGCGGATGAAACCCGCCTCTTGTGTTTGCTGCTGATCGAACAGCAAGGCGAGCTGTGTGTCTGCGAACTGATGGCCGCACTGAATCTGCCGCAGCCCAAGATCTCAAGGCATTTAAGTCAGTTACGAAAAGTGGGACTGCTGCTGGATCGGCGTCAGGGGCAATGGGTGTTCTATCGCATACACCCGCTGTTGAATGACTGGATGCACAACATTGTAAAAGACACGCTAGCCCATAACCCACAGCTGCTGGATGCCCCTCGGGCTAGCCTGAACGACATGAATTCACGCCCTTCACAGGGGGGCAATATGTGTGGTGAGGAGAAGATTGATGACCAATGACATAAGTGACCTGCCCCACCTTGATGGTGAGCAACTTCCTGCTGTGGATCATGGGGCTTTACGCGCGTCGGGCCCCGAGCACGCTCCCAGAATCTTGTTGCTGTATGGCTCCTTGCGCCAGCGTTCTTTCAGCCGACTGGTCACCGAAGAGTCGAACCGGCTGCTGCAGGCGCTAGGCGCGGATACTCGTATCTTCAACCCCGGCGGCCTGCCATTGCCGGACGATGCCGATGAAAGCCATCCAAAGGTACAGGAATTGCGTGAGCTGGTGCAGTGGTGCGAAGGCATGGTGTGGTGCTCACCGGAGCGCCACGGGGCCATGACATCGGTAATGAAGGCGCAAATTGACTGGATTCCGCTGAGCATGGGGGCCGTACGCCCGACGCAGGGCAAGACCCTGGCCGTTATGCAGGTGTGTGGCGGCTCGCAAAGCTTTAATGCGGTTAACCAGATGCGCATTCTAGGACGCTGGATGCGGATGATCACCATTCCCAATCAGTCATCGGTGGCCAAGGCATTCATGGAGTTTGATGACGATAACCGCATGAAACCCTCGCCTTATTACAATCGCATTGTGGATGTCATGGAAGAGCTGATGAAGTTTACCCAGCTCACCCGAGGGGCCAGCGACTATCTCACCAATCGATACTCCGAGCGCATCGAAAATGCCGAGCAAGTCTCCGCTCGCGTTAACCAGCGCGCCATTTAGGGAAGCGACCACTGTAATGGGTATTTTTGAACGCTATCTGACCCTCTGGGTCGCACTGTGCATTGTTGCCGGTGTAGTGCTGGGCAATCTGGCTCCTGATGTGTTTTCCGCCATCGCACGGCTGGAGCTGGCTCACGTTAACCTGGTGGTGGCACTGCTCATCTGGGTGATGATTTACCCCATGATGGTGCAGATAGACTTCAGTGCCATCAAGGATGTGGGCAAGAAGCCCAAGGGACTGATGCTGACGCTGGTTGTCAACTGGCTGATCAAGCCCTTTTCCATGGCGGCACTGGGCTGGCTGTTCTTTCGCGTGCTTTTTGCCGACTGGGTTGATCCGCACAGTGCCGGTGAATATATCGCGGGCATGATCCTGCTGGGGGTGGCGCCCTGCACGGCCATGGTCTTTGTCTGGAGCCAGCTGACCCGGGGCGATGCCAATTACACCCTGGTACAGGTATCGGTCAACGACATCATCATGATCTTCGCCTTTGCCCCGATTGCCGCTTTTCTGCTGGGCGTCAGCGATATTCAGGTTCCCTGGGAAACACTGCTGCTGTCTGTGGTGCTGTATGTGGTCTTGCCCTTGCTGGCCGGAGTATGGACTCGCCACCGCCTGGAGCGAAAACAGGACAGTGCTGGTCTTGACGTCTTTCTGCATCAGCTCAAGCCCTGGTCGATTTTAGGCCTGCTGGCCACCATAGTGCTGCTGTTTGGTTTTCAGGCACAAACCATTCTCGCTCAACCCCAGACCATTGGCCTGATCGCCATTCCGTTGCTCATTCAAACCTACGGTATCTTCATCATCGCCTATGTTGCGGCCTACTGGTTGCGCCTGCCCCACAACGTGGCAGCTCCCGCCTGCATGATTGGCACTTCTAATTTTTTCGAGCTGGCGGTGGCGGTGGCAATCTCGCTGTTCGGCCTGCATTCGGGGGCCGCGCTGGCCACCGTGGTCGGGGTCTTGGTGGAAGTGCCTGTCATGTTGTCGTTGGTTTATTTCGTCAATAAAACCCATCACTGGTTTGCCAAATAAGAGGATTATTCATGTCTGCACCCCATCATCCGTGCTGGTCACTCCCTGTTCACAATGGCACCTTGATTCTGACGCCTTGCCCCGGTACCCAGGATGTGGCATTGAGCGAGTCGCTGACGCAACTGAAAGCGCAGGGAGTCACGGCTCTGATCACCTTGATGAGTAGCGAAGAGCTTGCTGAATCGGGCCTGCCCGATTTTGCTTGTGCCGTAAACGCAAGCCACCTGGATTGGTTCCAGTTACCAATACCGGATTTTGGCGTGCCGGGGGCAGATTTTGACCAGGCCTGGGACGTTTGTCATACCGAGCTGCTGCAGCGCCTGCACTCGGGTGACACCCTGGCCCTGCATTGCAAGGGAGGTTCCGGCCGTACCGGGCTGGTGGCCGCCAAGCTGATGCTCGCCTCGGGCGAGTCGCCCGCAGCGGCAATCTCGGCCATTCAGGCGCTACGCCCACGGGCGTTCAGCTACCCCGCACAACGGGATTATGTTTTTGATTCAGCCAACCAGTCAGCGGAGTAACGACATGACCATTAGCATAGGTATCAACGGTTTCGGGCGCATGGGCCGCCTGACCATGCGGGCACTTTTCGAGCAGAACGAAGTGAAGATTGTGCAGATCAACGACCCGGCTGGCGATGCGGCCACCCTGGCCCACCTGATGAATTTTGATTCCGTACACGGCCGCTGGAATCACGAAGCCACCGCAGACGGCAACATGATGCAGATTGGTGACCACACCATGACGGTCAGCCACAACAAAACAATAGCGGAAACGGACTGGTCGGGCTGCGACCTGATCATTGAAGCCTCCGGCAAGATGAAGAGCAAGGCCGTGCTGCAAGCCTATCTGGATCAGGGTGTGAAACGGGTGGTAGTCACGGCACCGGTGAAGGAAGAAGGCGTGCTGAACGTGGTGATGGGGGTCAACGATCACCTCTATGATCCCGCGCAGCACGCCATAGTGACCGCCGCCTCCTGTACCACCAACTGCCTGGCGCCCATCGTCAAGGTGCTCCAGGAGCAGCTGGGCATCAAACACGGCTCCATGACCACCATTCACGATATCACCAACACCCAGACCATTCTGGATGCGCCGCACAAGGATTTACGCCGTGCCCGCGCCTGCGGCATGAGCCTGATCCCGACCACGACCGGCTCGGCCACCGCCATTAGCCATATTTTTCCGGAGCTGAAAGGCAAGCTGAACGGCCATGCGATTCGGGTGCCGCTGGCCAACGCCTCAATCACCGACTGTGTGTTTGAAGTCGCGCGCGACACCACGGCCGAAGAAATCAATGCGCTGCTGCAAGCCGCCGCCGAAGGGGAATTGAACGGTATTCTGGGCTACGAAGAGCGGCCGCTGGTGTCCATCGATTACAAGACGGATCCGCGCTCCAGTATCATAGATGCCCTGTCCACCATGGTGGTGAATGGCTCCATGGTGAAAATCTACGCCTGGTACGATAACGAATGGGGCTATGCCAACCGTACTGCCGAACTGGCATTGAAGGTAGGACGGTCCTGAATGCTGAGCCAGCTTTCTCCGGCCATTCGTCAGTATCTGGTCGTCACCGGCAACTACTGGGCCTTCACGCTCACCGACGGGGCCTTGCGCATGCTGGTGGTGCTGCACTTTCATGGTCTGGGTTATTCTCCGCTGGAGATTGCACTGCTGTTTCTGTTTTACGAAATCTTCGGTGTGATCACCAATCTGGTGGGGGGCTGGCTAGGCGCTCATCTGGGGCTTAATCGCACCATGAACATAGGTCTGGCACTGCAGGTGGTGGCACTGACCATGCTGCTGGTGCCGGCTGTCTGGTTGACCGTGCCCTGGGTGATGGCGGCCCAGGCCTTGTCGGGCATCGCCAAGGATCTCAACAAGATGAGCGCCAAAAGCTCCATCAAGCTGCTGGTGCCCGGCGATGCTCAGGGCAAGCTGTATCAGTGGGTCGCCATTCTTACCGGCTCCAAGAACGCGCTCAAGGGCGTCGGCTTCTTTTTGGGCGGCGTGCTGCTCATGGGGCTGGGTTTCAGCGGTGCCGTGGCGGCCATGGCGATGGCGCTTTCTCTGGTATGGCTGCTGAGTCTGGCCTTGCTCCGGCAGGATCTCGGCAAGGCGAACAACAAGCCCAGATTTCGCGATATTTTCTCCAAAAGCCGGGCGGTCAATATTCTCTCGGCGGCCAGAATGTTCCTGTTTGGTGCCCGTGACGTGTGGTTTGTGGTGGCGCTGCCGGTGTTTTTGTCTCAGACCCTGGGCTGGAACCACAGCCAGACCGGCGGCTTTCTGGCCTTGTGGGTCATCGGCTACGGCCTGGTGCAAACCCTGGCACCGCGCATTACCGGCAAGGCCTCGGGCAAGGTGCCCGATGGTCGGGTGGCGACCCTCTGGGCATTGGCGTTAACCCTGCTGCCCGGGCTGATAGCACTGGGGCTGATGCTGGAGGGGGATCCGGCCACCATATTGATTGGCGGCCTCTTGCTGTTCGGTGCCGTGTTTGCGGTCAACTCGTCACTGCACAGTTACCTGATCATCCGCTATGCCAAGCGTGATGGCGTATCCATGGATGTGGGCTTCTATTACATGTCCAATGCCATGGGCCGCCTGATGGGCACCCTGCTATCGGGCTGGATTTTTCAGTGGGCAGGCCAGGGCAGCGCCGGCCTGCAAGCCTGTTTGTGGGTGTCGCTGGCGCTTTTGCTGCTGGCAACACTGGTGTCCGTCAAGCTGCCACGCTCGGAGCAGCCGCTATGAGACCAGGCTGCTGCACTTTCCGGGGTGACATTTTATTTTCATAAGACTCAAAAACAAAAACACCCCGGCGAGCCGGGGTGTTTTTAGCTTAACCAGGGCTTACTTGGCCCAGGACTTACTTGGCGAAATTTTCTGCCACGAATTCCCAGTTGACCAGTGACCAGAAGGCCTTCACATAGTCGGGACGCACGTTGCGATAGTCGATGTAGTAGGCGTGTTCCCACACATCACAGGTCAGCAGCGGTGTGGTGGCGTCGGTCAGCGGGCAACCGGCGTTGGAGGTGTTGGCGATGGCCACAGAGCCGTCGGCCTTCTTCACCAGCCAGGTCCAGCCGGAGCCGAAGTTGGTCACACAGGATTTGGTGAACGCTTCCTTGAAGGCATCGAAAGAGCCGAAGGCGGCATTGATGGCATCGGCCAGGGCGCCGGTAGGTTCGCCGCCACCGTTGGGAGCCAGACAGTTCCAGTAGAAGGTGTGGTTCCAGATCTGGGCGGCGTTGTTGAAGATGCCACCGGTAGAAGTGGTGATGATCTCTTCCAGAGACTTGCCTTCGAACTCGGTGCCGGGAACCAGGTTGTTCAGGTTGACCACGTAGGAGTTGTGGTGCTTGCCGTGGTGATATTCCAGGGTTTCCTGAGAGATATGCGGTTCCAGCGCGTTTTTGGCGTAGGGCAGAGCGGGAAGTTCAAATGCCATTATTATATTCTCCATTTTGATGGTGCCAGCCTGAGGCTGATCTAGACATTGCTGACTTGCTTTCTTTCCATGGCGGGGCGGCCGACATTTCATAGCCGCAAACCGCTAAATTGCTGAAAGGATTGTAGCAGTTTGCCGGACGGCTAAACAACAACAGCTTTTGTAGGGGTACACCGGGGCGTGAAGACGCTGAAAAACGGCGACTTTTAACCGGAACATCGAGGGCAGGGGCCTGAACCGGGTTAATGTATCGCCAATACTAATTTATGGTGTCCCGCTCTTGTGACGAGGAAGGGATAAAGTAGAATGGGGCCTTTAACAAATCCCGTTTTCTAACCGTCGTCTGCCGAGGTGCCCCATGGACACAATTGAAAAAATCAAAACCCAAATCAGTGAAAACCCGATTCTGCTCTACATGAAAGGATCGCCCAAATTTCCCAGCTGTGGTTTTTCTGCCCAGGCCTCTCAGGCATTGATGAACTGTGGCGAACCCTTCGCCTACGTGGATATTCTGCAGAACCCGGAAATTCGTGCCGAACTGCCGAAATACGCCAACTGGCCGACCTTCCCCCAGCTGTGGGTAGACGGTGAGTTGGTCGGTGGTTGCGACATCATCATGGAAATGTTCCAGCAGGGCGAACTGCAGCCGCTGATCAAGGAAACGGCTGCCAAGTATCCCAAGTCCGAGCAAGAATAAGCCCGAAGGACAGCTGTAAGCGATAAGCTGTCAGCTATAAGTGAAAGACAAACACTGTCTTTTGTAGCCGCTTATTTGTTCGGCAAGCAAAGGTATCTGGAAAAACGGCTGTCAGCATAATGCTGACAGCCGTTTTTTAGTTTCCTTCATTTTATCAATAGCTTATAGATGCGGTGTTTTGTGGGTCGACTTATTTTAGGTAAGTAAATTCGACCAAAATGATGGCATAGCCTGAAAGCGGCCGAATGCTTTTAACGCAGCATGTATCTACGAAGGGGCTGGGGCTATCTGTAGCTGATCGCTTATAGCTTCCGGCTTACAGCTTTATTAAATGCATTTCACCGGTTTGGGCAGGCCGGCGAGCTTGGTGGCCTGCTTGGCCGGGCCCTTGGGGAACAACCGGTACAGGTAACGGCTGTTGCCTTTTTCTTCGCCCAGCTCTTTGGCCATGGCCTTGACCAGGGCGCGCATGGCCGGCGAGGTGTTGTACTTGAGATAAAAGTCGCGCACAAACTGGATCACTTCCCGGTGCTCGGGGGTCAGCGTGATGCCTTCCTGCCCGGCCAGAATAGCCACCATCTCCGGTTGCCAGTCCTGATGCTGTTTAAGATAGCCCTGGGCATCGGTATCTATGGTGCGGCCTTCAAACTCGAACATATTCACTCATCTTCTTTATCCTCTGAAGTCGGCGATTTTACCCAAGTCCCGGACCGGGTGCATCTTTCTCCGGCGTTTGCTGCTGAAAGCCGCGAGCCAGCTGATAGAGATCGTTGACCAGCAGGGTGATATGCCCCAGCAACTGCCGACTGAGGATCAGCCATTCGTCGTCGCTATCGGCGTCGAGGGCGCCAGTCGGCAGTGGCGGGTAGACCGGCAAGGTGTCTGCGCTGCGCAAGGCACGAGCCGAGGCCAGCAGACGGGATACCAGCTGCTGTATCTGTTCGTCCTGCAAGGGGGCGCTGTGTCTGCGATGGGCACCCAGGGTCGACAGATACGACAGCAGCGCATGGTTGCGATAGGCAATATCGAAACACAGGTTCAGCCAGTATCTGGGCACCGGCTCGACGCGAATATTTTGCCAGGCCAGTGCCAGCTGATTGTCCGCCAGATGAGCCTGTTTGCGCGGCAGCCGGTAGTCGAGTTCATCATCCCGGCCCTGGGCGAACTGGCGGGCAATGGCTGAGAGATAATGGGCATTGGCTTCCATGGCATCGGCCATCAACCGGGGCAGATGGCGGCGCTGCCAGTCGGGCCAGATAAACCAGACCGCCACAAAGGCCAGGGCACAACCGGTCAGGGTGTCGAATAGCCGGGGTAGAAATACCGGCTCTGTTACGCCGCCCTGCAGGTTGAAGGCCAGCAGTACGAACAGGGTAACAAAGCCCACCGCCCAGCTGTAATAGACCTTGACCTGAGTAAAGAAGATAAAAATGCACAGCAGCAGTATCACCAGTTGGGCGCCGACCGAGGGAAAGAGGTAGAGCAGCGGAATGCCGGCCACTATGCCGCCCAGGGTACCCAGCGTTCGTTGCACCAGTCGCTTGCGGGTGGCGCTGAAGCTGGGCTGACAGACAAAAAGAATGGTCAGCAGTATCCAGTAGCCGCGTTCCAGCTCCAGGCTGGCGATCAGGCTGTAGCCGAGGGCAAAGCACAGGCTCAGACGTACACCGTGGCGAAACAACAGCGAATTGGGATGCAGCAGCGCCTTGAGCTTGGGCCAGAACGGCACCGGCTCCGGGCGGGCCAGTTCAACGGAGACCGCTTCGGACAGCGGCTGGCGCCGGGTCAGCGCCTCGGCCCGTAACAGAGCCTGATGCAGGTGTGCCATGTTGCGGCCCAGAAATTTCATCGGGCTGAGCAGGGAGCGGGGATAGTGCTGCTTGAGGTGGCTGTAATCCAGCTGATCCTGCAGGGCACTCAGTTCCCAGCTGATGCGTTTGCTGTGTTGATAGTCATTATGGGTGAGAATGGCATAGCCGAGCCGGTAGCAGGCTTCGCCCAGCTCCACCAGCAGGGTCTGATAACCGGCCAGCACATCCACCTGTTTCAGATCCCGGTTCAGTTGCTGATAGGAATAATGACTGGAAGTGGCGCGTTCGTGCATTTCCTGCACCAGCAGATAGAGCGCCAGCAGACGGCCCAGTTCCTGCTCCTGTTTTTCTCTACCCTGAATACGGCGATTCAGTATCAGTTTGGTGGTTTCCAGGGCGCTGACCAGCTGGATATTGAGCTGGGCCAGTTGATGGCGCAGATGCTGGTGCTGCTCTTCGGGGCTGTCGAAGAAACGGGATTTTTCCAGCAGATAACGGGACAGGGCAAAATAGCATTGGGCCAGTTGTTCGTGCACCTGCTTGTAGGGCCAGATCAGCAGCACCAGCCACGACAGCAGACCATACCAGGCCGCCCCCAGGGTCAGCAGCAGCGGCTGATACCAGAATGAAGGACTGTCGGCGTGGCCCTGCATGGCATAGAGCGACACCAGCAGGGTGCCGAATCCCAGGGTACCGGCACCGGGCCCCCAGGCTCCCATCAGGATCAGCACCAGGGTACTGAGCACCAGCAGCGGGCCGAACACCAGCGGCGTGTCGATCAGCAGGGTGACCAGGGTGATGGCGCCGAAAAAGCATATCAGGCTTAACAGCAGATGGCGCAGTCGGCCTTTGGGATCCTGATCCACTTCGCTCAGGGCGCCGGCCATGGCGCCCAGGGTCAGGGTGACGGCGGCAGGGGTCTGCTCCAGCCACCAGCCGGGTAACAGCAGGCTGGTCATGGCCAGCAGCACTTTCAGGGCAAAGAAGAAATGGCTGTCAGTAAAGACGCGCCTGATCCAGAGGGTTGCGGGAGACATAGGACACTTTCACAATACCGGGCTTTACGTCCGATAATACGCGAGTCGGCCCCGAACAACAGACATTGCGGCCACAAAAAAGCCCCATGAAGGGGCTTTTTACACTCGATGAGTGGGGAAGTATTAATCCCGGCTCAGACCCAGCAGTTGCAGCAGGCTGAGGAAGATGTTGAAGATGGACACATAGAGCGTCACGGTGGCGGAGATATAGTTCTGCTCGCCGCCATGGATGATGGCGCTGGTCTGCATCAGGATGGCGCCGGACGAGAACAGAATGAACAGCGCGCTCAGGGCCAGGCTCAGCGCCGGCAGGGCCAGGAAAATATTGGCGACGATACCAACCAGCAGTACCACAAAGCCCGCCATCATCATGCCGCCGAGGAAGGACATGTCCTTCTTGGTGGTCAGCACATAGGCCGACAGCGACAGGAAGGTCAGGGCAGTACCACCCAGCGCCAGCATCACGGTTTCGGTACCGGAGGCGGTGCTCAGGTAATAGTTGATGATGGGCCCTATGGTGTAACCGGTGAAGGCGGTAAAGGCGAAGATGAACAGCAGGCCCAGGCTGCTGTTGCGGTTACGCTCGGTCAGGTACATCAAGCCGTAAAAACCGACCAGGGTAATGATGAGGCCCGGGCGGGGCAGGGTCAGCATGGCACTGACGCCGGCCGACAAGGAGGCCACCACCAGCGTCAGGCCCAGCAGCATATAGGTGTTGCGCAGTACCTTGTTGGTCGCCAGTGCGCTCGACTGGGTACGGGACAGAGTATCGTTATATCGCATCGTTCAGACTCCTTTAGTGTCTAAAACCTGTTTCCGGCCTGCCTTCGAGTCAACCATCTTCGAGTCAATCATAGAAGAACAGGGCGGCTAAAAAATAATTCCGGTCATTTGGACATAACATGACCCGGTTGTCGAGCTTTCTATTCCCGAATTCAAGGGCTTGCCCCGTGAATTTGCGGTAAAGTGATCACAAAATACCCACTCGAACCAATATTGGTATTTATCAGTTTACAAGGCAGTCCGGCCTTGGGTAGTATGCACGGCGTCGGAGGGGTGGCAGAGTGGTTGAATGCACCGGTCTTGAAAACCGGCATGGGTTTATAGCCCATCCAGGGTTCAAATCCCTGCTCCTCCGCCAGACCACAGAAAAGCCCGCTGCGTTTATTCGCAGCGGGCTTTTTGCATTCAAGCGCTACAGACCCTGGCTCAGAGGCCCTCATGGACATTCTGCTGGAACATCGCGATTACCTCGTTATCAACAAGGCCGCCGGCATCGGCATGCATCAGGAAGGGGAGCAGTCCGGGCTGGTACGCCAGCTCGGCGAAACCCTGGGCGAGGCCCTGTATCCGGTACATCGGCTGGACAAGATCACCACCGGCGTTCTGCTGCTGGCGCGTAACCCGGACGCCAACCGCGAACTCAGCCGTCAGTTTGCCGAACGCAGCACCCGCAAATGGTATCTGGCGCTGTCGGATCAAAAATCGAACAAAAAGCAGGGCCTGATCAAGGGCGACATGGAAAAGGCACGCGGCGGCAGCTGGAAGCTGTGTCGCACCCAGCACAATCCGGCCATTACCCGTTTTCACAGTTGTCTGCTGGCCGAGGGGCTGCGCGGCTTTCTGCTGCAGCCGCAGACCGGCAAGACTCATCAGCTGCGTGTCGCGCTGAAAAGTCAGGGCTGCCCTATTCTGGGGGACAGCCGCTACGGAGGCAGCGCGGCCGACCGGGGCTACCTGCATGCCTGGCAACTGAGTTTCTCCTATCAGGGCGAGCGGTTGACGGTGCGGGCGCCACTGAGCGAAGGCGAGCAGTTCATCAGCCACGGCGCCGAGTTGGAAAGCTGGGCTACGTCATTGATGGCGGTAACAAAAGTCGACTAAACTCGGTCATCCTTCACAACGAATGTGAGCACAGGGAGAGACCGGATGGACTATTGGATCATGGGCGGTGGCGGCATCGGTTGCGCGCTGGCGCAGGCCTGCCTTGAACGTGGCGATACAGTGTCGCTGTTCAGTCGAACCGACCCCGGTATGACGGGCGCAGACTGGCTGGCGGTGGACAACACCGATCCTGAGGCGCTGGCTGAAGCCACTCGAGAGCTGCCGTTACCGGATCGGGTCATCAATACTCTGGGTATGCTCCACCAGGGAGAGCAGCAGCCGGAAAAGCGCATCGAACAATGCACCGAGGCGGCGCTGACCAACAGTATTCACATCAACACCTGGCCGACCCTGGCCATGGCCCGGTTACTTTCTTCTCGCCTGACACGTCAACAGTCTTTGCAGTTTGCCGCCCTGTCGGCGCGGGTAGGCAGCATCAGCGACAACCGGGCCGGGGGCTGGTACAGCTACCGTATCAGCAAGGCGGCACTCAACATGGCGATCAAAACCCTGGGCATAGAGTGGCAACGGCGCTTTCCCGCCGCGGCTGTGGTGGGGCTGCATCCGGGCACCGTCGCCACCGAGTTGTCGGCGCCGTTTCGCGCCGGTCTTGCCGAGGGCCAGCTACAGAGCCCGCAACAGACGGCCCGTCATCTGCTGGCGGTACTCGACGGCCTTGGCCCCGAGCAGTCCGGCCGAATCTTCGCCTGGGACGGGCAGGAAATTCAGCCCTGATGGTACCGAGTCGTTGTTTGCAACGATTTGGTAGTTTGTGATGTTGAGCATCCGTTCTTCTTTGTTCATCAGCGAGTGACGCCATGCTTTCACTGACGGCACAAGATGTAAAAACCGGTGTGCCCCTGGCCGACAAGGCCGCGGTCATTCAGGCTCTGGCCGACTGGCTGCAACAGGACGGCCATGTGGCTGCCGGTTACGGTGCCGGCCTGCTGGCGCGTGAGGCGCAAGCCGCCACCTACCTGGGCCAGGGGATTGCCATTCCCCACGGTACGCAGGAAAGTCGTCATCTGATCGAAAAAACCGGCATCAAGGTGATGCATCTGCCCGATGGGGTACCCTGGGATGATGGCGAAAAAGCTTATCTGGTGCTGGGTATTGCCGCCCGCTCCGACGAGCACCTGGACCTGCTTAAACAACTGGCCCGCACCCTGTCGCGAGACGGCTTGCTTGAACGGGTCAAGGCCATTCGGGAGCCGCAGCAAGTATTGCAACTGTTGCAGGACGACAGCGGGTCGAGTGTCGCTACCGAGCTGATGCTCAGTGTCGAGCAGCTGGCCGTCAAGGCCGATGCCGGCTCACTGGAGCAGCTGGTCGAACAGGCCGCGACGCTGATGTCATTGATCCCGAGTGAAGCGACGGCGTTGCAGCAGAGCGATGCCATGCACATCGGTCAGGGCTGGTGGCTGCAGCAGACTCCGACCAGTGAGCAGCCCCGAGTGGCGTTGCTGACCGCCGCCAGCACCGACATTGTTCATCGCCAACAGCCGGTGAACGGTGTGCTGGCCCTGGCGGTCAAGGGCATGGCCCACAAGACGCTGCTGAACAAAATAGCCGACTGGCTGGCGGCGGGCCGAGGGGCCGAGCTGGCGGGGTTGAACTCGGCCGAGCTGCTGTTGAACGCGCTGCAATGCGGGCCTGCCCCCGCCAACCGTCATCAACGGTTGGCGGTGGTGCGTAATAGCCACGGCCTGCATGCCCGACCCGGCGCCATGCTGGTGCAGGCCGCCAAGCCATTCGAGGCGGATATTCAGGTCTGCAATCTCGACGGTGACCAACACTGGGTATCGGCCAGAAGCCTGATGCAGGTGATAGGGCTGGGCGTCAAGAACGGGCACCGGCTGCTGTTCAGAGCCGAAGGCCCCGATGCCGAGCCTGCCCTGAATGCCTTGGCGGAAGCGGTAAGCGGAGGTCTTGGAGAGGAGCTGGTGTCGCCGGAGCCGAAGGCCGACACTGTGGATACGCGTGAACCGCAAGGCATAGCGCTCAATACTCGGGTGCAAGGGGTGGCCGCCTCACCCGGCGTGGCCATAGGGCCGATATTCGTGGACGCCCCTGCGCCGTTCGATTATCCGCAACAGGCCGGAGATGCCGAGGCCGAACAGCAAAAGCTTGAAGGTGCCATCAAGCAGGCCGGCGCGGAGTTGAATGCCACCTTGCGCCAGACTCGTGATACCCAGGCGCGGGACATGATGCGCATGCATGGAGAGTTGCTGGCCGACGTGTCTCTGATGCAGGGCGTGACCGGCCGTATCAGACAGGGCCTGTCTGCCGCCGCCGCCTGGTGGAGTGAAATTGACGCCGCCGCTGCCCGGCAGGCGGCCAGCGATGATGCCTTGCTGGCGGAGCGGGCCGCCGATATTCGTGATATTGGCCGTCGAGTGATGGCGGTGTTGTGTCATCGCCGTTTGCCATCCCCACCTACACATCCTTACCTTTGGCTGGCGCAGGATATTGGCCCCTCGCAGTTGGTCAATCTGGATACGAGTCGGGTGCTTGGGCTGGTAACCGTGGGCGGTGGTGCCTCCTCGCACAGCATGATTCTGGCTCGTGCGCTGGGTATTCCGGCATTGGTGGCGGTGGATGAGGCGGTGATGACCTTGCCGTCGGGCACCGAAGCCATGCTTAATGGCGATGACGGTACGCTCTGGATTGCGCCCGAGGCGGCGGTGCTGGAACAGGCTCGCGCCCGCCAACAAGAAGAGCAGGAACGGGCGGAGCAGGACTGGACGCATCGACACGACGCCGCCATCACCCGGGACGGGCATCGGGTGGCGGTGGCCGCCAACCTGGGCGATACCGCCCGGGCAAAAGAGGTGGCGGATGCGGGTGCCGCCGGGGTAGGGCTGTTGCGTACCGAGTTTATGTTTATGGCCCGGCGCAGCGCACCGGATTTAACAGAGCAATTGGCGCTTTACCGGCAAGCGTTTGATGCCCTGGAGGGCAAGCCGCTGCTGGTGCGTACCCTGGATGTGGGCGGCGACAAACCCCTGCCTTACTGGCCGATGCCAAAAGAAGACAATCCTTTTTTGGGCGTACGCGGTATTCGGCTGTGCATGCA
The DNA here is from genome assembly GCF_039539745.1 of Oceanisphaera sediminis. Classification (NCBI taxonomy): domain Bacteria; kingdom Pseudomonadati; phylum Pseudomonadota; class Gammaproteobacteria; order Aeromonadales; family Aeromonadaceae; genus Oceanisphaera; species Oceanisphaera sediminis. The sequence goes on from NZ_BAABDS010000010.1 coordinate 23,607, forward strand.
AAAGCCCGACGTGCTGGAAACCCAGTTGCGCGCCTTGCTGATGGCGGCCGGCGACAAACCGCTGCGGATCATGTTTCCGATGGTGGCCGACTGGTCCGAGTGGTGCTGGGCCAAGGCCCGGTTCGACATCATCCAGGCCGAGGTGCAGGCGACGAATGTACAGCTCGGTATCATGGTGGAGGTGCCTGCCGTTGCCCTCAATGCCGCTGTGTTTGCCGAAGAGGTCGACTTTTTCAGTATCGGCACCAACGATTTGACCCAGTACACCCTGGCGATGGACAGGGGAAACGGCGGGCTGGCCAGACTCTCGGATGGTCTTCATCCGTCGGTGCTGCGCTTGATCAAGATGACGGTGAATGCCGCTCATGCCAAGGGTAAATGGGTGGGCGTCTGTGGGGAGCTGGGCTCGGATCCGCAGGCTTTGCCGTTGTTGCTGGGATTGGGGGTGGACGAGCTGTCGGTCAGTCTCAAGCGGGTGCCGTTTATCAAGGCGCAAGTACGTGACTGGCGCCTGAGTCGCTGCCGGCAGCTGGCCGAACAGGCCTTGCGGGCAGTCGATGCTCCGGGGGTACGGCGCCTGGTAGCCGCAGCGCAACGCGAGCCGGGAACAGCGCAATGAAAACATTGATTATGACGGCCTGTCCCGGTGGCACGGCCAGCAGTTATCTGGCGGCCCGCTTGTTGCGTCAGGCGGCACAGGATCTGGGCTGGCAGGTGAACGTGGAATGTTACAGCCGGCTTGAACCGGTGACCGGCTTCACCCAGACGCAGCTTGATGAGGCCGAGCTGGTGCTGGTGGCGGCGGATACCTCACTGGACATGTCCCGTTTTCTCGGCAAGCCATTGTATCGCAGTGATATTCAATCGGCACTTAACGACCCGGGCGCCTGGTTGCAGCAGGGCAGGGCGCAGGCGGTGGTGCAGAAAAAAGTTGAATCGATGGCCGGGGTTAAGCTGGTGGCCATTACCGCCTGTCCGACCGGGGTGGCGCATACCTTTATGTCTGCCGAGGCATTGACCGAGGCCGCCACCGCCATGGAAATTGAGCTCAAGGTGGAAACCCGGGGCTCGGTGGGTGCCCAGCACGCACTGACTGCCGCCGACATCAAAGCCGCGGATGCGGTGATAATAGCGGCGGACATAGAGGTGGATTTGAGCCGATTTGACGGTAAACGGGTGTATCGCACCAGCACCGGCATGGCACTGAAAAAACCGCAATACACCCTGGAGTGCGCCCAGGCCAAAGCCCGATTGTATCGGCACAAGGAGAAGAGCCCGGCGGGAACCTGCCGGCAAGACGACATTCAACAAGACGTTAAGCAGGCCGGTCCTTATCGGCATCTGCTGACCGGGGTGTCATTCATGTTGCCGATGGTGGTGGCCGGCGGCCTGATCATCGCGCTGTCATTCGTGTTTGGTATCGAGGCCTTTCAGCAGCAAGACAGCCTGGCGGCGGCGTTGATGCAAATTGGCGGTGGCTCGGCCTTTGCTCTGATGATCCCGGTGCTGTCCGGCTATATCGCTTATTCCATTGCCGACCGGCCGGGCATTGCTCCCGGCATGATTGGCGGCATGCTGGCCAGCACTCTGGGTGCCGGTTTTCTTGGTGGCATCATCGGCGGTTTTCTCGCCGGTTACAGCGCGCGTGCTCTGGTGCAGAAGGTACCGATGCCAACCAGCCTGTCGGCACTTAAACCCATATTGATTATTCCGTTGTTTGCCAGCCTCTTTACCGGCCTGGTGATGATTTATGTGGTCGGTGGTCCGGTGGCCTGGGTGATGACCACCCTGACCGAGTTTCTCAATAACATGGGCTCGGCCAACGCGGTACTGCTCGGTATCATCATCGGTGCCATGATGTGTTTTGATATGGGCGGGCCGGTCAACAAGGCGGCCTATGCGTTTTCGGTGGGATTGCTGGCGTCACACACCTATGGTCCCATGGCCGCAGCCATGGCCGCCGGTATGGTGCCGGCACTGGGCATGGGCATCGCCACCCTGTTGGCCCGGCGCAAGTTCAATGTGAGCGAGCGGGAGGCGGGCAAGGCGGCATTGGTGCTGGGGCTGTGCTTTATTTCCGAAGGCGCGATTCCCTTTGCCGCAAGGGATCCGCTGCGAGTGATCCCCAGTTGCATGCTCGGGGGGGCTCTCACCGGGGCTCTGTCCATGTTCTTTGGCGCCAGACTGTTGACGCCTCACGGCGGCATCTTCGTGTTTTTTATCCCCAATGCCATTCAGCCGTTGCTGTGGTACGGGCTGGCCATTGCCGTTGGCGCCATCATGACCGGTGTGCTGTATTCGGTGCTGAAACGCAGCGATGCCCAGCTGCTGGCGGGAAAATAAATCGTGAGGGGTGAGGGGTGAGGGGCGAAGGGTGAGGGGCGAAGGGTGAGGGGTATCTTTCACTCCTCACTCCTCACGATCTAGCACCCACAAAAAAGCCCCGGGCAATGGCCCGGGGCTTTGGTAGCCGCAGAAGCGTTAGCGTCACTCTTTGAGCATATGGCCCAGCTTGCCGGCCTTGGTGTTCAGGTAATCTTCGTTGAAGGGATTGCGGCCTTCCTGCAGCGGTATCCGCTCTACCACGTCAATACCGAAGTTTTCCATCGCCTTGACCTTGCGCGGGTTGTTGGTCATCAGCTTCATCTGCTTGACACCCAGACCGTGCAGCATATCGGCACAGATGGTGTAGTCGCGCATGTCGGCAGCAAAGCCCAGTGCGACATTGGCTTCCACCGTGTCCTTGCCCTGATCCTGCAGATGATAGGCATGGATCTTGTTAAGCAGGCCGATGCCTCGTCCTTCCTGACGCACATAGAGCAGTATGCCGCGTCCTTCCTTGGCGATCATTTCCAGCGCCGCCTGCAGCTGAAAGCCGCAGTCGCAACGCAGACTGAACAAGGCGTCACCGGTCAGGCACTCGGAGTGAATGCGGCCCAGTACCGGCTGTCCGTCGTCGATATTTCCCATCACCAGGGCGGCATGATCCTTGCCGGTGCCTTTTTCTTCAAACCCGATCAGGGTAAAGGTGCCCCAGGGTGTTGGCAGTTTTGAGTTTGCCATCCGGGTAACACTGCTCATGGCGTTCCTCTTATGGTTATCAAGTAACAAAAAATGGCGGCCATTGTAAAGCGGATGGGCGTGCAGGTATAGGCGCAATATCGGCGGCGCGCGAACGACTTTCTTTTTGTCGTGTTAATGAATTGTAAGTTATGCCTTTATCTCTCAACTCGGGTATAATGCCGGCCGCGCGGCACTCGGTGCCCAGACTCATTATTCACTGGAGAATGCCATGACTGAACAAGCTCCCGTCATTACCGTGGATGGCCCAGGCGGCGCCGGCAAGGGCACCCTTTGTCAGTTGCTGGCCGAAAAACTGGAATGGCACCTGCTTGATTCCGGCGCTATCTATCGCGTACTGGCCCTGGCGGCCCGGCATCACAATGTGGCGCTGGACGATGAAGCCGGGCTGATGCCGTTGGCGGCGCATCTGGATGTTCAGTTCCCGGTCGAAGATGGCCATATCAAGACCATCCTCGAGGGAGAAGACGTTTCCCGTGCCATTCGCACCGAACAAATGGGAGACGCCGCCAGCAAGGTAGCCGCCTTTCCCCGGGTGCGAGAAGCCCTGCTGCGTCGTCAGCGCGCTTTTCGGGCCAGCCCCGGTTTGATTGCCGACGGTCGGGACATGGGCACGGTGGTTTTCCCCGATGCGCCGGTCAAAATATTCCTCGATGCCAGCGCCGAAGAAAGGGCGCAGCGACGGCTTATTCAGTTGCAAGACAAGGGCTTTGATGTTAGTTTTGACCGTCTTTTAAGCGAAATTCAGACCCGTGACGAGCGCGATCGCAATCGCGCCGTGGCGCCGCTCAAGGCCGCAGCCGATGCGCTGGTGATCGACTCGACGGATTTGTCTATTACGCAAGTACTGGACAAAGTGCTGGGTCATACTAGAGTTAAGCTCGGTTAAGCGTTATTTCGGTTAAAAATTTGAAAAGATGACTTAAGCCAAGTTGCTTGTGCAACTTGGCCCTGCCCGCCCCAGGGAAGGGACGGGTCTATACTAATCACCCCATCGGTGCCGGATTGCCCTGTGGATGTTCAACTTAAAAAGTGTATTCATTAAACATGATTGAATCTTTTGCCCAACTCTTTGAAGAGTCTCTGAAAGAACTGGAAACCCGTCCGGGTTCCATTGTTAAAGGTACTGTAGTAGCCATCGAGAACGGTATCGTTCTGGTTGACGCAGGCCTGAAGTCTGAATCCGCTGTCCCTGCCGAGCAGTTTAAAAATGCTCAGGGCGAGCTGGAAGTCAGCGTTGGCGACGTAGTAGACGTAGCGCTGGACGCGGTAGAAGACGGTTTCGGTGAGACTCTGCTTTCCCGTGAAAAAGCGAAGCGCCACGAGTCATGGCTGCAACTGGAAAAAGCCTACGAAGATCAGGAAACCGTTATCGGTGTGATCAACGGCAAGGTCAAGGGTGGCTTCACCGTAGAAGTGAACACCATTCGTGCCTTCCTGCCTGGTTCGCTGGTTGACGTACGCCCGGTACGCGACACGCTGCACCTGGAAGGTAAAGAGCTTGAGTTCAAAGTAATCAAGCTGGATCAGAAGCGCAACAACGTTGTTGTTTCTCGTCGTGCCGTTATCGAAACCGAAAACAGTGCAGAACGCGAGCAGTTGCTCGAGAATCTGCAGGAAGGCCAGGAAGTCAAGGGTATCGTCAAGAACCTGACCGACTACGGCGCTTTCGTAGACCTGGGCGGCGTAGACGGCCTGCTGCACATCACCGACATGGCCTGGAAGCGCGTTAAGCATCCTTCCGAAATCGTGAACGTGGGTGACGAAATCAACGTTAAGGTGCTGAAGTTCGACCGTGAGCGCACTCGTGTGTCTCTGGGTCTGAAGCAGCTGGGCGAAGATCCGTGGGTTGATATCGCTAACCGTTACCCGGAAGGCACTCGTCTGTCTGGCCGCGTGACCAACCTGACCGACTACGGCTGCTTCGTTGAAATCGAAGAAGGCGTTGAAGGCCTGGTACACGTGTCCGAAATGGACTGGACCAACAAGAACATCCACCCGTCCAAAGTGGTTTCCGTTGGCGACAGCGTAGACGTGATGGTGCTGGATATCGACGAAGAACGTCGTCGTATCTCTCTGGGTCTGAAGCAGTGCAAATCCAACCCGTGGCAGCTGTTTGCGGAAACCCACAACAAGGGTGACCGTGTTTCCGGCAAGATCAAGTCTATCACCGACTTCGGTATCTTCATCGGTCTGGACGGCGGCATCGACGGTCTGGTTCACCTGTCCGACATTTCCTGGAACGCCAACGGTGACGAAGCCGTTCGTGAATTCAAGAAAGGCGACGAGATTGACGCCGTTGTTCTGCAGGTCGATCCCGAGCGCGAGCGCATCAGCCTGGGCGTGAAGCAAATCGACGAAGACCCGTTCAACAAGTATCTGTCTGACAACAAGAAAGGTGCTATCGTTAAGGGTACCATCACTGCCGTTGACGCCAAAGGCGCCGTGGTTGAGATGGAAGAAGGCGTTGAAGGTTATGTCCGCGTTGCCGACATCTCCCGCGACCGCATCGAAGACGCATCCACCGTACTGAAAGTGGGTGAAGAAATCGAAGCGCGTTTCATGGGCGTTGATCGCAAGAACCGCACTCTGAGCCTGTCTATCCGTGCGAAAGACGAAGCTGAAGAGAAAGTGGTAATGGATAGCCTGAACCAGCAACAACCTGAAGATGTTGGTTTGAGTGCCATGGCCGAAGCTTTCAAGGCGGCTAAAGGCGAATAAGCCTGTCCGAGTTCAAAAGGGGGCCTTCGCGCCCCCTTTTTGTTGTCTGATGATCAGGAGAAACACATCATGACCAAATCCGATCTCATTGAAAGACTGTCAGAACAGTACAGCCATCTCTCCGCCAAGGAGGTGGAAAATGCCATCAAGGAAATTCTTGAACAGATGGCATCGACGCTGCAAACAGGGGATCGCATTGAAATCAGAGGTTTTGGCAGCTTTTCATTGCATTATCGGGCCCCCCGTCAGGGCCGCAATCCGAAAACCGGTGAAAAAGTTGAATTGACCGGTAAATATGTACCGCATTTCAAACCCGGTAAAGAATTGCGCGAGCGGGTTAATCCGGCCTGAGCCTATACCGGCTTGTTCCATATCACTTTTTGTGGCAACTCGACTGGCTAGCATTCGGCTTTTACGGGATAATGCCAACACTCGAAATCAGGAAGTTGAGAGGGTAAGGTGAAAATTATTTTTGGCCTGGTAATCCTGGCAATTTTGTTTGCGGTAGGACTGACACTGGGCTCGCAAAATGACCAGTTGGTGCATGTGAACTATCTGCTGGCTCAAGGCGACTATCGTCTTTCCACATTACTGGCAGTGGTATTTGTTGCCGGCTTTTTTATCGGTTGGCTGGTGTTCGGTCTGGTATTGCTGCGTCTCAAGATGAACAACAGTGGTTTGCGCAAGAAAGTCGAGCGTCAACAAAGGGAATTGGAAGAGCTCAGAGCATTGCCCATTAAGGATTGACGAGCCCTATGCTGGAATTGCTGTTTCTGCTGCTTCCGGTCGCAGCTGCCTATGGCTGGTATATGGGGCGCAGAGGAGTCCGGCAGGATGCTCAAAACAAATCCAATCATTTCTCCCGGCAATACGTTGCCGGGCTGAATTTTCTGCTTTCCGATGAGCCTGACAAGGCCGTTGACCTGTTTATTCAATTGCTGCAGGTCGACAGTGAAACCATTGAAACCCACCTTGCTCTCGGTAACCTGTTTCGTTCCCGGGGCGAAGTCGATCGTGCCATTCGCATACATCAGAACCTGATCGCCCGTCCGAACCTGTTACTGGAACAGCGTCATCTGGCGATGCTGGAGCTGGCTCGCGATTTTTTGGCTGCGGGTCTGCTGGACAGAGCCGAACATATTCTGCTGGAGCTGAAAAACGACCCGGATTATGAAGAAGAAGCCCTGAGCCAGCTGATGCAAATCTATCAGCAGTTAAAAGACTGGGAGCAGGCCATTATCGTGGCCGAGCGGCTCAAGAAACGACAGGGTGTCAAGGCGCTGGTTCCCATGGGGCATTTCTACTGCGAGCTGGCCGAACAGCAATGGCGTCGGCAGGACACCAAGGCTGCCATCGCTCAGCTAAAGAAGGCGCTGAAGGCCGATGCGGGCTGTGTCAGGGCCAATATGCGTCTGGCTGCTATTTATATGACACAGCAACAATGGTCGCAGGCGGCTGTTTGTCTGCTGCAGGTAACCGAGCAGGATGCGGACTTTATCAGCGAGGTATTGGCAGACTTGCAACATTGTTACCAAATGCTGGGTAATGAGGCGGAGTTTGTACAGCGGCTGGAGCAGTGGGTTGCCGCCGATAGTGGTGCTACTGCCGTACTGATGCTGGCCGACAAGGTAAGCGAAACACAAGGCGCGCTTGATGCCGAGCAACTGGTGTTGTCGCAACTGCAGCGGCACCCGACCATGAAAGGCTTTTACCGATTGATGTCGTATCATGCGGCCAATGCAGAGCAGGGCAGGGCGCGGGAAAGTCTGGAAATGCTGAAATCGCTGGTGTCCGAGCAAATCAGGCTCAAGCCCAGCCATCGTTGTGGCCAATGCGGCTTTTCTTCGCAAACGTTATTCTGGCAATGTCCCTCCTGCAAGCAGTGGGGCAGTATCAAACCGGTGCGTGGTCTCGACGGTGAGTGAATGATAGTGAGGTGAGGGGTGAGGAGAGCCCACATGGGAACCTTGTTTTGCTCTTTACCCCTCATCTCTTACTCCTCACGCCTTACAATCTGTTATAAAAATCAAAAGGTAACCCCATGCAAGACTCAAAAAAACTCGATCCCAAGATCCTGATTGCTCTGGATTTTGCCGATGAACAGCAGGCGCGGGCGCTGATTGCCAAGCTCGATCCGGCCAGCTGCCGACTAAAAGTCGGTAAGGAAATGTTCACCCTGTTCGGACCAGACTTTGTACGGTCTCTGGTGCAGGCCGGATTCGATGTTTTTCTCGATCTCAAGTTTCACGATATTCCCAATACCGTCGCCAAGGCGGTGGCCGCCGCGGCAGAGTTGGGGGTCTGGATGGTGAATGTGCATGCCAGTGGTGGCCCGCGCATGATGCAGGCGGCCCGTGAGGCCTTGTTGCCTTATGGTGACAAGGCGCCCTTGCTGATAGCGGTCACGGTATTGACCAGTATGACCGCCGAAGAGCTGGTTCAGGTTGGTGTGCAGAGATCTCCGGCAGAGCATGTACTGTCTTTGGCGCGGTTGACGCAGGCCGCCGGGCTTGACGGCGTGGTGTGCTCGGCTCAGGAAGCCAGCCTGCTGAAGGCGGAGCTGGGACCCGACTTCAAGCTGATCACGCCCGGTATTCGTCCGGCCGGCAGCGATGCGGGTGATCAGCGTCGTATCATGACGCCAGAGCAGGCGGTGAGTGCAGGCAGTGATTATCTGGTGATTGGCCGGCCTATCACTCAGGCGGCTGATCCGGCAGCCGTACTGGCCCAGATCAATCTCAGCCTGAAGGCATAATCATTATTAAAACCGAGCTGTAAGCCATAACCAGCCGTAAGTTGTCAGCTTTTAGTTAAAGACAAACACTATGGCAGTAGAGACGGCGTTATTTCTGCAGGTATGCCGTTGTTTGTGGGTTTGCGCCGGGCTTACAGGCTCGTCATACCGGTACTGAATCAAGCTCAGCATGACGGACCCGTTATCTTACTGCAGATAACACCAGATCCTGACGTTCGTCAGGATGACGATCCAGTTAACACCGATTATTCTGGCACCGCACATATTGTGTGCTCAAGAGCATAATGATTAACCTGCTCGATAGGGACTTTTCATGACACTACAGTCGTCAGAGCTGCTGAGCATTATCCAAAAGCCGATGCCATTCGGTAAATACCGGGGCCAGCCGTTGCTCCGGCTGCCCATGGCCTATCTGTGTTGGCTGGAGCGCAAAGGCTGGCCTGCCGGCGCCTTGGGGGCCGAGCTGGCGCTGGTATATGAGCTGAAGCTGAACGGCGTCGATCAGTCGTTGTATCGATTACTGGAGCGGCGTTAACGGCAGTATATTTTCCGGTGCGAAAAAGCATAAACAAAAAAAGGGCCATATGGCCCTTTTTAATAATAAGCAAGCGGCTGCTTACTTGCTGATAAGAAAGTCTTCCAGCGTCTTTTCACCGTTGTCCAGTGCCTGCTGGATCACGGAAGGCTTGCGACCCTGGCCGGTCCAGGTTTTGTATTCGCCATTTTCATCGTGATATTCGTATTTGGCCGGGCGCTTGCTGCGGGGCGCACTGGCTTTTTTGGCCGGCTCGGCCAGTTCAATCAACTCGCTGATATCAATACCTTCTGCGGCCATTTGCTCCATCAGCTCTTTCACTTTACGCTCGCGCTCTTGGGCTGCAGCCTGTTCGGCGGCTTTGGTTTCACGCTGCTCTTCAATAACGGAAGCCAGCTTGGCCAGGCCTTCTTCCATCTGATCAAGGGTCAGTTCACGAGTAGCTGCACGAAGACTACGGATATTAAGCAGTGTTTTCAAAAAGTCAGACATTAGGTTCACCTGTTGGTCTATCTTGTTTTTTTAATAAATTAAATTTACATCTTCATTTTAAATGAAGCAAGGTAATTAATGATTTCATTTCAGTAATATTAATTATAAAGCCGGATTATGTGTAAATTAATGTATATATCGTTGCATTTTGCGAATGCCGCTTGCCGATTAAAAAAGATAAACTTTTTTATTGAAAGGTCATATTTCGAGGGTGATTTGACCTCTCTTTCATGCCTGAACATTGTTCCACGGGAACGGACGGTGGCAGGCTGAATCCTATCGTTGATTAAAGTCCGGAAATAGAATTTGGTTAAAAATGAAGCTGCTATTTTTTGGTCAAATGTGTTGATTTTTGTCTTTTTGGCAGTAAAATCTCCCGCCTTACCTGCGTAGAGGTGCATAACTTATCAGTAGATCAGCTCAGGGTGATGCCGTTTATCCTGATCGAAAGGAGGTTATGCCGAAGTCATGTCATTTATCCAATGGCCTGGCTGGGATCGGTGTCGAAAGGGCCGATACTGTCATGAATACTTATTCATGATGCGCTATAGCTGGGAAAGAGAAGACGATCTAGATATCGGCCTCCTGCTCCTGGTAGTTATGTTGTCAATTCAGAATCAGGTATTGCCGTGGAATCTCATCCTTTTATTCAGACCTTCTGGTCTCTGCTACCCCCCCTGCTGGCCATTGTGTTGGCTATTTTCACCCGTCGAGTGCTGTTGTCGCTGGGACTGGGAATCATCCTTGGCGCGCTGTTGTTACAGCAATTCAATCCCCTGACGGCCATCACGCATCTGGGGGGCAATATTACCGGTCTGTTCTGGTCCGACAATGCCGTTAATGAATGGAATGTTAATATATTGCTGTTTTTGCTGCTATTAGGTTGCATTATCAGCATGCTGAGTCGTACCGGTGCCACGCTGGCGTTTGCGGAATGGGCGCAGTCACGTATTAAAAACCGCCGACAGGCCAAGGTAATGACCGGGTTGCTGGTCTTTATCTTCTTTATCGATGATTATTTTCACAGTCTGTCGGTGGGTACCATCTGTCGGCCGGTGACGGATCGGTTTCATATTTCACGAGCCAAACTCGCCTATTTACTGGATTCGACGGCAGCTCCCATTTGCGTGCTGATGCCTATCTCTTCCTGGGGGGCTTATATCATCGCCCTGGTGGGGGGCATACTCGCCAGCCACGGCTTTACCGGACAAAGTGCGCTGAGTACTTTTCTGATGATGGGAGCAATGAATTTTTATGCCATTTTCACCCTGCTGATGGTGCTGCTGGTGATCCGGGGGGGTTGGGATCTGGGCGCCATGGCACGGCATGAACAACAGGCGATGAACGGCGAGCTGTTTGACAAGGCCAAAGGCACGCCGCCTGGCGTGGCCGACAGCAGTGTTACCGTGGGCCGCGTCGGCGATCTGTTGCTGGCAATTGGCACCCTGACGCTGGTGACGGTAGCGAGTTTGTTGCTGACCGGCGCGCAGGCGTTGGCCCAAAAGCAGATGGACTTTGCGCTGCTGGCGGCCCTTGAAAATACCAATGTGGGTCGGTCTCTGGTATTTGGTGGTATGGCGGGATTACTGGTTTGTGCCTTTGCCATGTTCAAGCACAAGGCATCTGCATCAGACTGGGGCCACACTCTCAAGGTCGGGCTCAAGGGGATGCTGCCGGCGATATATATTCTGTTGTTTGCCTGGACCATTGCCGGACTGATTGGCGAGCTGCAAACCGGTAAATACCTGGCGTCCTTGATCCAGCAAAATATTCCCTTGTTCATGCTGCCGGCCATTCTGTTTCTGCTGGCGGGAGTCATGGCCTTTGCTACGGGCACCAGTTGGGGAACCTTTGGCGTGATGCTACCCATTGCCGCCGATATGACCATGGCGATTGATGCATCCTTGCTGTTGCCGGGAATGTCGGCGGTCATGGCGGGGGCGGTATTTGGTGACCATTGTTCGCCTATTTCGGACACCACGATTCTGTCTTCTACCGGTGCCTCCTGTCACCATATCGATCATGTGATCACTCAGCTGCCTTACGCGCTCTCCATCGCCCTGGTCAGTGTTATTGGCTATCTGGCTCTCGGATACAGTGCCTCTGTGGGTATGGGGCTGCTGGCGGCGTTAGCCTGCTTTATGCTGGTGCTGGCAGGCTGGGCCTGGCAACAGCAGAGGGCTCATTGACAGGCTGTCCATTACGTTTAAAGAATACATAAAGACAGATAATCAAACAGGCCCGGTATCAAATGATACCGGGCCTGTTTGATGAACAGCTGCTGGTCGTTGTTTATCGAGGAGAGTGAATGCCGTTCAGGCGCTGACACCATTGCACCGCTTCTTCATAACACTGGCTGCTGGTGGCTTCACTCAGGCTAATGAAGTCCAGACGTTGCTGTAATCTTGGCCATTCCGCCTGTTCATGATCGTGCATCATGCTCATCAGAAAGCCAAGCTGCCCCTTGCGTTCAAGTAATGCCAGACTAACCGGCTCAGTAATCGATATATGCGGCAAAATTTCGGCCATGGGTCGTTCCAGCAGCGCATCCAGCAGAGAAAACAAGCCGCACATAAATGCGTCTTCCTGCAGCTCCGGGCACACCTTTTCAGCCAGCAGTTCACACCACTTTGCTCGAATCATCGATAACCGATAAAGTTCTATATTTTTGTTTTTACTGACATAAGCGGTCATTACCAGAGCAGTAAAGCGTCTAAGTTGCTGATGACCAAGATAAACAATGGCACTGCGCAGATTAGCAATGCTCTGATGACGATATCCGATATAAAGACTGTTGACATAACGCAGTAGATTATAGGTCAGCGACAGATCGCGGCTGAACAATTCGGTGAGTCGGTCATAATCAATATCGGTACCGTTGACGGTAGATAACAATTCGAAGGCGGTTATTTCATCGGTGGTCAGAATGCGCCGGCTGATGACCTGAGGCTGCTGAAAATAATAGCCCTGAAAGTAAGAGAATCCAGCCGCCTGGGCGTCGGCGAACTCTTGTTGCGTTTCCACTTTTTCGGCAATGAAGCTGAGTTGTGGATAACAATGGCAGCGTTTGATGAAACGGGCACAGTCGGCAATGGAAGTCTGACGTAAATCCAGTTTGATAAAATCCATCAGCGGCAGAAAGTCATCCCACTCGTCGTTTGGAATATGATCGTCGAGGGCAACCTTGAGTCCGAGTTTTTTAAGGTGTTTTACGCTGTCAAGCAGGGCCTGATCCGGGGTCGCATCTTCAAGAATTTCAATCACCAGCTTATGCTGATGAAAAGCATCTGCCATACCTTCGCGCAGCAAGGTGTCGGGAAAGTTCACGAAACACAATGAATCACCGACCAGATCCTCTATTTTCTGGCTTAAAAATTGTTCGGCCATCAAACGACGAGTCGCCAGTTCGGCTTCGATATCGGGAAAGCGATTATCAAGACCAAGACGGAATAACAGCTCATATCCCAACGGGTTACCCTGAGTATTCAGGATAGCTTGCCTGGCCACAAAACAGTGCATCGTAAAGCCCCGATATATTTATAGATAGCCGCCAAATATACAGGATGTGGTTTGCATTAACAAAGTCGTACCGGGAAAAAAGCGCCCGAACGGGCGCTTGATGACAGCATGTATTTACTGACATATCAGAAGAGGTAGTTCAGCTGTAAACCGAACAAATAGGCATCGCCGCCGGAAGTCATATCGTAATCTGTTCCGAATTTGCTCTCTTCCTGTTCTACGGCCACATTGCTACCATCCAGAAAGGCAAAGGCTGCATCGACACTCAGATTCTGGCTATAGGCGTAGGTGGCGCCCAGGCTGTACCAGGTGCGATCCACGTCGGGAATCGATATGGAACGAAATTCTTCAGGAACTGGCGATTTATCGTAGGCCAGGCCGCCGCGCAGCGTCCACCGATCGTTCAGCTGATGGGTGGCGCCCACGCTCATTCGCCAACTGTTTTCAAAGTTTTCGTCTTTTTGTATCAGCTCACCGCGCTGTGGGTTGGTCGCTTTGAGTTCCCTGAAGCTGCTCCACTCGGTCCACATGATGCCGTAGTGAATGGCCCAGTCGGATTGTACCTGATGAAAGCCGGAGACTTCGGCGATGGCCGGCAAGGTCAGATCCAGCTTGCCTGACACGCTTTGCCCATTAAGTCCGCCTACGGCTACTGGAAGTTGATCTGAATAGTTGCCTTCCAGCGTCAGGTCAACTTCAGAACGGTAGGTCAGCGCCCAGCGATTGTTGTCATCGGCTTCCAGCAGCAGGCCGATATTCCAGCCATAGCCCCAGTCGTCACCGGCAAGGTTGGCTACCTCTGTAGATCTGTTGACACCTAACCCGCCCAGAGCGGATGCACCTTTCTGACCTGCATAGCGAATAAACTCGGCATCGGCATACACGGCGTTAACACCGGCACCTAATGACACGTGCTCATTGGCCTTGAAGGCGATATTGGGGTTCAGGTTAATGGTTTCCAGCGAGGTTTTTCCGCCGATTTCACCGGCCGAAAACTCGGGAGAGTAAGAGGTTGCCAAGCCATAGTTGGTAAAGGCGCCAAAACCGGCCACCCATTGTTTGTTGATGGGGTGCACGTAGTAGAAGAACGGGACTACCGCATCGTCGGCAATATCGTTGGCCTGCTCGCCGGTTTCGTTATCGGTAACATCCACATCCGGATTGATGTAAATGGCGCCGGTCGACAGGGCTGGGCGGTCAAACAGCGTCATGGCGGCCGGGTTGCGGCCCAGTACAGCAGCGTTATCGCCGATGGCGCCTTCACCGGCGTAGGCGCGGCCAAGGCCGGTTGTATTCTGCTCCGCCAGCTGAAAAGCGGCGGAATGAGCTTGCCCTGCTACCACTGCAATGGAAGCGGCGAGCATGGACAATGTTAACGTCTTTTTGCTCATGGAAGACTCTCTCGTCATGATGATTTGGTTCGGGCGCCACTACGACCAGCGCAGTCGATAAGAGGTATGAACTCTTACCAGTTGGTAGAGTAAAAAGACGTAACTGAAAAGTAAAACGCTTGTTTATAAAAAAGGAGCCTGTCGGCTCCTTTTGTGAGGGCAATCAAAGATTAAAGCTCGGATTCCATGCGTCTGAAACCAAGCATCACGGTTTTAACGGGCGGAGTATCCAGCCGGCTGATCAGGATGCAGGCCAGGCCGCAGACCAGGAAGCCGGGGACGATTTCGTACAGGTCGAACAGACCACCAGTCAGCTGCTTCCAGCCGATGACGGTCAGGGCACCGAACACGATACCGGCAAGCGCCCCGTTGCGGGTAAGGCGTGGCCAGTACACCGACAGAATAATAACGGGGCCAAAGGCGGCACCAAAACCGGCCCAGGCATAACTGACCAGACCAAGTACGGTAGATTGCGGATCAAGCGCTATCAGCATGGAGCAGACCGCCACGCCCAGTACCGCAAATCGGCCTACCCATACCAGTTCGTTATCTCCGGCGGCAGGACGCAACCAGCGCTTGTAAAAGTCTTCGGTGATGGCGGAAGAACATACCAGCAGCTGGGAGTCGATGGTGCTCATGATGGCCGACATGATGGCGGCAATCAGCAAACCGGCCACCCAGGGGTTGAATACCGCATTGGCCAGTGCCAGAAACACGGTTTCCGGATTGTTCAGCGGGGCATCGGCAAAATAAACGGCGCCGGCCAGGCCCACACCCAAAGAGCCAATCAGTGACAGTAGCATCCAGCTCATGGCAATACGGCGAGACAAAGGTACGGATTTGGGCGAGTCGATGGCCATAAAGCGCGCCAGAATATGTGGCTGGCCAAAATAGCCCAGTCCCCAGGCCAGCAGGCTGATGCCGCTGAGGAGCGAAAAGTCGTGGAACAAATCCAGTTTGGACTCGTCCATGCTGTTCAGGGTGGTCAGGGTCTGATCGATGCCGCCCAGCTCGTTCATCACCGCCCAGGGCAAGGCAATCAGTGCCAACAACATCAATATGCCCTGGAAAAAGTCGGTCCAGGATACCGCCAGAAAGCCGCCCATAAAGGTATAAGCCACGATGACGCCACCACCGATAATCAGGGCGGTGAGGTAGGGCAGGCCAAAGACTTTTTCAAACAGAATGGCGCCACCCACCAGGCCGGAGGCAGTATAGAAAATAAAGAACACCAGTATGGTAATGGCGGCAACAACGCGGAGCAGGCCGCTGTGATCGGCCAGGCGATTTTCCAGAAAATCGGGCAGGGTAAGAGAGTCGTTGGCCTGTTCGGTATACACCCGCAGTCGTTTGGCCACGAACAGCCAGTTCAACCAGGCGCCCAACACCAGACCGATGCCAATCCATGCCTGATTGATGCCATAAAGATAGACGGCACCGGGCAAACCGAGTAATAACCAGCCGCTCATGTCGGAGGCGCCCACGCTCAGTGCCGCCACGCCAGGGCCCAGACGGCGTCCGCCCAGAATATAATCACTCAGTGAACTGGTGGCTTTATAGGCCACCAGGCCGATAAGCATGGTCAGCAGCAGATAGCCGACAAAGGTAATCAGAATAGGGAGTTCTATGGTCATAAGCGGGTTCCTGTTGTTCCGAACAGCATGTTCGCCTTCCGTGTGGGCGAAGTCAGCAAATGTTACATCATAAAACCGAATAACTCCCGATTCCTGTAACCTTATGGTGGAATAGCATAATAAATAGACAGGTTTCACATAGAACTGTCTGATGATACCAAACTGATTAACTAACTGATCTATTCGGTGCTCTGCAAAGGTCGGACAAATGGCCCGCTCCTCCGACACGCCGTGAACCCATCCATGGGGGCTCCACCGCGCCATCCCTGGCGCGGAGGGTCGGCGGAGCAGATCCCTTTATCCTCTCTGATGCCAAGGAGTTGCCTGTTGGTGTTGTTTACAGGCAGCTCGGTGCTCGGGTTTAAAAATGATCAGATCTTTATTCAAATTGGTATTAAATGTGAGTTTATTGCAAAAGAAAAAGGGCCGGAGTCAATTTGGAATTCAGTATTCCGAAAAAATTGACTCCGACCCCTTTTATCCACATCTGCTGTGGTTATATCGCTCTTTTAAGCGAGGCCTTTATCTTGCTGGCCATCTTGCCGACATCTTCTTCCAGCTCGCTGACCACCACCAGGCGGTTGAGGGTCATGGGAATGACCTCACCGTGGTATTGAGCACCGGAGAAGCTGTTGACCAGTTGCAAGGCTCGGTCGGCCGGCACAATGAATACGTGCACCCTGTCGTGCTCTCCCTGGATCACCAGGTGCGCCGCCGGCCCGCCGGCAAACATGCAGTGGTTGGCGTAATACACCTTGCCTACACCGCTCATGTCGTTGATGCGGGTACCGTAAGGCGCTAATTTGGCATTGATGGTGGTCAGGCTGACTTCTTCATCCACATAATGGGTAAAGGGCATTTCAAACTGTACGTGATGCATGGCCACACTGGCGACTGATGGCGCCAGATTATCTGCTCCTGCCGTCAGGGGAAGAAAGCGGGTAGAAAAACCCAGCACGAAGGTGACGGAAGCGGCGAGTGCCAGATGGCGCCAACCGAAGCCTTTTGATTGCTCCGGTTGACGCAAAAGGTGCGACAGCATCAGCTTGTCGGGCAGGGCAGAAGGCACCGGCTCCTGCAGTGCGTGGGCCAGTTTGTGATTGAAATCCTTGATTTCACTCACAAACTGTCGGTTACCGGCATTGGCGGTTGAGGCACTAATAAAGTCAGAACTCGTGTCGTTGGGATCGGCATAAGCCCGACGTCTGAACTCCAGGTCATCCATTGCTTTGGCCTCGCGACGATTTATCTTGGTCCATGGCCTCTTTCAGCTTGTTGCGGGCACGAAAGAGACGGGTCATTACGGTGTTCTTGTTCAATTCCAGTATCTCGGCTATTTCTTCACCACTGAAACCGCCCAGTACCTGCAGTAACAGTGGTTCGCGATATTCTTCAGCCAGCTCGGCAATATGCCGACGCAGCCATTCGGTTTCCATATCCTGCTCCGGCCCCGGGCTTTGCTTGTCGGGTACCGGCACGCTGTCAAGATCGACCAGGTCGAACTGTTTGCGCTCGAAACGGCGGGCATTTTCTCGCCGTAATATGGTAATCAGCCATGCCTTGGCGGCTTTTTCGTCTTTCAGACTGTCCAGTGCTTTCCAGGCACGCAAAAACGTCTCTTGTACCAGATCCTCGGCTACCTGCCGGTCATGACACAACCAGAAAGCATAACGAAACAGGTCGCCATGCAAGGTATACACCAGCGCTTCATAGCGCTTTTGTTTTATTACCATGCTTTTAGAGACCGCATCCGGCTTGGTCTTCTTTCGCCCGAATAAAGAAATCATTGTTCACCGTTCAAATAGGGTGGCTAAATTCAGTCTACTCACTCTTAAAGTCTGGTGCGAGTAATGTTGATCACGAACTGTGGGGTTAACGAAGCTGAGGTTGCCGTAATAACGTCATTGTCATGACAGATATACCATTATTTGTTGCCTATCAATATTTTCAATCAGCTGTTTTAAACCGGTAATGCCATTGTTAGTATACCGGTGAGGTCAGACCTGTTTTGGGTCAGGTTTATCACCTGAAGCCAGTCACTGATGGCCCATACCTGGTGGCTGACAACTTACGGCTGATAACTTACTGCCGATGAACAAGGAGCGTACATGTCGCCGACGAATCCACTCATTACCCGCCATGGCGACCGGATCGCCATTGTTTCCGGGCTAAGAACGCCATTCGCCCGTCAGTCCACCGCCTTGCGTGGCATACCGGCACTGGAACTGGGCACCATGGTGGTGAACGAGCTGCTGGCACGTACGCCGATGGCTGCGAGTGAGGTGCAGCAACTGGTGTTCGGCCAGGTGATCCAAATGCCCAAGGCGCCCAACATTGCCCGGGAAATCGTGCTGGGCACCGCACTGCCGGTCGGCACCGACGCCTACAGCGTCACCCGCGCCTGCGCCACCAGCTTTCAGGCGGTGTCCAGCCTGGCGGAGTCGATGCTGGCGGGGCAGGTGCAGGTGGGCATTGCCGGTGGCGCCGACTCTGCTTCCGTGTTGCCTATCGGGGTGTCGACGCCACTGGCCGAGGCCTTGCTGGATTTGAGTAAGGCCCGCTCTTTTGGCGCCAAACTGGCGATACTGCGGGGTCTAAAGCTCAAGGATCTGGCCCCGGTGCCGCCGGCGGTGGCGGAATATTCCACCGGTCTGTCGATGGGTCAGACCGCCGAGCAGATGGCCAAGAGTCACGGCATCGGCCGACAGGCCCAGGATGAACTGGCACATCGCTCTCATCAACTGGCCACCGGCGCCTGGCAGCGGGGGGAGCTGGATGCTGAGGTGATGGCGGCCTATGTACCGCCGTTCAAGGCCGCCTTTGAGCAGGATAATAATATCCGCACCGAATCCAGCCTGGCCGATTACGGCAAACTCAAGCCGGCCTTCGACCGCCGCCATGGCACCGTGACCGCCGCCAACAGCACGCCGCTGACCGACGGTGCCGCCGCGGTACTGATGATGACCGAAAGTCGGGCGAAAGAGCTGGGCCTGCAGCCGCTCGGCTACCTGCGCAGTTATGCCTATTCGGCAATAGAGGTACGCCACGACATGCTGCTGGGCCCGGCCTACGCCACCCCCATGGCGTTGGAGCGCGCCGGCTGCACCCTGGCGGACATGGATCTGATTGACATGCACGAGGCCTTCGCCGCCCAGACCCTGGCCAACCTCAAGATGTTTGCCAGCACCACCTTTGCCGAGCGTGAGCTCAACCGCTCCCGGGCCATTGGCGAAGTGGACATGAGCAAGTTCAATGTATTGGGAGGCTCTCTGGCCTATGGTCATCCCTTTGCCGCCACCGGCGCCCGTATGATCACCCAAACCCTGAGAGCGCTTAACCGCCGTGGTGGCGGCCTGGCGCTGACCACCGCCTGCGCCGCCGGCGGTCTGGGGGTGGCCATGGTACTGGAGGCCGCACAATGAGCGACGTTATGACCGAGACAGGAACCGAGCAGATGACTTCTTCCACCTTTACCCTGCGTATTGAGGACGGCATTGGCATCATCACCATGGACGTACCGGGCGAGCGCATGAATACGCTGCGTGCCAGCTTTGTTGACGAAATACAGGCGCTGCTGACCGATATTAGCGCCGACAACAATATCAAGGGGCTGGTGCTGTGCTCGGGCAAACCCGACTCCTTCATTGCCGGCGCCGATGTCCGCATGCTGGATGAATGCGAAACCGCCAAACAGGCCGAAGCGCTGGCCCGGGCCGGGCAGCAGATATTCAACCGGCTGGAAGCGCTTGAGATACCCTTGATTGCCGCCATTCACGGCGCTTGTTTGGGGGGCGGGCTGGAGCTGGCGCTGGCCTGTCATGGCCGGGTGTGCAGTGACGACGACAAAACCCGCCTGGGGTTGCCGGAAGTGCAATTGGGGCTTATTCCCGGCTCCGGCGGTACCCAGCGGCTGCCTCGCCTGGTTGGGCTGACCCGGGCGCTGGACATGATGCTGACCGGCAAGCAGTTGCGAGCCAGGCAGGCGCTGAAAGCCGGGCTGGTGGACGACATGGTACCCCACAGCATACTGCTTCAAACGGCCATCGAGCTGGCGCGCCAGGGCAAGCCGAAGCGCACCCGTAAAAAAGACATGAAAACCCTGCTGCTTGCAGCCAATCCTCTTGGCCGCAAGCTGGTGTTCGACAAGGCGCTCAGTACCCTGCGCCATAAAACCCGCGGCAAGTACCCGGCGCCGGAACGTTTGCTGGCGGTGGTGCGTACCGGTTACGATCAGGACATGAGCAAGGGCTTGGCCGCCGAAGCACAAGCCTTTGGCGAGCTGGTGATGAGCCCCGAATCGGCGGCCTTGCGTCAGCTGTTTTTCGCCACCACCGAAATGAAGAAAGAAACCCGCTGGCAGGGCGAAGCGCCAAACCGGCTTGCCCGCATCGGCATGCTGGGCGGCGGCCTCATGGGCGGTGGCATCGCCTTCGTTACCGCCACCAAGGCCGGACTACCGGTGCGCATCAAGGACATTTCCCATCCGGGCATCAATCAGGCCATGGCCAATGCTCACGGTTTGCTGGCGCCGAAGGTGAAGAAGAAACAGCTGCGGGACACGCAAATGCAACAGCAGCTGGCGCGGATCACCGGCACCCTGGATTACAGCGGCTTCGAGCGCGTCGATCTGGTGGTAGAGGCGGTGTTTGAGGATCTGGAGGTCAAGCGGCAGATGGTGGCCGAGGTGGAGGCGAACTGCCCGGCACACACCATCTTTGCCAGCAATACTTCGTCGCTGCCCATTCATCAGATCGCCGACGGCGCCGCCCGGCCCGGGCAGGTGGTGGGGCTGCATTACTTCAGCCCGGTGCACAAGATGCCGCTGGCGGAAGTCATTCCCCATGCGGGTACCAGCCCTACTACCGTGGCCACGGCGCTGAAGCTGGCCCGTGCCCAGGGCAAGACGCCCATCGTGGTGCAGGACACGGCCGGTTTTTACGTGAACCGCATTCTGGCGCCCTATCTCAACGAGGCGGCGCGGCTGCTGCTGGAAGGCGAGCCGATAGAAGCGATCGACCGGGCGCTGCTGGATTACGGTTTTCCGGTAGGTCCTTTTACCTTGCTGGACGAAGTGGGCATCGATGTGGCCGCCAAAATCTCGCCCATTCTGGTGCGAGAGCTGGGTGAACGTTTCACCGCCCCCGATGCATTTGGCACGCTGCTGCAAGACAAACGCCATGGCAAGAAGAATGGCCGTGGTTTTTATCGTCATGACAAGAAAGGCAAGCACAAGCCGGTGGACGACAGCCTGTACCCGCTGCTGGGCATCAAGCCCCGGCACCGATTGCCGGCCCAGGATCTGGCCGAGCGCTGCGTACTGTTGATGCTGAACGAGGCGGCGCTGGCGCTGGACGAGAGTGTGATTGCCTCGGCCCGGGACGGCGATATCGGCGCTGTCTTCGGCATCGGCTTCCCGCCCTTCAGCGGCGGTCCCTTCTTTTACATGCACCAGCAGGGCATTCAAGTCGTGGTGGATAAAATGGAAGAATACGCCCGCAAATACGGCCAGCGCTTTGCGCCCTGTGAGCCATTGCAGAAGCTGGCGGAAAGCGGTGAAAGTTATTACTGAAAAAGCGGTGAGCGGCCAATTGTGGCGCCGCTTTGCTCCCTCCCCTTGGCTTTGGATTGGCAGAGCGCCAGCGGAGTGCAAGGCAAGGGGAGGGCTGGGGAGGGGTTGCTGCAGAATATTGGCAGGTTCGGCGATCTGGTCAACTGCGACACCCCCACCCGACCTCCCCCTGGCGAGAGCCTTGAGTTGTGCCTGTTGGTCCGCTGCCAAGGGGGAGGGGCAGTTCGCTGCCGATGGCAAGTTCGACGCCGCTTCAGCCGGTGCAAACCGTCAGATAACGTCAGCCCCACAGATATAACGCCAGTCCTGCAACCAGGGGGTTGTCTTTAACTTAACGCTGACCGCTTATGGCTTACGGCTTTGTTTTCCTCCAGCCCTTGAAATCCTCCCGGCCAGCCCCATCTTTCTGTACATAAGTCAAACCCAAGCAAGGAACATGAAGATGTCAGAAGCTGTGCATACCGAAACTCATGGTTTTCAAACCGAAGTCAAACAACTGCTCAACCTGATGGCCCATAGCCTCTATTCCAACAAAGAGGTGTTTCTGCGCGAGCTGGTGTCCAACGCCGCCGATGCCGCCGACAAGCTGCGCTTCAAGGCGCTTTCTGACAGCGCCCTCTATGAAGCGGACGGCAACCTGCGGGTGCGGCTGGTACTGGACAAAGACAACAAGACCCTGACCATCTCCGATAACGGCATCGGCATGAGCCGTGACGAGGTGATCGAGCACCTGGGCACCATCGCCAAGTCCGGCACCAAGGCCTTTTTCGGTCAGCTGTCGGGTGATCAGGCCAAGGACTCCCAGCTGATCGGTCAGTTCGGTGTGGGTTTCTACTCCGCCTTTATCGTGGCCGACAAGGTTACCGTGCTCAGCCGCGCCGCCGGCCAGCCTACCGACCGGGGCGTGCGTTGGGAGTCCGACGGTGACGGCAGCTTCACCGTGGCCGACATCGACAAGCCGGGCCGCGGCACCGACGTGATACTGCACTTGCGTGAAAGCGAAGAAGAATTTCTCGACGACTGGCGTCTGCGCAGCATCATCGGCAAATATTCCGATCACATCAGCATCGCCGTGGAAATGTGGAAAGACGGCGAGCCCGAGCAAACCGACGAAGACGGCACCGTTACCTCTGCCGCCACCGAAGGCGAGTGGGAGCAGGTCAACAAGGCCACCGCCCTGTGGACCCGCTCCAAGGGTGAGGTGAGCGACGAAGAATACCAGGAATTCTACAAGCACATTTCCCACGACTGGCAGGACGCCCTGACCTGGAGTCACAACAAGGTAGAAGGCAACCAGGAATACACCAGCCTGCTGTATGTGCCGGCCAAGGCACCGTTCGACATGTGGAACCGGGACCAGAGTCACGGCCTCAAGCTGTATGTGCAGCGGGTGTTTATCATGGATGACGCCGAGCAGTTTATGCCAACATACTTGCGGTTTGTGAAAGGCGTGCTCGACTCCAACGATCTGCCGCTGAACGTATCGCGCGAAATCCTGCAGGACAACAAGATCACCGCCCAGCTGCGCAAGGCCTGCAGCAAGCGGGTGCTGACCATGCTGGAGCAGATGGCGAAGAACGACGTCGACAAATACCAGGGCTTCTGGAAAGAATTCGGCAACGTGCTGAAAGAAGGCCCGGCCGAAGACTACGGCAACCGCGAGCAAATCGCCGGTCTGCTGCGCTTTGCCAGCACCCACAACGACGCCGACGCGCAAACCGTGTCGCTGGAAGACTATCTCGGCCGCATGAAGGAAGGTCAGGACAAGATCTACTACATCACCGCCGACAGCTATGCCGCCGCCAGTCACAGCCCGCACCTGGAAATCTTCAAGAAGAAGGGCATCGAGGTGCTGCTGATGTGGGAGCGGGTAGACGAGTGGCTGATGAACCACCTGAGCGACTTCAAGGACAAGCAGTTCGTGTCCGTCACCAAGGGCGAACTGGATCTGGGCGAGCTGGACGACGAAGAAACCAAAAAGGCCCAGGAAGAAGCCAAGGAAGCCCTGAAGCCGCTGTTGGAGCGGGTGCAGACTGCCCTGGGCGAAGAGGTGAAGGAAGTGCGTCTGACCCATCGTCTGACCAGCACGCCTTCTTGTGTGGTCGCCGGTGAGCACGACATGAGTACCCAGATGATCAAGCTGATGCGCTCTGCCGGTCAGCCGGTGCCGGAGCAGAAGTACATTCTGGAGCTGAACCCCGAGCACACCTTGGTGAAAAAACTGGAAACCCTGGCAGAAGGCGACCAGTTCAACGAGTGGTCCCAGCTGCTGCTGGAGCAGGCTCAGCTGGCCGAGCAGGGCGGTCTGAAAGATCCCGCCGCCTTCGTGGCGCGCATCAACCGTCTGTTGCTGGGTTAATCTTCCCTGTGGAATAACCAAAAAACCCGGCCAGGTGCCGGGTTTTTTATTGGCTGATCCAAACCCATTTGGCAGCTTCTGCTAACGATAAATGACGTTGTTGTTAAATGAGTTCGGTAAAAATACGAGTTTTCTGTTGTTCTCTCACACGGCACACCTTGCCGCCCACTTTTTCACGTTTTTTCCTTTGCCTAATATCATCAATAGGTCTAACAGAGCCCTGCTGTTACTTGTCCCCGTGCCGGTGTCATGACACAATTGTGACCCAAATCGTGAATTACTAATCAAGAAGAGGACGCTGTTATGCGCATCGTTTTGTTGGGTGCTCCGGGCGCGGGCAAGGGAACGCAGGCTCAGTTCATCATGGAGAAGTTCGGCATTCCACAAATCTCCACCGGTGACATGCTGCGTGCCGCTATCAAGGCCGGCACTCCGCTTGGTTTGAAGGCGAAAGAAGTCATGGATCAGGGCCAGTTGGTATCCGACGATCTGATCATCGGCCTGGTCAAGGAGCGCATCAGTCAGGACGATTGCGCCAAGGGCTTCTTGCTCGACGGCTTTCCGCGCACCATTCCCCAGGCCGATGCCATGAAGGAAGCCGGAGTAGCGGTAGACTACGTGCTGGAATTTGCCGTACCGGACGAAGAAATCGTCAAGCGCATGAGCGGTCGTCGCGTGCACTCGGGCTCCGGTCGCGTGTATCACCTGATCTACAATCCGCCGAAGGTGGAAGGTAAAGACGATGTCACCGGCGAAGATCTGGCGATTCGTGCCGACGATGAAGAAGGCACGGTACGCAAGCGTCTGGCCGTCTATCACGAGCAGACGGCGCCGCTCATCGAATACTACAAGCAAGCCGCCGAAGCCGGCCAGACTCGCCACTATAAAGTGGATGGCACCCAGTCTGTTGACACCGTCAGCAAACAATTGGCCGAGATCCTGTCTTAAGGTCATTGCTACCAACCGGGCGCGTCTTGCGCCCGGTTTTTTTTCCGCTTTTTCTCCGCTTTCCCTCCGTTTTTTTTCAGATATGGATAACAAAGTGAAAACAGGCGTTTTACTGGTTAACCTGGGTACTCCTACCGCTCCCACCGCCAAGGCGGTAAAAACTTTCCTCGGTCAGTTTCTGCATGATTATCGCGTCGTCGATATTCCCAGAATGCTCTGGTGCCCGCTGTTGCACGGCATTATTCTGCCGTTTCGTTCTCCCAAGGTCGCCAAGCTGTATCAGTCTATCTGGTGGGAAGAGGGCTCGCCGCTGATGGTGGTCAGTCGTCGTCAGCAGGCGGGTTTGAGTGCCGCCTTGCAGGAGGCGGGTATCGACATGCCGGTGGCCCTAGGCATGAGCTACGGCGAGCCGTCGATGGCGACCGCCTGGCAGGAGCTGAAAGATCAGGGGGTTGACCGGGTCATACTGTTGCCCATGTATCCGCAGTATTCGGTGAGTACCACCGCCTCGGTGTTCGACAGCTGGGCCCGGCTGATGAAAAGCGAGCGGCGACTGCCGGCGTTCCGCTTTATTCATGATTATCATGACAGCCACGGCTATATTCAGGCACTGGCGGAGTCGGTACGCGAGCACTGGGAAGCCGAGGGTCGCACCGATCTACTGCTGTTGTCTTACCACGGCATTCCCAAGCGCTTCGAAGACGAAGGCGACCCCTATGGCCACCAGTGCCATCGCACCTCCGAGTTGCTGGCCGCCGAGCTTGGGCTGGAGCGCCATGAATGGCGTACCACCTTTCAGTCTCGTTTTGGCCGCGAGCCCTGGCTGCAGCCTTACACCGACGAAACCATGAAGGCGCTGCCGGGCGAAGGCATCAAGAGCGTGAGCGTGATCTGCCCCGCCTTTTCGGCCGATTGCCTCGAAACGCTGGAGGAAATTGCCGAGCAGAACAAAGAGATCTTCATGGAAGCCGGTGGTGAGGCCTATCACTATATTCCCGCATTGAATGACAACCCGGCCCATATTCGCATGATGATGGATCTGGTCTGCCGCGAGCTGGCATAACGGCACTTTGTGGGGAGTGGGATTGGCTCTTGTAGCTGCCACTTCAGTCGGCAGGGCCTGCGCAGCAGGCCATTAACACCGATGCTGCAGAGATGGCGTTGTTTGCAGGTTCGCGCCAGCTAAAGCGGCGCCTACAGGTTTCGTGAGACGTAAAGGGTGAGGGGTAACACACCTTACGCCTTATGATTCGCGCTCAACCGAACATCGGAGATGGTTTTTACCTTTGCGATTAAAGGGGTCGCGATTAAAGGGGTCGGAGTCATTTTTAAATGACTCCGACCCCTTTTTTCAGGATTGGTGTTACGCGGATTGTAACTGTGGGCTGGTATTTTCGATCACATGGCGAGCAAAGCCGCTACCGGCCTCTTCGTAGATATTGAAGATATCGTCCGCCCCCATGTCACGCAGCTGAGCGCCTTCTTCCGGGTAGCAGATAATGGCAGCCACCTGGCCCTTGAACTGGTTGTGGCGAATCTGCTCCAGGGCGTAGAGGTTACCCGCATGATTCGGCATGGCGAGAAAGATGTATTCCAGCTGTGTACTGATGTTGGCTTTGTCCCAGAAGTCCGAATCCGAGGCATCGCCTTCGATGGCGTTGATATTCAGTTCCTGCAGCAGCGTGATTTTTTTCTTGTCGCTGTCGATCCCCAGTAACTGGCCCGGATAGTGTTGTTCCAGTTCCATGTAGGCGCCCTGACCGATACGACCCATGCCGATCACCAGCACCCTGGCGTCGCCCAGCTGAATGGGGGTGTCGTCCGGGTGTAACTGCGGGTTTTCCCGAGGCTGAAAGCGGTTCATCAGGCGACGATAGATATTTTCATTTTCGGCGTTCAGCGGGGCCGACACCATAAATGAAACCGCCAACGCAATGGAGGCAACAATGGCCCAGTCGTTGCTAAGCAACCCCTGCTTGGCCGCCAGTGCCGCCACGATAAGACCGAACTCCGAATAGTTGGTCAGGCTGAAGGTCGCCAGCAGCGAGGTACGGATCCGCAGGCCGCAGCGGCTGTAAAACAGGTAGTAGAGCAGGCTTTTCAGCGGCAGCACCAGCAACAGTATGGCCGCAATCCACAGGGCGTCCATGGTCGGCATGCCGTTCAGGCCGATGCTCAGGAAAAACGCCACCAGAAACAGCTCTTTCATGTTGAACAGCGACTTGGCCAGCGAAGAGGCGCTGTAGTGAGAGGCCAGCATCATGCCGATGATCAGGGCGCCAAGGTCGCCCTTGAGTCCAACCAGCTCGAAGCCGCCCACACCCACCACCAGGGCCAGAAACACCGCAAACAGGGTTTGCAGCTCGCCGTGACCGCTTCGTTCCAGCATCTTGAAAAACAAGGGCCGCAGCAGCGGCAGCAGCACCAGCAGGCCCAGAGCCCAGGGACTGGGCACCTTGCCGCTGGAGATGGTTAAAAACGCCACCGCGAACAGATCCTGCATCACCAGCACACCGATGGCGATGCGACCATAGAAGGTGTTCATGTCGCTGCGCTCTTCGAGCACCTTGACCGCAAAGACGGTGCTGGAAAAACTGAGCGCAAAGCCCATCAGCATGGCCTGACGCCATTCCAGCTCCAGCGCCAGGCTGAAACCGATGGTTTTTACCGCCAACAGTACCCCGGTAAACAGCAGAGTCGAAAACAGGATATGGCCGGTGGCCGTGCCCCAGACTTCTCTCTTGAGCAGGGTCTTGATGTCCAGCTTGAGCCCGATGCTGAACAACAGCAGGGTGACCCCCAGGTTGGCGAGGGTGTCGAGGGTAGCGTTGCTTTCATAGCCCATGGCGTTGAGCACGAAGCCCGCCGCCAGAAAGCCAATCAGCGGGGGCAGGTTAATCAGATAAACGGCCAGGCCGCAGCCAAAGGCAATAGCGATAAAAATGGGATCCATTGGTGCTTCTTATTATTACTGAGTCAGAACAGGTCGATATCGGCGACGGATGAGTAAACATGCTGCGGACGGAAGGGCATCTTGTCAATGTCTGCGACCTGACTGACACCGGTCAGCACCAGTACGGTTTCGAGTCCGGCCTGAAACCCCGCCAGAATGTCGGTTTTCAGGTTGTCACCCACGATCAGGGTATTCTCGGAGTGGGCGTCCATGTGATTCAGTGCGGCCCGTACTATCCAGGCGCTGGGTTTGCCGACGTAAAACGGTTTCTTGCCGGTCATGCGCTCGATGGGGGCGCAGAGCGCGCCACAGGCCGGGTGCATGTTCGGGCCGTGGGTATCCGGGTTGGTGGCAATAAAGCTGGCGCCGTCGGCCACGAAACGGGCCGCCATCTGGATCATGCTCCAGTTGTAATTGCGGGTTTCGCCCACCACCACAAAGTCCGGATCGATGTCGGTGATGGTAAAACCGGCCTTGTACAGTTCGTGGATCAGCGCCCCTTCACCGATGACATAGGCTTTTTCGCCGTTCTGGCGTTTCAGAAAGTCGGCGGTGGCCATGGCCGAGGTATAGAAACTGCTTTCCGGTACTTCGATGCCGGCGGAATAAAAACGGTTTTGCAGATCCTTGGGCGTCTGTGCCGGATAGTTGGTCAGAAACAGCAGGTTGATGTCCTGCTCCAGCACCCGGCGTATAAAGGCGTCGGCGCCGGGGATCAAGTCGTTGTTATGCAAAATGACGCCGTCGATGTCACAAATCAGATTTTTCTTATGCACTCATGCTCTCCTTGAGGCCCTTATTGAGCAGGCCCTTGTCTAGTAGGCCAGAGCCCGCTATGGCTTTATGCCTACTGTCATCGCAGCTTATGACAAATTGATGACCAGCGTCACCGTTTTATTACTTTTCTATGCAGCTTAACAGAGGGCCGAGTTGATTGATGCGATAGCCAATGGTGCTGGCGCGGCCTTGTACGTAAGCCGAGGGCCGCCCGGCATGGTACTGTCGCGGATTAGGCAGCACCGCGGCCAGCAAGGCGGCCTGATGGCGAGTGAGAGTGGCGGCGGAGCTATTGAAATAGGTCTGCGCCGCCGCCTCGGCGCCATAGATGCCGGGGCCGAATTCGGCGATGTTCAGATACAGGGTCATGATGCGGTCTTTCGGCAAGATCAGCTCCAGCATGGGGGTATAAATGGCCTCCAGTAGCTTGCGGGTAATGCTGCGTCCCGGCCACAGATAGAGGTTTTTGGCGGTCTGCATGGTAATGGTGCTGCCGCCGCGTAACCGGCCCTGGTCCCTAAATTCGTTGAAGACATCATTGAAGGCGCCCCAGTCAAAGCCCCGATGGCGACAGAACTTGTTGTCTTCGGAGGCGATCACCGCCTTCTTCAGGTGATGGGAAAGTCGGGAGGACGCTTGCCAGTCTTTGGCCAGGGACTCACCTTCAAACAGCCGGATCACCATCAGCGGCGTCACCGGCACCGGAACGTAGCGATAGAGGAATGTCAGCAGCAGGGGGCCCAGGATCACCAGGCCCAGCAACCAGAGTACACAGCGTTTTAAAAAAGCAATCATCGATAGGGCATTCCCATGGTGGCGTTGATATCACCGAGCGAGCTTTGGCCTGTTTGAGCCCGATTTGTGACCATTCGGTTATTTTGTGGCGGCAGCGGCGATGGAATCTTTGTTATCTTTAACCTTATTGGTTTCAGCATCCTGCTTTCATGACCGGTTTATCCGCTTTCGGTTGATAAATAGTCGGTTAACAAGCGGTGTATAAACAGCGGAGAAACGCCATGTCCACGTTTATCAGTGAATTGCCCAAGGTGGAATTGCACCTGCATATAGAGGGAACCCTGGAGCCTGAAATGGTGTTCGCCCTGGCCAGGCGCAATGGTATCACCCTCGATTACCCGGATGAAAGCGCCCTCAAGGCGGCCTATCGGTTTGAAGATCTGCAATCGTTTCTCGATGTCTATTACCAGGGCATGCAGGTATTGCTGACCGAGCAGGACTTTTTCGATCTGACCTGGGCCTATCTGCGCCGGGCACATGCCGAGCGGGTACGCCATGTGGAGATCTTCTTCGACCCCCAGGCGCACACCGGGCGCGGCGTGCCCCTGGCGGTGGTGGTGGGGGGCATAGGGCGAGCACTGGAGCAGGCCCGCCGGCAGTGGGGGCTGACCAGCCGGCTGATCATGTCGTTTTTGCGTCATTTGTCTCAGGAGTCGGCCTTCGACACCCTGCATCATGCCGAACCCTTCCGCCAGCAACTGTCGGGCATCGGCCTCGACTCGGCCGAAAAGGGCAATCCGCCCACCAAATTCACTCAGGTGTATGCCGCCGCCCGGGAGCAGGGCTATCGGCTGGTGGCCCACGCCGGTGAAGAGGGCCCGGCCAGCTATATTCGCGATGCGCTGGATGTGCTCGAGGTGGAACGCATCGACCACGGGGTGGCGGCCATTACCGATACCCCCCTGATGGCGCGACTGGCGCAGGAGCGTATACCGCTTACCGTGTGTCCGCTGTCCAATCTCAAGCTCAAGGTTGTCGAGACCATGGCCGAACACCCCATGCTCCAGCTGTTGCATGCGGGGCTATGTGTCACGGTCAACTCCGATGATCCGGCCTATTTCGGCGGTTACATGAATGCCAACTACCAGGCGCTGCAGCAGGGGCTGGGTGCCGGCAACGAGGAATTGTTGCAGCTGGCGCTGAACGGGGTGGAAGCCTGCTGGTTGTCACCGGAAGAAAAGGCGGTGTTGACACGGGAGCTCAAGGTATATGGCGAGCAGGCCGGCATCCGGTTAAATCATTAAAGAGTTGGGGCCGACCGCCGATAACATGCGTAACGATGATCAGGAGAGCTGACGTGCGCATTATTTCTGTAGTGGCAGGGCTGACCCTGTGCGCCGGGGCCTGGGCCCAACCCCGTACCTATATGGCGAATATGGATCAGTCTCTGTGGCGGCTCACCTCGGACTCGGCGGTGCAATGCCGCCTGGAACACCCCATTCCCGGTTTTGGCACCGGTGCCTTTACCAGCCGGGCGTCCAAAAACATCAATCTGGTGTTTGAACTCAAACCACTGCGGGCCCAGCCGCGTACCCAGTCGGCGATGCTGAAAAGTGTGCCGCCGCAATGGCAGCCGGGCCGGGCTGCCAACAACCTGACCCGGGTGACCTTTTATCAGCAGTTCGATGCCATGGTCGAGCAGCAGTCGGCCTGGGTGATGCTGGAGGAACTGAGTGAAGGACATTGGCCGACCTTTTATTTCGATGACTGGTACCGCAATGGTCAGCCGACCGGAGTGGGGCTGTCGTCGGTCAACTTTCGTGCCCGTTATGTCGCCTTTCTCGACTGCCAGGCCAATTTGCTGCCCTACAGTTTCGAGGATATCGCCTTCAGTGTGCTCAACTACGTCAACAACGACGACGTGCTGACGGCCCATTCCAGCCAGCGACTGGCGATGATTGCCGAATATGTGAAGGCCGACCCCAACATCGGCGAAGTGGTGATCAACACCTATACCGACAGCTTTGGTACCGCCGGTCACAACAAACAGTTGTCGCAACGCCGTGCCGAAGCCATCAAGACCCATTTCATGAACCTCGGCCTGCCGGAAGACACCATCAGCCTGGAAGGGCATGGCGAGCGTCGGCCCATCGCCGACAACCGCACCCCCGAAGGACGCGACACCAACCGTCGGGTGGTCATCAGCCTGGGCCACGACAGGCTCTGAGGCATTAAACCGGGGGAGGGTGATGGCACGAACTTTCGTCTTCTCTCACGGCTTTCCGTGCTCTCCGGTTGGCTTTTACCGCCGTCTTAGGTAGTTTATGGCCTTTGTCTTTTTTAGGGATTCGATATGACCTGGTTGATGTACCTGGCTCTGGGCGCCTTCGCCGGCACCCTGGCCGGACTGTTTGGTGTGGGCGGCGGCCTGATTATTGTGCCTGTGCTGATTATCAGCTTTAAATTGCAGGGCATCGGCGGCGATCTGGTCACTCATATGGCGGTGGGCACCTCGCTGGCCACCATCATGTTTACCTCGCTGAGTGCCATTCATACCCACCATGGTCGCAAAGCCATCGACTGGCGCCTGGCGGCGCTGTTGTCTGTCGGCATCGTCGTGGGGGCCTGGATGGGCGGCTATACCGCCGACAAGCTCTCTGGCCCGCTATTGCAGCGCCTGATCGGCCTGTTTGCCTGGCTGATGGCGGCGCAGATGCTGTTTGGCCTGGCGCCTAGCGGCGGCGCTAAACTGCCCGGCAAGCCGGTGCAGGTGGCGGTGGGCGGTGTGATTGGCTGGGCCTCGGGTATTTTCGGTATCGGCGGTGGCTCGTTGACGGTGCCGTTTCTCAGCTGGTGTTCGGTGCCCATGCAGCGGGCGGTGGCGGTGTCGTCGGTCTGCGGTTTTCCTATCGCCCTGGTGGGGGCGCTGAGCTACGTGGTGCACGGCATGGCGCATCAGGGGCTGCCGGCCGAGGCCTGGGGTTATGTTTACCTGCCGGCGATGCTCGGCATCAGTCTGGCCAGCATGCCCTTCGCCCGTTTCGGAGCCATTCTGGCGCATAAACTGTCGGCGCCGGTACTGAAACGCGCCTTTGCGGTATTCCTGTTGCTGGTTGGCGCCAAGTTCCTGTTTTTTCCGGGGTGAAACCGGTGAGGAGTAATAAACGCCTTCCGTAGGCGCCCATTTATGCGGCGCAAACCCACAGGCGAATCGAAATCTGCAGGCACGGCACCCGTTCCAATCACCTGGCGTTGCCTGCTCCGCCAGCTAAAGCGGCGGCTACAACAACTGCAAAATCTGCCTGTCTCGTAGGGTCGATTTCAATCGACCAGCGTGCAATCGACCATCATGTAATCGAACAACGCCTTCGGGCGAATACTTTTCTTAAAAATAAGTCGACCCTACGAAATATCACCCCTTACGTTCTTTCTCGATTAGCCAGTCATCGATACGAGCCACCAGCCAGATGATGAGCAGACCGGTGGCGATGGTCAGCAGATATTCCAGCCAGCTCATTGTTTTCTTATCTCCCTGATCCCCGCCTCGTAACGGCCTTCGTCGCTATTGACCTGGGTCTGAAAATATTTCAGGAACCACATGTACTGCTCGGGCCACTCACCGAGCAGGGCTTCTATTTCCGCGTTCATTGCCCGGGTGTCGGCGGTGATGTCGGCGGTGGGGTAAGGTGCCATGGCCGGGCGCAGGATCAGCTCGTAGCGGTGCTGCTCCATGTTGTAGACGCTGAGCACGGGAATCACCTTGGCCCCGGTGAGCTTTACCAGCTTGGGCAGGGCCGGCAGGGTGGCCTTGAGTTCGGCGAAAAAGGGGACAAACAGGCTGGCTTCCCGGCCGTGATCCTGATCCGGCAAATAGAAGAAATGCTTGCCGCTCTTGATGGTCTTGATCACCGCCTTGATGCCGGCGTCGCGCTCATAGACGATGCCGTTGAAACGTGCCCGCTGGCGATTGATAAACCAGTCAAACACCTGGTTCTTGGCGCTGTGCATCATGGTGCACATGGGCAGGCCCAGTGACGTCAGATAAAGGCCGCCGGCGTCGATGGCCCAGCTATGGGGGATCATGAAGATGATTTTTTCATCATTCGCCAGGCAGGCATCCAGATGTTCCTGTCCCTGCACCACGAAGCGACCCTGCAGGTAGTCACGGCTGCGGGCGGTCCACTCGCCGTAGCCCATAAAGGTCATCAGGCCGGCACGAATGGAATTCAGCAGCATTCGCTCTACTTCATCGGCAGGCAAGTCGGGAAAACACAGCCGAATATTGGTGCGGGCAATGTAGCACTGCTTTTTGGCCAGCCTTACCAGCAAGGGCGCCAAAGCGCCGGCAACCGCATCGCGCGCGCGGGCCGGCAACCAGGCCAGCAACCACAGCGCGCCGATGGCCAGCCAGGTTGGCCAATATCTGGGGTGCAGATAATGACGTTTGAATTCAAGGTCATAAACGGGGTCGGACCCGGACATAACAACATCCTCTTTCTGATAAGGCGGCAAGTGTAAGAAAAAACAGGCGTTAAATCACCTGTTACGCCGAGGGCGGAAGTAATCCCGGTTCTGATAAAAGTCCGGATTCTCATTGGCCGGCCACCAGCCGGGGATGCCCAGCAACGGCAGCGGCAGCAGCGGGCGTGGTCGGTCGAACAGGGCATACTGCGCCAGATGCTCGGCCAGCCTTGCATCCAGCAGCGGATAACGAGCGGCGATGGGCAATTCAAAAAAGGCGGCAGACATCTCCAGCACCACACATTTGCCGGTCATGCCGATAAACGGCGCCAGCGCCTGTTCATACAGCGCATGGCCGAAGATAAAGGGCTGCCAATCCCGATTCCAGCGTTTGCGTTCGGTGATAAACAGCCGTTGCCAGTCGTGCTCGCGCAACCAGTGCTCCGTCTCGGCTTTATCCGCTACCGCCAGCACCAGGCCGCATTCGTCGAAGTGGGTGATTCTGTCGCGCCGGGGCGTGCGTTTGCCGAGGCCGTTGGCCGCGATATCTTCCATGTGCAGCCGGTTGAGTAACCCCTTGGTGCGGGGAAACAGCGCCCAGATCACGGCACCGAAAAGGTCATGCCAGTTGTTGGCCCGCGTCGGCACCATGCCCTGCGCCACCGCCTGCTCGTAGTAGCAGTTCAGCTCGGCAAAACGATCATCATCGATAAATTCCACCGGCAAGTCGGCGGCCAGTTGCCGGTTAAGCTCGGCCAGGGTCGGCCATTGCGGCGTGGTGATATCGACCAGGCCGGCCAGTTGTGCCAGCACACCGTTGCGCCCGGTAACATGGGGATCCCAGTCCATGATGATTACCTGTATGGATGAAAACGCGCAAGCATACCCGGAGTCGGCGCCGAAACCCAGCCGTAAGCCATAAGCTGTCAGCTTTAAGTTAAAGACAAACACTTTGGCTGTAGAGCCTGTGTTGTACCTGTGTGCCTGGCGTCTTTGTGGGTTTGCGCCGGCTAAAGCGGCGTTTACAGAAGCCGAAATGACACCCCCCACCCAGCCTCCCCCTGGCGAATACCCGCCGTGATGCCTGTAATCCCG
This sequence comes from Oceanisphaera sediminis, assembly GCF_039539745.1. Classification (NCBI taxonomy): domain Bacteria; kingdom Pseudomonadati; phylum Pseudomonadota; class Gammaproteobacteria; order Aeromonadales; family Aeromonadaceae; genus Oceanisphaera; species Oceanisphaera sediminis. The sequence continues at coordinate 58,632 of NZ_BAABDS010000010.1, forward strand.
CAGCCAAGGGGGAGGGGCAGAACGGCGCCGGCATTTCCTATGTATGCCATCCTGTTCCCTCCCCTTGAACACCCTGGATACAGAATGGCTGCGGGGTGCAAAGCAAGGGGAGGGCTAGGGAGGGGTTTCTGCAACAAACTTTCACTATACAAAAAAAGGCAGCCTGTCGGCTGCCTTGGTGCGTTATTTTGCTTTGGACTTCATCGCCCGGCGAATACAGAGGGCGGCACCGCCCCAGGTAATGCCGAGTCCGATCAGCATCATGATGATGGCTCCGGTGCTCATGCGGTGGTCTCCTTCTTGCTGCTGAGGTTGATGACGATGGCTACAACCAGCATCAGTGCAATCATGCCCCAACCGATAAAGGTCACGTCATTATCGGAGTAACCGCCGTAGTTCTCACGGAAGGCACTCAGAATATTGTTGAACAGGATCACCACCAGAATGCCGATAGAGACAAACTTGATGCAGATGGCCCACCAGCCACCGATGGTGAACTCGGACAAACGGTTGGCATGGGCACGGAAGTCCTGCAGCTTGCACAGCCAGCCCACCAGCAGCAGCTCAAGCAGGCAAGAGCCGAGCAGGGCGATGTTGTTGATGAAGTAATCCACCAGATCCAGCAGCAGCAGGCCGCCCTGGGTAATGAACATCAGGCTGACCACCAGGCCGGTCGAGCAGAAGATGGTGGCGGTTTTCGGACGGCTCCAGCCCAGCTTGTCCATCAGGCCGGTGGTCACCGCCTCGGCAATGGAAATGTGCGAGCTGATACCGGCAAACACCAGCGCCAGGAAGAACAGCGGTCCCATCACGCCGGGGGCGGGCAGCAGGTTGATGGCGGTCGGCAGGGTCACGAAGGCCAGACCCACACCGGAGCTGACGACGTCGGTCAGTGCCTTGTCCTGGGCGTGGGCCATGTAGCCGAGCGCGCCGAAGATCATGATACCGGCCAGCATGGAGAAGCCGCAGTTCATCAGCACCGTCATGAAGGCGTTGTTGTTGATGTCGGATTTTTCCGGCAGGTAGCTGGCGTAAGACAGCATGATGGCGAAGCCCACACTCAGGGTGAAGAAGATCTGGCCGTAGGCGGCAGACCATACCTTGAGATCCCAGATCTTGCTGAAGTCGGGCTCCAGCAGCCAGTTGATGCCGTTCAGGGCACCGGGCAGGAAGGCGATGCGGCCAATCAGCAGCAGTACCATCACAAACAGCAACGGCATCAGTACCTTGTTGACCTTCTCTATGCCGCCTTTTACGCCACGGAAGGTAGCGAAGTAGGTCGCGGCCCAGGCCAGGCACAGCGGCAGCAGCAGGTGCCACTGCAGGCCACCCAGGTTGGAAGGCGCACTGTCGTCACCCAATCCCAGAAACTCGCCAAAGAAGAAGCCGTTGCTGTCTTCTCCCCAGGCCTGGGTAAAGGCGAAGTAGGCATAGGAAATGGCCCAGGCAATCACCACCACATAGTAGAAGGCGATAATGGCCGAGATCATCACCTGAAACCAACCCAGCCACTCAAAGCGATGATTCAGGGCTTTGAGCGTTTTGGGGGCACCGGAGCGGTATTTATGGCCCAGGGTAAACTCCAGGATCATGAAGGGAATGCCGGCGGTCAGCATGGCAAACAGGTAGGGAATGAAAAAGGCACCGCCACCATTTTCATACGCCATGTAAGGGAAGCGCCAGATGTTACCCAGGCCGACGGCAGAGCCGACGGCGGCAAGGATAAAGCCGGTGCGAGAACCCCATTGCTCTCGTTTCATAATGACTCCGAATCAGGATATTTCAGATGTGTAAGGATAGGTAAACGGAGCGCAGAGTAGGGAGGCTGTGGCATAAAATCAACGAGCTCGGTTGCTGCAGGCGCATGAATCAACCCTACAACAAGGGGTTAACCGCTCCCATGGTGGTGATATTGATTATTTTTTATTGTTAACCTGGTGTTATCTTTCAAATGTTTATTAAATCATGGTTCATCTGTGTTTTTTGCATTTTGAGTATAATCGTCGACAGGAGCACATTCTGGTAGCAGTGAGTGCTGTTTGCTATTTATGCGCCTGTTGTCGTGAAAATAGCGCAATAGCAAGGTGTGAAGCGCTTATTTTGCATAAAAACACCTTATTGTTGACTGTTTATTTTGTTGTGGCGTTTTTTGATGGCAATGACGTGATCCTGGTTCGCATGGCCTCTGTTAAGGCAATGATCGCGCAATGTTTAATCGTTTCCTTCGGCCGTTAACCTATTATAAAAACTAATGTTGTGATCGAATAAAAGTGGGTTGAGCAGGGATCGGCGGCTCACTATCCTGTGCCCCATATCAGCTCAGGAGGCGCATCATGAACACCGCAACGTATCAAACTCAAGACCTGTCGCACGCAGGCAAAACCACGACACAAGCCGGCCTGCTGGCCACACTCGGCCTGTGGCTGCAACGCACCCGTACCCGTCGCCAGTTATCCGAGCTGCCGGCCTACTTGCTGAAAGACATCGGCCTGAATGAATCCGACCGCTATCAGGAGATCAGCAAGCCGTTCTGGCAACAATAAACCGGCAAGGATGCGCCCGAAAAAAAGCCGCTGACGTTCAGCGGCTTTTTTGTATCTACAGCATGGGAAAGACTCAGGCGAAGACGAAAAAATACACCGCCAGCATGCTGATACAGACCAGGTTGAGCACAAAACCCGCCCTCATCATGTCTTTCTGGCGAATGTAACCGGAGCCGAACACGATGGCGTTGGGCGGGGTGGCCACCGGCAGCATGAAGGCGCAGGAGGCGGATACCGCAATCACCGACGCCACCATCACCGGGGTCAGTCCCAGGCCTTCGGCGACCGCCACAAACACCGGAATCAACAGCGCCGCGCTGGCGGTATTGGATGCCAGTTCGGTCAGGAACACCACGAAGGCGGTAATCACCAGCAGGATCACGAAGGGACTGGCATGGCCCAGCATGTCGGCCAGATGGTGGGCCAGAAACTCGCTGGTGCCGGTGGCCTTGAGCACATGGCTCAGGGTCAGACCACCACCAAACAGCAGCAATACGCCCCAGTCGGTGTGCTTTTCAATGTGCTTCCATTCCGCCACCCGGGTAATGCCGATCAGGGCGATGGCCAGCAGCGCAACAATGGTGTCAAATGAACTCAGACCACCGAGCGCCCTGGATACGGAGCCGGAGAAAATCCACAGTAATACCGTCAGGCCAAAAATGGCCAGGGTGGTTTTGCGTTGGCCGGTCCAGCTGATGTGCTCTTCGGCCAGCTCGATGCGCTCGCTCAGTTTGGGGCGAAACAACAGATAGAGCACCAGAATGGCCACCGGCAGCAGCAGCAGGGTAATGGGCAGACCCAGGGCCATCCATTCGCTGAAGCTCAAGCCCACCTGGGCGGCGGCAATGGCGTTGGGCGGGCTGCCAACCAGGGTGGCGATACCACCGATGCTGGCGCTGTAGGCCACACCCAGCAGCACGAAGATATAGGTACTGCGATAACGCTCGCCATCCAGACAGCTCAACAGACCCAGCGCCAGCGGCAGCATCATGACGGTGGTGGCGGTATTACTGATCCACATCGACAGAAAGGCGGCGGTGCCAAACAGCAGGAACACGGCGGTACCGAGCCGCCCCCTTGCCAGCCGCAGTATTCGGCTGGCAATCAGCCGGTCCAGTTGCTGACTGTGCATGGCGGCGGCCAGTGCAAAACCGCCCAGAAACAGAAAAATGATGGAGTTGGAGAAGTTGCCGAGCGCCTCTTTGGTATCCAGTACGCCCAGCAGGGAAGCCAATAGCGGCACCAGCAAGGCGGTAATGGTAATATTCAGTGCTTCGGTCAGCCAGAGCACGGCAATAAAGACCAGCAGGCTCAGCCCCTTGGTCACGCCGGGATCAAAAGGCAGTGTATTGAGCAAGAGCAGGAACAGGAGCAGGTTGGCACTGAGAATGCCCCACTTGGCCCTGATGTTTACACCTTGTTGTGGAATCTCGTCGGACATGTTTTTTACTCGTTATGTTGTTGTTTTGGTTGAATTTGTCAGTATATCACCAGACGGTGGGAGCAAAAGATGATGTCGGTTGCAAAACGACGCAATTTACCGGTGCCGCGCTGGACGATACTGGCTTGTGCACTGCTGTTGTGCCTGCTGTTCATAGCTTATGGTAGCAATCAATATCGGCAGTATCGTTATTATCAGGTGCTGCAACAGCAGACCGAGCCGGTACTGAAGGCGCTGCACGGGCAGCAGAGCCGGGCAACGACCAGCGCAAAAAGCGGCCTGCAACTGAACGAACAGCTCACCTCGCTGGCACTGACGGTGTCGCACTTTATCCGGTTTATCGAACAGCATCCGATTCCGCTGGCGGGCACCGACGAGGTGCTTGCCGAACTCAATCGCTATCAGGAGACGGTGCTGGCGCTGCAGGATGCCGATATTCGCAGCCGTCATGCCTTGCAGTCTTTTGCGGAAGCCCTGCAGGGTCTGCCTGCCCGGCCGGAATACGAGCAGTTTTTGCAGCATAGCCGGCTTTATCTGACGGTGCCCAACCACCGGTTTTTGTATGCGTTGGATGACGAGGCCGAACGGTTACGGCAAGCGGCCACCGGCGAGTGGCTGGATGCATTCTATTATCATCGGCTTTACCGCCATCGCGTGGGCGAGGTGATACGGCTGCGCGAGGCGATGGCCGCCAATGATCTGTCTGCACTGCTTAAGCGCACCGACGATTGGCGGCAACAGGCCGAAGACAGCTGGAAGCAGATGCGGGCGATACTGGCATTGCTGGTGCTGCTGCTGGTTGGCCTGGGGGTCTTGTTGCTGGTGGTTCGCAACCGGCAATTACGCGAGGCAAGTCAGGCCTCGTTTGCGCTGGCCCGGGCCAAAACCGATTTTCTGGCCAACATGAGTCACGAAATCCGCACGCCCATGAATGCCATTATCGGCTTCGCGTCCCTGTTGCAGCAGACACCGCTGAATGGACAACAGTCCGAATACCTGAAAAAAATCAAGAACTCGTCCGATAACCTGCTGCTGCTGATCAACGACATTCTGGATCTGACCAAGGTGGAGGCGGGCAAGCTGGAGCTGGAAGACATCGAATTTGATCTCAACGAACTGCTGGAACGATTGTCCGGGCTGTTTGCCGACATGTCCGAGCAGAAACAGCTGGAAGTCATCATCAACAAGGTGGCCGATGTGCCCGACTGTCTGCATGGTGATCCCTTGCGACTGGGGCAGGTGCTGGTCAATCTGGTCAATAATGCGGTCAAATTTACCGAGCGTGGCGAAGTGGTGCTGAGGGTGTCGGTGTGCGCCGACCCCGAGCCGAGGCTGTGTGTTGAGGTCAGCGATACCGGTATCGGCATCATGCCCGATCAGCTCAACCGGCTGTTTGGCTCCTTTACCCAGGTGGATGCCAGCACCACCCGTAAATACGGTGGCAGCGGCCTGGGCCTGAGTATCAGCCGTCATCTGGTGCAGTTGATGGGGGGCACTATCGAGGTCAGCAGTCAGCCGGGGCGAGGCTCTACCTTTACCGTCAAGCTGCCGTTGCAACCGGCAACCATGGTCCGGGCCGAGCTGCAGCCAGCACATCTGGCGGGACAGAAGGTGCTGCTGGTTGACGATAACGCGCTGGTGCTGGAGGTGATGAGCCGGTTACTCCGTGGGCTGGGGCTGGTGGTTTACAGTGCCCAGGATGTGGGCACGGCCAGAGAGTTGCTTCACAAACGGGGTTTCGAGCTGAATCTGGCGTTGATCGACTGCTGTCTGGGGCAGGACAACGGCCTGGAGCTGGCCCGTTACCTGGTGCAGCAGCCCCACTTTGGCCATATCGGCGTGGTGATCATGAGCGCTTTTGGCCGAGAGCGGCCAGAGCCCCGCATGCAGGCGCTGGGTATCGAGCATTACCTGTCCAAACCCGTCACCGAGCACAGCCTGATCCAGTGTCTGAACCAGGTGCTGGGTGGTGATGCCGATGCCGCGGGTAGCGCCGCGATGGCCGGCCTGCAGGATCTGGCGTTTTATCACGGCCAGCTGGCGGGCAAACAGATATTACTGGCCGAAGACAACCGCATGAACCAGCAGTTGATCGTGGAGTTTCTGAAACAGGTCTCGGTGTCGGTGACCCTGGCCGACAACGGTCGCCAGGCGGTTGAACAGATGGTCAGGCGCCGCTTCGACGCGATTCTGATGGACTTGCAAATGCCGATACTGGACGGGTTGGAGGCAACGCGTCAGATCCGCAAACTTCGGGTGCACCACGATATTCCCATCGTGGCACTGACCGCCAGCGCCATGCGCGGCGATCGGGAAGCCAGCCTGGAGGCGGGCATGAATGGTTATGTCACCAAGCCGGTCAACCGGCTCGATCTCTATCAGGCGCTGACGCAGATATTGGCACATTCGCCGGCGGCAGGTGCCAGCGTAGCGGACAGGGACGCCGAGAGTGCAGAGACCATTAGTGCAGAAACGAACAGTGCAGAGACTAACAGTGCAACGGGTAACGCTGAGGCCGACGCCGAACACGCGGACGCATGGAGCACGCAACCGCGCACGACCGCCGTGTTGAGTGAAGGCGCCGGACCTGCCTTCGATACGGCAACCGATGCGGCCACCGAGCTTTTAGCGCGGCAAAGGGCGGATTTTGCCGCGCAACACCAGGACGATGTCTGGCTGCTCCAGGCCGCATTGGCCGGCGAAGACTGGTGCGAAGCGCTGGCGGTAGTGACGGCGCTGGCCGAGCAGGCCGAAGCTTGCGGGCTGGCGCCATTGGCGGCGCAGGCCCGGGCACTGCAGTTGCCGTTGCAACAGCGGCGACGACCCGAGCCGGAGCAGCTGGCGGCCTTGAGTCACGCGCTTGGCCGGCTGGCGGATGAACCGGTGACATCCTGAGAACGTGATTTTATTGAATTGAGATATTCGTCACACTTTGCTGTTTGGTAGTTAATTGTTCTGATAATTTAATTTTAACTGAATTTATCCACCAATACAGAAACCGAGCTCAGATAAAGATAGAGCCCCCGTATTCACCGGCCCTGTGCCGGTTATTCCCGCCGGAATGCGTGATGCGTTTTGCTCTGGATTTTATTGTTTTTTTAGACGATATTGCCGCTACACAAGCATCTTGGTAGGGGAGTGTCATGAAAGTATTAGTATTGGGTAGTGGTGTCGTCGGCGTTACCAGCGCCTGGTATCTGTCGCAGCAGGGCCACGAGGTGGTAGTGGTAGACCGGCAGCCCGATGCGGCCGAAGAAACCAGCTTCGCCAATGCCGGCCAGCTTTCATTCGGCATGAGCTCCCCCTGGGCCGCCCCCGGTATTCCCCTTAAAGCCGCCAAGTGGATGTTTCAGTCCCATGCGCCGCTCAAGGTGCGCCCCAGTCTCAACCCGGCGCAGTGGCAGTTTATGCTGTCGATGCTGGCCAACTGCAACGAAAAATCCTACGGCGTCAACAAGTCGCGCATGGTACGGGTATCCGAATACAGCCGTCAGTGTATCAATGCGCTGCAGAGTGAGCTGAAACTGCCGTTTGAAGGCCGCAAGCAGGGGCTGTTGCAGGTATTCCGTACCCAGAAGCAGATTGACGATGCCGCCAAAGACATCAAGGTACTGCAGGAATTCAACGTACCTCACGCCATGCTGAACGTGGACGAATGTATCGCCCGTGAGCCGGCGCTGGCGCGGGTGAAGCACAAGCTGGTCGGCGGTCTGCACTTCCCCGACGATCAAACCGGTGACTGCAACCTCTTTACCAAGTCGCTGGTGAAAAAGTGTCAGGAAAACGGTGTGGTATTCAAGTTCAACACCGAGATCAAGGCGCTGGTCAGCGAAGGCGATCAAATTCGTGGTGCGCAAACCTCGAATGGTCTGGAAACCGCCGATCAGGTGCTGGTGTGCATGGGCAGTTATTCTCCCTTCCTGCTCAGCCCGCTGGGCATTCGTCTGCCGGTATACCCGATCAAGGGCTACTCGCTGACCATCGACGTCAAGAATGATGCCGATGCGCCTCAGTCCACCGTCATGGATGAAACCTACAAGGTGGCCATCACCCGTTTCGAAAATCGCATTCGTGCCGCCGGCACCGCCGAGCTGGCCGACTTCAATGCGGATCTGCCCAAGGCCCGTCGTGCCACCATCGCCGAATCGGTCAGCAGCCTGTTCCCCGAAGGCGGCAAGGTAGAAGAAGCGGAGTTCTGGAGCGGCTTCCGTCCCATGACCCCGGACGGCACGCCCATCATCGGCGCCACCCGTTACAAGAACCTGTGGCTGAATACCGGCCACGGCACCCTGGGGTGGACCATGGGCGCGGGCTCCGGCAAACTGATTGCCGATCTGATCAGCGGCAACAAGCCGGAAATAGACGACAGCGGCCTGGCGTTCAGCCGCTACGGTTAAGCCCTGATCTAACCGGGCGATCGGCCAACCGCCACCGTCCCCGGCGGCTGGACAGCTCCATAGCAAGGCGCCATACTGGCGCCTTTTGCGTCTCTATATGCTTTCTACCCTGCTTAATATCGTGGTGCCGGTGTTTGCGGTGGTGGCGGTGGGCTTTGCCTTCGGTCGCCGTCAGCGCCATGCCGACATGGGATTCATCAACCTGGCCAATGTGGCGGTGTTCTGCCCGGCATTGGTATTTTCTGCCCTCATCGACAACCCGGTGCGACTCGGCACCAGCTGGCCACTGATGCTGGCCGGTACCCTGATCATCGTGCTGCCGGGCCTGCTGTTGTGTCTGTTTCGTTTTCGAGGGCTGGAGCGCCGGACCCTGGTGCTGGGCGGCATGTTTCGCAACACCGGTAACATCGGTATTCCGCTGATGATGCTGGCCTATGGCGAGGATCAACTCGGCGCCATCATTATTCTGTTTGTGCTCTCCAACCTGATTCATTTTTCGCTCGGGCTCTTTATCCTGTCGCGCGAAGCCGGTCGCTGGCTGTGGCTGAAAAATCCCATCATCTGGTCTGCGGTGCTGGGCATGCTGCTGGCGGATCACCCGACCCTGTTGCCCGAGTTTGTCTACACCAGCACCGGACTGCTGGGGCAAATGGCGGTGCCATTGATGTTGTTTGCCCTGGGCGTGCGGCTGTCGGGCGGTGAAATGGGGGATCTGGGGCTGGCGCTGCGGGTGAACCTGAGTTATTTGCTGGCCGGGGCGGCGAGTCTGCTGCTGGTGGCCTGGTGGTTGCCGTTAAGCGCAGACTGGTTGCGGTTACTGGCGTTGTCGGTGATGCTGCCGCCGGCGGTACTCAATTACCTGCTGTGCGAACAATATCGTTGCCAGCCCGATAAAATGGCCAGCATAGTACTGCTCGGTAACGCCCTGTCGGTATTGACCATTCCGCTGGTGATTTATCTGACCCTGACTTTGCTTTGAGGTCATACCGCAGCATAGGGTCGGATGAAGAGTTCTACTCTACCGACCGTCACATGACAGGACGTCATGTGCTGAGCGCCACATGGAGGTGCTTGCAGCGTGTCGGTGGAGTAGGCCCTTCATTCGACCTTTACAGAGCAGCTGTTTTAGTCAGATTGGTATAAATTATTGATCTTAATCAAGGGGAATAATTGAGAAGGTCTAATTAGAGTCCTTTTTCTAATCGCTTTATAATAGCTTGTTTATAAATAGATTTTATCTGTTTATACTGCTGCTTTAATTCTTTTTGTGCGGTGCAGATGGCCTTTATTTCCCGGTGGTTCAAACCCGTCAAATCCTTGTCTTCGGTGGGAATTTACATTACCCGGCAATGCCTGTTTGCGGTAGATGAACTTCAACCTCAGCAAACGGTGCAGCGCGATCTCGGGCATGGCGAGTCATTGCCGATGGCGCTGAAGGCGTTGATTGATGAACAGCACTGGCAGGGCCGACGGCTGTATCTGGTGCTGAACCGGCACTGGTATCAGCAAAGCCAGATAGACAAACCCGCCATGCCCGATGACGAGCTGGCACAGGCTCTGCCCTGGTGCATGCGCGAGCTGGTCAACGCACCGGTAGAAAGCCTGCTGTTTGACTATATCGAATTGCCGCCAAGCCCAAGCGGGCAGGCGCGCATCGCGGTATACAGCAGCGAGCGGGAGAGGCTGGCCGAGCTGGTGCGGGCCGTTACCCCGCAACACGAGATTGTCACCATAGGGGTGGACGAGCTGGCCATGGCCAATTTGCTGGAGCCGGAGGTGCGGGGTCTGTTGCTGCACAAGATGCCGGGGCAGGAGCTGACCCTGACCTTTATTCATCAGCGTCAATGGCATTTTTACCGTACCATTCGCGGCTTTCAGGCGCTGGATGACGAGCAGATGCCGGTCGATCAGTTCGTGTTCGACAACCTGCTGCTGGAGCTGCAGCGCAGCATCGATTATGCGGTTGGTCAGCTCAAGCTGAGCGCGCCCAATCGCTGGTATCTGGCCCTTCCCCAACGGGTTACTCCGGCCATTCAGGAGGCCATTCGTCAGGTATTCGATATCAAGTCCGAGTCGCTCACCAGCAGCACCCTCAGCCCCATCAGTTTGCCGGCGCTCGGTATCCTGCGGGAGGAGCAAGCGTGAAACGGCGCATCGAATTTTATCAGGCGGCGCTCAAGCCGTCGCAGGATCCGGCTTCCATCACCCTGCTGTGGCGCGTTGGCCTGGCCATCGTGGTGCTGTGGGGGTTCATGTTTGCCTATGCGGGCTTCAATCAGTATCAACTGCAGCAACAGAATAGCGCCCTGCAGGCGTCGGTGTCGTCGGGTGACAATGATCTGAACCGGCTGCGTCAGGGACTGGCGGCACTCAACAGCCGGCAGGACGACGGCCGGCTCGAGCGCATAGAGCAGAATATCAATGCGCGCCAGCGGTTGCTGGGCGTGCTGCAACAGGAAAACTTTGTGTCTTATGCCAATACCCTGAACGATCTGGCGCGCATTCCCTGGCAGGGCATCTCTCTGCAGGGGCTGACCCTGGAAGGCAAGCGCATGGTGTTGCGCGGTGAGGCCTCCAGTGCCAGTCAGGTACCGGCCTGGATTCTGGGATTTGAGCAGCGCGACAGCCTGCGCGGTCACCGTTTTGGTCAACTCGAGATCAGTCGGCGGCCCCAGGGCGGCCTGGGCTTCAGCCTTTACAGCGCCGAGGCGACCCCATGAGCCGCTTGACCGAACAGCTGAAAAAGGGGCAAGAGCGCTTTGACGCCCTGTCGCGCCGGGAGCGCTGGCTGGTGCTGGGTGTCAGCTGGGCGCTGCTGGCCTGGCTGGGATTGCTGCTTTATGAATCCACACTGCAGGCTGGCGTAATGCGCCTAGAGCAGGAACAGCAAGGGCTGCAGCGTCAGCTGGCCGAGCAGCAGCAGCTGCGGGATGAGCTGACTCAGGGCATCGCCCGGCTGTCGAATAACGACAGCGATCGACAGCTGGCGCGGCTGAACCGTCGCCTGAGCAAGCTCAACGAGAACGTCGATCAGCGCATGCGTACCCTGGTGGGGCCGGAGCAAATGGCCGGCCTGCTGCTGACCATGCTCGAACAAAGCCAGGGGCTGGAGCTGCGGGAATTGAGCAACCGGCCGCCGCAGCGGCTGAACGGTGCAGAAAACACCGAGCCCTTGTACCGGCACGATCTGAGCCTGCATTTAACCGGTAGCTATCTGGCGTTGCTCGACTATGTGCAGCGCCTCGAGCAGCTGTCCGGGCGCGTGTTCTGGCGCGGGCTGGAATTCGAGCTGGAGCAGTATCCCGAGGCCATCATTCGGCTCGACTTCTTTACCATCAGCCAACACAAGGAGCTGCTGCGTGGTTAACCCGTTATTGTTACTGCTGCTGAGCAGCACCGCCGGACTGCAGGACCCGACCCGGCCACTGACGGCCATGACGGCCACGGCCGACGCGCCGGCGACGTCTCAGGCGCAACAACAGCAACAAACGCCATTGCGGTTGCAGGCCATTTTCACCGGCGGCCATCGCCCCAGCGCCATTATCGACGGCCGCCGTTACCAAACCGGCGATGCGGTTGCCAACTACCGGCTGGTGCGCATCAGGCCGGACCATATTCTGCTGGAAGGCCTGGGCGATCCCCTGACCCTGACGCTGTTTCCCTCATTATCAACCCTGAGTAGCCAATGAATTTCACGACACGACCTTTTGCGGTGGCCTTGCTGGGTGCCTCTTTGGCCGCCTGTGTACATGCGCCGGATGGCTCCTTACCCAAGGAGGCGCTGGATGAGGCGCTGAATACTCGCCCGCATGCGGTACCGGCGGCGGTTGAGCAGGAATTGTTGAGCGGCCGTTCAACCGCGGCAGCCCTGAGCGCTGAGCCACGGCTGCGCCGCTTCAATATTGCCGCCAACGACGTAGAAACGGCCGACTTTTTCAATGCCCTGGCCAGCCAGCACGGCATCAGCATAGCGGTGCACCCGGATGTGCGCGGCACCATCAGTCTCAACCTGCGCCAGGTCACCCTGGCCGACACCCTGGCCGCCATTTCCCGGTTATACGGCTATGGCATAGAGCAGCAGGGCGGTGTGTATCAGGTGTATCCCAACGGGGTGCGTACCCGTACCTTCAGCGTGAACTATCTGATGCTGTCCCGTAATGGCCAGTCGCAAACCGCCATCAGCGGCAGCAGCCTGTCAAACGGTGAAGACGGTGGCAACAGCGCCGGTAACAGCTCGACTCGGATCAACACCGAGTCCAGCAACGACTTCTGGGCCGATCTGGAATCGGCGCTGGGCCGGTTGATCGGCAGCGAAGACGGCCGGGTGGTGGTCACCAACCCCCAGGCCGGGCTGGTGAGTGTGCGCGCCGCCCCCGACGAGCTGGCGCTGGTGGAAGACTTTTTGAGCCGGGCCGAACGCCAGCTCAAACGGCAGGTGATACTGGAAGCCCGCATCATAGAAGTAGAGCTGAACGACGGTTATGAGCAGGGGATCGACTGGGACAATTTGAGTGCCGGCAGCACGGGGGGCGGCAGTCGCGCCAATGCGCCCCTGGTCACCACGGGTAACGTATTGTCTTATCCGATCAATACCGTGCAGCTGAATCCGCTGGCCGACTTGCTCGGCGGTGGCGTGGTGTTCAATATTACCGATGGCAATTTTAGCTCCGTGATTCGGCTGTTACAGACCCAGGGGGAAGTGAATACCCTGTCCAACCCCAGAGTGACCACCAGCAATAACCAGAAGGCGGTGATCAAGGTGGGGACCGACGAATACTTCGTGACCAACTTTACCCTGGAAACCACCACCAGCAATGGCGTCTCGGAACAGTCACCGGATATTGAGCTGACGCCGTTTTTCTCCGGTATTTCGCTCGATGTCACGCCGCAGATAGCCGAAGACAACCGCATTCTGCTGCACGTGCATCCCACCGTCAGTCAGGTGCAGGACAGTACCAAAATCATCAACTTCGGTGATCAGTCGGTTGAGTTGCCGCTGGCAAGCAGCAGCATCAGAGAATCGGATACCGTCGTCGAGGCCCGCTCGGGCGAGATGATCATCATCGGCGGCCTGATGCAGGAAACCCAGAGCGAACAGAATTCCGGTGTGCCCCTGCTCAGCCAGATACCGGTATTGGGCAACCTGTTCAAGAACCGTAAACTGGGCACCAAAAAGAGCGAACTGGTGATCATGCTGCGCCCTGTGGTGGTGAATGAAAACACCTGGCAGAACGAGCTGCAGCGCTCGCGCGAGCTGCTGGAAAAATGGTATCCGCCCTTGTCTGAGCCGCTTGCTTCCGTGCACAGCGGGGTACGTTGATGAAAGGCGCCCGTTACTGGTCTCGGTTATTGCTGATGTTATTGCCGCTGGCACCGCTGGTGCAGGCGCAGGTGCCGGATGAAGAAGAGTGGGAGCCCTCTGAATGGGCCGATCTCATGGTGGCGCCGCCGGCGGCACCAAGCAGCCTCGATATCAGCGAAGTGACCCTGAGCCGGACCGACTGGCTGGCCGAGATTAGCCAACAGGCCGACGCGGCGCTGGCCGCCGGAGACTGGGCCCGGGCCGAGTTTCGGCTGGCTCAGGCGTTGAGTGAATACCCCGACGACGCTGCCACCCGCCTGCGCCTGGCCTCATTGCAGTTTGGCCGGGGCGCATTGGATCAGGCCCGGGCCCGGTTGCAGCAGGGGCTGGAGCTGAACCCGCAGCAGGCCGACATGCGCCTGGCGCTGGCCCGCCTGCTAGCCGAACAACAGCGTTATGATGCGGCCTGGCAGGTGCTGGATGAAAGCCGGCCCCCCTTGCCGATGCACCTCGATTATTACAGCCTCAAGGCCGATATGGCCCGGCGCAGCGGTCAGTGTGCAGCGGCGGCAGAGATCTATCGCCTGTTGCTGGCCGAAAGCCGGGTGGGTGCCTGGTGGCTGGGGCTGGGGTTATGCCAGCGGCAACTGGGGGAAGACTTTGTCGGGGCCTTTCAACAGGCGCGGGCCAGTGCCGATCTGGGCATGGCCTCGCAGCATTTTGTAACACAGCAACTGGAGCAACATGGCACAGCGCAAACTCACTAAACGGCTCGGCGAGTTGCTGATTGAGCACGATGTTATCAGCAACCAGCAGCTAGAGTCGGTGTTAAAGCAGCAGCAACGCGAAGGCGGCCGCATCGGCACCCTGCTGGTGCAGATGGGCATATTGAGCGAGCTGGAACTGCTGGGCTTTGTGGCCGAGCAGTTGGACCTGTCGTTGCTGGATTTGAACAAGACCGAGATAGACCCGCAGGCGGTGAAGCTGCTGTCTGAAGTGTATGCGCGGCGTTACCGCGCGCTGGTGATTGCCGCCGACGATACCCAGGCCACGGTGGTGCTGTCGGACCCGGCGGATCTGGACACCCAGGATGCCATCGGCAACCTGCTGTCGCCCCGCGAGATCAAACTGGCGGTGGCGCCCCAGAGCCAGCTGTTCGGGCTTTACGATCAGCTGTACCGACGTACCGACGACATTGCCAACTTGGCCGAGCAGCTGCAGGGTGAAAACACCCCCAGCCGACCGGCGCTGGAAGCGGCCGGGCTGGACGACAGCGACGCCACCGTGGCCAAGCTGCTGTATTCGTTGTTTGAAGATGCCCTGCAGGTCGGCGCCTCCGATGTGCATATCGAGCCCGATAAAAACCTGATCCGGCTACGGATGCGGGTCGACGGCCTGCTGCAGGAAACCGAGCTCAAGGAAGTCGGCATTGCCCCGGCGCTGGTATCCCGACTCAAGCTGATGGCCGGGTTGGATATCGCCGAGCGGCGGTTGCCGCAAGACGGCCGCTTCGCCCTGAAAATAAAAGACAGCCCGGTGGATGTGCGTATGGCCACCATGCCGGTGCAGTTTGGCGAGGCGGTGGTGTTGCGACTGCTGGATCAGACTCACGGGGTGCGCAGTCTGACCCAGGCCGGCATGCCTCCGGCGTTGTTGGCCGCTTTTCGGCGCAAACTGGCCAGCCCCAACGGCATTATTCTGGTCACCGGCCCCACCGGCAGCGGTAAAACCACCACCCTCTATGGTGCCCTGAGCGAGTTGAATACCCCGGATCGCAAGATCATCACCGCCGAAGATCCGGTGGAATACCAGTTGCCACGGGTCAATCAGGTGCAGGTGAACAACAAGGCCGGCCTGACTTTCGCCCGTATTCTGCGCACCAGCCTGCGCCAGGATCCGGATATTTTGCTGATCGGCGAAATGCGCGATCAGGAAACCGCCGAAATCGCCATGCGCGGCGCGCTCACCGGTCACCTGGTGCTGTCTACCCTGCACACCAACGACGCCCCCAGTTCGGCGGTGCGACTGATGGACATGGGCGTGCCCGGTTATCTGGTGGCCAGCACCCTCAAGGGCATTCTGGCTCAGCGCCTGGTGCGCCGTTTGTGTAAACACTGCAAGGTAGAGCAGGTGCCGGAGCAAAGTGAACAACAGTTTTTACGCTATCTTGCCCCCGGCGTCGGCGACGGTCGTTTTTACCGGGGCGAGGGCTGTGCCAGTTGCAACAACAGCGGCCACAAGGGACGGGTAGGGGTCTATGAATGGCTGGAAATCACCCACGACATGGCGGACACCCTGCGTGAACAGAATATCGAACGCTTCAACGAACTGGTGGCGGCCGCGCCGGACTACATCACCTTGGCTCGCTCCGCCCTGGAGTTGGCACGGGCCGGTGAGGTGGCGCTGAGCGAAGTGCTGCGCCTGGCCGAGTGGATGGAATAATGGCGTTTTATCGTTACCGGGCCCGTAACGCCCAGGGGCAACTCAACGAAGGCCGGCTTGAAGCCACCTCGTCCCAGGCGGCGGCCGAGAGCCTGCTCAACGCCGGCTTGATCCCGGTAGAGCTGAAAGAGACCAAAGCCGGCACAAAAAGCTGGATACAACTGCAGCAATTTCTGAAGGGCGGCGTCAAGCCCGAGGTGCTGTTGATCCTGAGTCGCCAGTTTGCCTCCCTGACCCGGGCGGGCATTCCCATACTGCGCATCGTTGAAGGGCTGCGCGACACCACCGACAATAAGGTGATGAGCGGGGCGCTGAACGAGGTAGCCGAGGCGCTGAATCAGGGCCAGACCCTGGCCAACGCGCTGGCGGCGCACCCGCATCTGTTCAACAGCCTGTTTGTGTCCCTGGTGGAAGTGGGTGAGAGCACGGGTCAGCTGGAGCAGGCCTTTCTGCAACTGGCCCATTATTTTCAGCTGGAGCTGGATACCCGCCGCCGGGTCAAGGCCGCCATTCGCTACCCGATGTTTGTCAGCATCGCCATGCTGGCCGCCATGGTGGTGATGAACATCTATGTGATCCCGGCCTTTAGCGGCATTTTTGCCGGCCTGGGCGCCGATCTGCCCTGGACCACCCGCTTTTTGATGAGCACCTCCAGTTTCTTTACCCAGTATATCGGTCACATGGTGGTG
The DNA here is from genome assembly GCF_039539745.1 of Oceanisphaera sediminis. NCBI lineage: Bacteria > Pseudomonadati > Pseudomonadota > Gammaproteobacteria > Aeromonadales > Aeromonadaceae > Oceanisphaera > Oceanisphaera sediminis. Next base: position 75,446 of record NZ_BAABDS010000010.1, read on the forward strand.
GCCTCGGTGGTTGGCAGCCTGTTGATCTGGCGTTATGTCAACACGCCGGCCGGGCGCCTGCGCTGGCACGAATGGCAGCTGCGCATTCCCATCATAGGCCCGTTGATTAAGCGTATTTTGCTTGCGCGTTTTTGCCGCAGTTTTGCTATGATGCTGACCGCCGGCGTACCCATAGTGCGGGTGCTGACCCTGGCGGGTAATGCCACCTCCAATGCGTATCTGACCCGGGCCATTCTGGGCATGGGCGAGCAACTGTCGTCCGGCAGCAGCCTGTCGGCGGTGGCCGAGCAAAGCGGGGTCTTTACCCCGCTGATTTTGCAGATGTTTCGCGTGGGGGAAGAAACCGGCCGGGTCGACGAGATGGTGATGGAGGCGGGCCGCTTCTACGAAGAAGAAGTGGACTACGACATCAGCAACCTCACGTCCAAGATCGAGCCGATATTAATCGTGGTGATTTCTGTCATGGTGCTGATATTGGCGCTGGGTATCTTTACCCCCATGTGGGACATGATGAATGTGATCAAGGGGTAAAGACCCAGGGATAGCAATGAAGTAGAAATACTGATTTGCATCAATACCCGTGGTGCTTTTTTGATATAAAAAGCATTGAAGGGGTTCAATCGGGCCAGTATGATCGAATGGTGACATCAATCATTTACCCATGAGTTATTTTGTTATTAATGTTAAATAAACCGAGAAATGAGGCAAGCATGAGAAAAACAGCGGGTTTTACCCTGATCGAACTGGTTATCGTTATCGTTATTCTGGGCATTCTGGGTGCCGTGGCCGCGCCCAAGTTATTTAATCTGCAGGGTGATGCCTATGGCGCCAACCTGAACGCAATAAAAAGTTCTATTTCTTCGGCTATGACCATGGCTAATGCCAAAGCACAGATTGAAGGCAATCTTGACGCAGATGGGACCGCAAGTACCACTGTTGATGCTGATGGTAAAGGCTCTATCAAAGGTTATGACTTCATTGCTTTTACTAATGGCTACCCTGATGCTTCTAAAGTTATAGAGGGTAAAGAAGATGCACCTGCAGGTATACTGGCGACTTTAGACAGTTTTGATACAACACGTTATAACCTAGACGATACAACAACAGATGGTGTTTTAACCATATCACCTAAAACAGCAGCTACTACTGCTGAATGTGTGATTACATATACTGAAGCTTCCAATCCGAGCACACCAGCTACAGTAACAGTTGTTACAACAGATTGTTAACATGCATACGTTATAAGGCGGCTTAGGCCGCCTTTTTTAACTCCATGACCAAACTCCGTGGTTTTACCCTCATCGAATTGATACTGGTGCTGGTGCTGCTGGGCATACTGGCGGCGGTGGCCTTGCCGCGGCTGCAGTTGGGTAGCCAGTTCGAACAACGGTTGCAGGCGGATAACCTGGTCGGGTTGTTGCGCTTGGCGCAGTTGCGAGCCATGAACGATCCGAAAGCTTTAACCAATGACATTGGTTTTAAGCAATGTGGGCGGGTTGTGATTGCCAAAAATGGTTTCTCCCTTTCCAAAGACTGTAATTCTGCCGTATTGTTAACGAATGAGCAGTTAAAGTCCGCCGAACAACAAGGTCTGTTTTTGGGTAAAACCGGACTGAATATTACGGTGGAACCTACTTCTTTTACGCTACCGCTCGTATTGCAATTTGGCAAAGAGCCAGATAATGCTGCCGACAAAAATTATCTTAGTGAAGACAGCCGCTTGGGGCGTCCCTTTATTAATGATACTCGGCTTGCCAGACCCCTTGAAATAACGATAGGCGGCAAAACCGTCCACATCGAAACCGAGGGTTATATTCATGCGCCCTAGTCGTTATCGCCGTAGTCATACTATTAGACGCCGTAATAGCGGCGTCAGCTTGGTGGAATATGTACTGGGGCTGGCGATACTGGCCATCGTGCTGGTCGGCGTTGGACTCTTCTTTTTAAGCCAGCCACGCCTGCTTGATCCGGTGTTTCAGTTCAGAGCCGTGTCACTGGCCGAAACCCTGTCCGAACAGGTACTGGCGGTGAAATATGATGAAAAAAATAAGCCCGAGAAACAGAGTAGATGCTCTGTCAATTGTACCAAGGCCAAAAAGTTCGGGGTCGATGGGTCAGAGAGTCAGTTAAGTGACTTTAATGATGTGGACGATTTCCAGCTTTGGTGTAATAACGGCGAGAGTGGAGCTACGGGCGCTATTGATGGTGAGGAGCTCGCTACGCAACTGAATTTACCGGAAACGCAGCTATATCGACGTTTTACGGTAGAAACCTGTGTTGCGGTTAATGATGATGACCCTGCCAATATTTTCAAACAGGTAGAGATAAAAGTCAGCATCGATAAGGGTTCCACTCTTTCCTTTGTTCTGCACAGGTACAACATTCGATGAAGGCGCGCGGCTTTACCCTGATCGAGCTGGTGATCGTGCTGGTGCTGATTGGCATCAGCGCCACCTTCAGCACCCGTTTCATCGCCGACATGGCCGCCGGCTACGTCGGCACCGCCGAACGCGGCCAGGCCCTGGCCGGCGCCCGATTTAGTCTGGAGCGCCTGCGTCGGGAATTGGCCTTGGCCTATGGCCCCAGTGTGTATATCAGTGATAGTGAAGATGCTCACTGCCTTTCCTTTGTACCTGCTCGGGCAGCCGGTATCTATCAGGGCTCGGTGAAGAGTGGGGCAGTCACTTTTGTGATGCCGCTCAGCCTGCAGGGAATAAGTATCAAGAATAGTTATATGGCTATTCGTGCCGATAGTGGCGATGAAGCATGGGATGACTATCCAGCGACTGCACCTGAAGACGTACATGAAGTGAATAAAGAACCATTTTCAGTCAGCTTCAATATTGAGGATGTTTTTGATACTGCAGTTAGCTTTAACCGTGAAGGTCTTGGTCTGCGCTATACCCTGCTAATGCCCGAACAGGTACGCTACTGCCTGCGCAATGGCGAGCTTGAGCGTGAGTTAAAAAGCCCTGATGAAGACTGGGGAAAAAGCAGCCTGATGATGACCGGGATCACAGGAGATAAAGTTTTTTTGGACTATGATGAGTCCAATCAATTGATACAGTTGGAGCTTGTTTTGAACACTCGCGACGGTGATTTGGTACTGCCCGGCCAGTTGCAGGTGACTTATGCGCCTTGAGGGTTCAAGACAAAACGGCAGCACGCTACTGAGTGTGTTGTTTATCATATTGGTGCTGGCGGGCTTGATGGCCGGCTTGGCGACCCTGTCGGGCCAGAGCAGCCAGAAACTGGTATATGAAGTGCTGGCGCTGAAGTCCCGATTAGCCGCCGAATCGGTACTGGAGCAACAAGTTTTTTTATTGCTGGATGATATCCATGCCAGCGCCGCAGTTCCGACCAAGGTAGGGGGCTGTGACGGAGACGTCAGCGTCTCGGAACCGAGTACCGCCGCCGGTGTTACTCAGGTAAATGTGATCGCGAAAGGAACTTGTAACACCGGTCAACTGACGGTGATCCGCAATATTGAAGTTGAGGTGATTGATGAATAAAGCCACATTGTTTTATCTGACCGCCTTGTTTGCCTCGGCACCGGCGCTGGCATCGAGTATTCCTGCACTCTTTCCTTATGCCGCCCAAAGCCATGATAAAAAGGGTGAAGTGGAAATGAGTTGGAGTACCAGCATTAATGGTACTAATGGTGGTATGCTGGACTTTAGAAAGAAAGATGATCTAAAAGGTCAGTGCGATAACATAACCTGTACTATTTCAGGTGAATACACAAACTCATACTCACTTCCTAAGTTCAATCGCTCTCCATTCGAACTTCCAGCCTTTAAAAAAAACAACTCCTCTTTTGAGGCCAAGTGTAGTGGCTCCGGTACTATAAAATATGATCGTGGTGAATACGAAAAAGTTGAAGCGCAGGGAAGTTGCAGGTTGTATCTTGCAAACGCTGGTGACGTGTTAATAAAAGGAGACTTGTCGGCTCAAGGAAGTACAATTATTTATCTTGATAGTGGTAGTTATTGGCTTGACTCATTGAAGTTTTCTGGTAATGCCAAGATTGTCATCAATGGAGATGGTGATGTTAACTTTTATGTTAAAGATAATGTTGATATCTCTATCAGCAATCAGGTGGGCAGCCCGTCACAGAAAGTGAATATATTTCATTACGATAGTGACCAAGTAAAACTGGGTGATAATGCTACCTGGTATGGAGATATAAAATCTTACGGCGATTTTGAATTGCAAGGCAGCAGTAAATTTTATGGCGCAGTACAAGCAAAATCTCTTGAGCTATCTGGTAGTACCAGACTGTATCTTGATGCCGGCACATACTGGTATGAAGAGGTTGATTTACAGGGCAGCGCCAGAGTAATACCGCAAGGTGAAGAACTAACAACCTTTTATATTGAAGAAGATTTAGAGTTGCAAGGTAGTACCGAGCTGGGTACCAGTGAAAACCCAATTCTGGCCTTTGTATACGGTGACGGCGATGATGACGGAGAAGCAGAGCTTGAAGGCTCTTCCAAGATTTATGGTTATTTATACGTCGAAGGCGAGTTGGAAATGCAGGGCAGCACAAAAATATTTGGTGCTGTAAATGTTGTTGATCTGGAAATGGAAGGCAGCTCTTCTATAAATTACAGCGCAATTCCTGTTGCGGGTGGTGTACGCCATTACCAGCTCAGTTTCGATGTTGAGGCTAATGACCTCACTGCCTATGCCTGTGGTGACGAAGCCTGTAGTGAAGCGCTGCTTTATTCAAGTCCCGCAACACTACATATAAAAGATGGTTTAAATAATAATTCCATATCCAATTTTGATAAGTTTTTGAAAAGTGATAAGGATACTAATCCAAACACCAAGCTGGATAAAAATAAATGTATTCAGTTTGTAGCTAAAAAAGCAGACCCTTCACCTGAAGCACCTCCTGGTTTGCGCTGCTATCTCTCTGACGGCACTCGTCTGCAAAATTGCAAGTTATGTACCGAACAGGATGTGCAGTCTTCTCTTGCTGCATATGTGTATGATGAGATAACCCTTGATGAAGAAGCGTTGGGGGAAGCTGCTCCTGACTTCGACTTTTATATTACTGAACTGAACGGTACCGGAACACTTAAAACTGATAATAAAACCTTGAAAGAAGGCAGTGGCGTCAGTTTTCCGTTAGACCTGACCTACAACAAAGCCGAAGCCATATCACTGACCATCAAAGGTGATAACGGCGATAAAGGAAAAAAGAAACGAGAGGCCGAATATCAGCTTGATCTGGTATTTGTGCCCAAACAACTACGCTGGTCGGCTGCCGACTGTGGTGGTGATAGTGGCTTTTCATACGCAGATCACGCGACATCTTGCGCCATACTGGGCAAGGCCGGTGAACCGGTTGGGCTTACATTACAAGCCTACGGTGAAGGCGATAAACTCATTGATGACTACAGCGCACAACTTAAAGGTATTGTTATTTATGAGCTGACTGCAAAGCTGGAGAAAACAAGAGAGTTTGAACAAGGAGTGTTCGAGTTTAATCAAAAAAGCAAACACAGTTTTGAAACAGCAAGCAAAATAGCCTCGGTGGCATTAATAGAGGCAACGGTGCCAGACAGTTGTGCATCTTACGCCGTTAACAATGATGGCAACTGTATGCTTGAAACCGGTGGCGATACCACCACTGTTGGCCGCACTGTGCCAGACCGCCTGCTGGTCACCGCCGGATCAGGAAAGCTTGAAAATGGCATTGCTTATCGTGGTAAAGAAGTGACATACCACCGAGATGCCCAGAATGAGCCGCTGCAATTACCGTATTTTTCTGTTACGGCCTGTGCTGCCGGTCAGAAGGATGACAAGTGTGAACTGCCATCCTACACTGATGAATTTGCTGCTGGCCTTGACTTGTATGCCAGCCTTACTCAGGAACTGTTGGGTAATGAGTTAGTATGGCAAAGGCAGGATGATGGCACCGGTGAACATATCTTCCGCCCTGATGAGTCTTTTACCTTTGCTAAAAATGACCCTGAAGCAGAGCAGTCTTTGCATATACCATTGAGTCTGAACCTTACAGCGCATGATCAGCTGGATGAAATAACAGTGGCCACAGACTTTGCCGGTGAAGATGACACCCTGCGCTTTGGTTTTATCACCCTGATGGATACGGAAATTAAAGTGGGTGAGGAGGGTGCCATGGCCAGCAAGCTGCACTATTATGGCGAAAATCTGAACACGCTTAAGGAAGACGGCCTGACTGACTACACACTGTCATTCGGCACGCTCGATGCAAAACTGAAGGATGGAAACAGTTTGCCTGACTTGTCACTCAGCCTGAATGACGACAAGGTTGACGTCGCGCCCTACAGCAGTGAGCAAAAAGACATAGAAGTCACCATTGAAGGCTTGCCCGTTTGGCTCAGACCTGAGCGAGACGGAAGTCTGAGTCATCCCGAAGCCCGGCTGGACATTCTCGACCAGCCGCGCCGCCGGGCCAACGACAGCACCTTCAACCGCCGCGAAGTGATCCGTTAATCTCCCTTTACAGTGCCGCCTCGTCAATGAGGCGGCATCGGTTATAGGGCCTTTGCGTTTTCCCCAATAACCCGGTACTTTATATGGCTAAGGTAGCCGAATGGCTACTTTACGTGCCAGAGGTGATCTGGCATAAGTGAGGTTTGTGACCGCTGTCAGAGTACAAACACAATTTTTAATACAATGGTTTTACTTTTTGTTTACAATTAATTATTGTGATTCAACGACAATGACTTAGCACATAAGGTAAGGATGCCGAGCCGTGCAAAATACCATCAAATATCAGGAAGACCGGCAACCCATCATTGAGCTCTCGGCTCCTTCTGCCGGGCGAGCATTGAAGTTCAAGCGTCAGTTGCTGCAGCACGTATTCGATCACTCGATAGAGTCAATCATGGTGACCGACGAAGCTGGCATTATCCTGCAAGTGAATGCGGCCTTCAGCGAAATCACCGGTTACAGTGCCGAAGAGGCCATCGGCCAGACGCCGCGGCTGGTGCAGTCGGCGCGGCACGAGCCCGGGTTTTACCAGCAAATGTGGCTGCAGTTGCAACAGAGTGGCAGCTGGAGCGGCCAGGTGTGGAACCGGCGCAAGTCGGGCGAGGTCTATCTGCAATGGCTCAATATCAATACCCTCACCGATGATGAGGGGCGTATTACCCACCGTGTTGCCATCGGCCACGATCTGAGCGGCGTAAAGTCGACCCATCATGAACGCACTCTCTTTACCTTCAAGGATCCGCTCACCCAACTGGGTAATCGTCAGCTGTTGACCAGCCGGCTCGACCAGGCCTTGGCCGAAGCCGAGCGCAACAGGATACGGGTGGGCTTGATGGTGATCGATGTGGGCCGCCTGCGACCGGTTAACGAGGAGCTGGGCCTCGCCTGGGGCGATGATGTATTGCGCCAGCAGGCCCGTATACTGCAGGCGGCGGTTGACGAAGCCGACACCCTGGTGCGGCTGCAGGGCGATCAGTTTGCGGTGTTGCGTCACAGTCGGGCCGGGGATGTCACCATGGCCCAGCTGGCCGACAAGCTGCTGGGACTGCTGGGCCAGCCGATAGTGCTGGCCGATCAGAATATCGTCAGCCTGCAGCCGAGTATCGGCATCGCCATTTATCCGCGTGACGCCACCGACAATGCCGGTCTGCTGCAGGCGGCAGAGCATGCCCATGCCATGGCCAAGCGGGGCGGACGCAATCGATTTCAGTTTGTGGATCAGCGCCAGCACGACCTGCACCACCGGGAATTGCTGATCGAACACAGCCTGCATCATGTGCTTAACACCGCCGCGGGCGAAGGGTTGAGCCTGCATTATCAGCCTCAGGTGTTTCCGGGCAATGGCCAGATCCTGGCGATGGAAGCCCTGTTACGCTGGGAACATCCGCGATTGGGGGCGATTTCTCCGGCCGAATTTATTCCGGTGGCAGAGCAAAGCGGCCAGTCGGTGCGGCTGGATCGCTGGGTGATAGAGCAGGTCTGTGCCCAAATCGCCGAGTGGCGGTGCCATTATCCGCAACTGCCGGTGGTGTCTATTAACCTCAGTGCCCAGCAATTCAGCCAGCCGGACTTTGCCGACTGGTTGCAGGCCTGTATCAAAGAGGCGGGTATTCAAGCCGAGTGGCTGAAGCTGGAAGTGACCGAAACCGCCATGATGATGCATAAAGACACCTGTGTGATGATGCTGGGCCGCTTGCGTGAGCTGGGCTTCAAAATCTCGCTCGATGACTTTGGCACCGGTTATTCGGCGCTGGCCTGCTTGCATCAGTTTCCGCTGGACGAGCTTAAAATCGATCGCAGCTTCATGGTCGAGGCCAGCCTTAACGAGCGGGCCTTCATGTTGCTGAAAACCATTGTCGGTCTGGCACAGCAGTTGTCATTGAGCCTGGTGGTCGAAGGGGTAGAGCAGCAGCACCAGCTTGATTTGTTGGCCGATTTTGGCCCGTTGATGGTGCAGGGCTACTTTTTTTACCGGCCCTTGCCGGTGGTCGACGTCATGGGCCTGCTGGGCGAACGGCCTGCAAGCTAGCTCGTCGGCGGCCTGGTGTCGGGCGCCTGCAGGTACCGTTGCAGGCGCTCGCGTGCTTCGTCGTTCAGTTCAAGCCCCAGCTTGGTGCGACGCCACAGAATATCATCTGCCGTGCCGGCCCATTCGTGGGCTATCAGGTAATCCACTTCCTTTTGATACAGCTGGTCGCCAAAGGCCTCACCCATATCCTCCAACTGCTCACACCCCTGCAAAAACCGGTGGCACAGGGTGCCATAGCTGCGCACAAAGCGTTGCAGCAGGGCATCCGGCAGCCAGGGATAGTGGCTGCGTAACGCCTCGGCCAGCCGGGCCTGGGTGCTGAAATTGCCGCCCGGCAGCACGGCGGTGTGGGTCCAGGCCGGTCCGGCTTCGGCAAAGAAACGGCACAGGGTAGTGGTGGCGTCGTTGGCCAGCAGGCGGTAGGTGGTGAGCTTGCCACCAAACACCGACAGCAAGGGCGGCTCGCCCTCGGGGGCATCCAGCTCGAAGCTGTAATCGCGGGAGGCCTGCTGCGCCTCACCCTCTGCGTTGTCGATCAGCGGGCGCACGCCGGAATAGCGCCACACCACCTCCGCCGGGCTTGTGTGTTGTTTGAAATAGCCGTTAACCAGGTTGCACAGATAGGCTACCTCGGCATCGTCGATGGCAACCTTTGCCGGATCTCCCTCGTAATCCACGTCCGTGGTGCCGATCAGCGAGAACCGCTGCTGGTAGGGCAGCACAAACACGATACGGTTGTCCTGACTCTGCAGAATATAGGCGGCGGGCTCGTCGTGCAGCCGTGGCACCAGAATATGGCTGCCCTTGACCAGTCGCAGCTGTTTGGGGGAGGGCATGGCCAGGGTGTCGGCAAACAGCGCGCTGGCCCAGGGGCCGGCGGCATTGACCAGCGCCCGGCTACGGCACTGTTGCCGCTCGCCGGTAACGGTGTTCTGCAGTGTCAGGTGCCAGAGGCCGGCTTTACGCCGCGCCTGGATGCAGCGGGTCCGGGTCTTGATCTCGGCGCCGCGATCAAAGGCGGCCTGGGCGCACAGTACCACTAGCCGGGCATCGTCCACCCAGCCGTCGGAATACTCGAAGCCCCTGGTGATGTGCGGCTGAAGCGGGCCGTCGGGCCCGAAGCGAATGGCGCAGGATCCGGGCAGCCGCTCGCGCCGGGCCAGGTGGTCGTAAAGAAAGAGGCCGACGCGAATCATCCAGGCCGGACGAAGATGCGGGCGATGAGGCAGACGAAAACGCAGTGGCCACATGATGTGGGGCGCGCTGTTGAGCAGCAGTTCCCGCTCTATCAGCGCCTTTCTGACCAGGCCGAATTCGTAATGCTCCAGATAACGCAAACCACCATGAACCAGCTTGCTGCTGTTGGACGAGGTGGCCGAGGCCAGGTCGTTCATTTCACACAACATCACTCGCAGGCCGCGACCCGCCGCATCCATGGCGATGCCGGTACCGTTGACACCACCGCCGATCACCAGCACATCGAAAAGAGGAGAGTCTGTTGTCATCTGGTTCCTTATTGGTTGTTATACCAACTTGAATAAAAAAATGATCTATTTCATTTCTGTGTAAACGTCGGACAAAGGGTCCGCTCCAGCGACCCGCTTCGAGCACATCCATGTGACGCTCAGCACATGACGTCCCTGTCATGTGATGGTCGGCGGAGCAGATCCCTTTGTCCTCCTGATGCTGCAGAGTCTCCTGTTGGCGCTGTCTGCGGGCAACTCGGTGTTCAATAAGAGGCAACAGAGATCGACTCCCACGACCGTGAAATGCCATGGACGGCATTTCCCGAGCCCTCAGGGATGAGTTTATGGCGTGTCGTGGGAGACGGCTGTGTTGCCTCTGGCCTAAGCCCTCAATATGGCTATCACCCACGCTCTTCCCAGTCTCGTGAACGCGTTACCGCCTTCTGCCAGCCATGGTAGAGGCGGGCCCGGGTGTCCTTGTCCATCCGGGGCTCAAATGTTCTGTCCAGCGCGAGGGTGGCGGCCAGCTGCTCGGTATTCTGCCACAGGCCGACTGCCAGCCCGGCGAGAAAGGCCGCGCCCATGGCGGTGGTTTCGGTTTGCCGCGGCCGCTCTACCCGCGTGTTGATGATGTCGGCCTGAAACTGCATCAGAAAGTCGTTGGCCACGGCGCCGCCGTCTACCTTGAGTGCGGAAAGCACAAGGCCGGCGTCTTCCTGCATGGCGTCCAGCACGTCGCGGCTCTGGTAGGCAATGGCCTCCAGGGCGGCACGAATGATGTGATTACGGTTGCTGCCTCGGGTCAGGCCCACCAGGGTGCCACGGGCATAGGGATCCCAGTAAGGGGCGCCGAGGCCCACGAAAGCCGGCACCAGATACACGCCATTGGTGTTGTCGACGTGTTCGGCAAAATAACCGCTGTCCTGTGCCTCGCGGATCAGGCCCAGCTCGTCGCGCAGCCACTGAATAATGGCGCCGGCCATGAATACCGAGCCTTCCAGCGCATAGTTGACTTCCCCTTTGGCGCCAACCGCCAGGGTGGTGAGCAGGCCGTGGCGAGAGCTGACTTTTTGCTTGCCGGTGTTCATCAGCAAAAAGCAGCCGGTGCCGTAGGTATTCTTGGCCATGCCCTTGTTGAAACACAACTGGCCGAACAGCGCGGCCTGCTGGTCTCCGGCGATGCCGGCAATGGGGATTTCGTCGTTGGCGCCGAGGCGGGCCTGACCGTAGATTTCACAGGATGACTTCACCTCGGGCAGCATGGCGGCAGGAATATCCAGCTCGTCCAGCAGGCGCTGATCCCATTGCAGGCTATTGATGTTGAACAGCATGGTGCGGGAGGCGTTGGTGTAGTCGGTGACGTGCACCCGGCCTTCGGTCAGCTTCCAGACCAGCCAGGTGTCTATGGTGCCGAACAGCAGCTCGCCGTTATTGGCCTGCTCACGGGCGCCGTCTACGTTGTCCAGAATCCACTTGATCTTGGTGCCGGAAAAGTAGGCATCCAGCACCAGGCCGGTATTTTCCTGCACATAGTCGGCCAGGCCTTGGGCTTTCAGTTGCTCGCAGAACTCGGCGGTGCGACGACACTGCCAGACGATGGCGTTGTACACCGGCTTGCCGGTGATTTTATTCCACACTACCGTGGTTTCGCGCTGGTTGGTGATGCCGATGGCGGCAATCTGCTCGGGATCTATGCCGGTTTTGGCCAGCACTTCGGTCAGGGTGGCACGCTGGGTGGCCCAGATCTCCATCGGGTCGTGTTCGACCCAACCAGCCTGAGGATAAATCTGGGCAAAATCGCGCTGGGCAATGCCCTGAATGCGCGCGGCGTCATCGAAGATAATGGTGCGAGACGAGGTGGTGCCCTGATCCAGAGCCACCACATAGGGTTTGCTGTGAGGCCGTTTGGTATGTGGCATGGGGGACGCTCTCCTTATCGAGTGATCATGGCAGTACGAGGCCCCTTATCGTACCCAGCCGACGCACTGTTTGGGCAGGGTAGGGCGAAAGGGCGTGCGTGGCCCGCTGGTGATTTCACCGGCCTTATCGTTCAGCCAGCTGGCCAGCTCCCGGCCGCAGCCGGTGCCGGCGGGCACCTGTGCCTGAGGCTCACACAGCGTATCGCCCTTCGGGCAGTGCAGCCGCACATGAAAATGGCTGGAATGGCCAAACCAGGGCCGCAGCCTGCCGAGCCAGTCGGCGTCGCCGTAAGCCTTGCACATGGCGTTTTTAATCAGCGGGTGCACGAAGATACGGCTGACCCGCGGGTCTTGCGCCGCCAGCGCAATCAGCTGGCGCTGGGGGTCACGAAAGTGGGCATTCAGAATGTAGTGGCGATGATCCACCATATCGACGGCTTTTATGTTTTTCAGCCGGCGGGGTGATGGCTGCGCGGGGGGCGGGCGCAGCCAGATATCCGCATCCAGCCCGGTCTGGTGGCTGCGATGGCCATATTCGAACGGGCCGCCGCGCTGCTTGGCGATATCGGCGACCAGTATCGGTGGCAAGTCGGCTTGTCGGGTTTTCTGCCCCAGGGTCTGCAGGTAGTCGATTAACGGCGGCTGGCCATAGAAGCGCTCCCGGGTGCTTCTGATCACATAAAAACCGGGCCCGGAAGCGGGCAGGGCCCGGGCGTTCATCTGGCAACCGGCCGCGTAACCACCGATGGCCTGGGCCCACGACAGCGTGGGCAGCAATAACCCCAAACAAAACCAGAAGCCGAATCTCAACCATCTGACCATTTCAGTGCTCTCCCGAATGCCCACATGACACCATTATTTATGGTTGCGGTTTTTTTTGCTAGGGTTGTGCCCCTTTTGACCGATGGAATACAAAAATGACAGTGCAGCGCTTATCCCTGCCGCAAGTGCTTGAACAACCGCTGGAGTTTGTGTCGAGCCCGCCCGCTCTGCGGTTTTACCTGACGCATGCACTGGTATTGCTGGCCAGTCTGGCGGCGGTGGGCCTGTCGTTGTGGGATGCACAAACCGGTTTTGGTCTGATCCACTGGGTAGGCCTGATATTCGGTGGCACGGTTCTGCTGCTGAGCCTGTGGCCGGCCAGTTGGAGCCGACAACGGCTGATTAACCTGGCGTTCGACCGTGAATATCTGTATCTGATCAACGGCAGTAACAAACAGGCTATGGCCTTGCCGCGTGAACGGGTACGGGCGGTCAACCAGGGCAAGCTGCCCGGCCACGACGGTGCCATCATCGCCTTTACCCTGGATCTGGCACTGAACGAGCAGGAGCTGGCCCAGGTTCACGAGACATTGGCTACCCAGGCGGAAGCGCGTTTCAAGCTGGATGAAGACTGTTATCGGTTCGGTTTTGTCGGCAACTGGCAAAACCGGCGCCAATTGCTGGCGGCCGTGTCGGTACTGGCGCCGGCCATCGTCACCCCCGCCGCCGTGGCGGACGAGGATGACGATGATGATGATTGGGATGACTGAGGCGAGTTATACCCGAAACGCGGCAACCACCTGACGCAGTTCCCGCGCCTGAGCGACAATGTCGCTGCTGGCGCGGGAGTTATTACGAACCGCCTGGGCGGCATCTTCGGTGATATCGCGGATCACCACTACATTTTGCCCCACTTCACTGGCGACGCTGCTTTGCTGCTCGATGGCGGCGGCGATTTGGGTGGCCATGTCCGAAATTTCGGTGATCTCCCGGGTGATGTCGTTGAGCACGGTTTCTACCGTACCCGCCTGCTGACTGCTTTCCCGGCCTTCTTCACTGCTGCTGTTGATCATTTTGACCATGGCGCCGGTATTGGCCTGCAGGGAGGTGATGATGCCGGAAATTTCTTGGGTGGCTTCCTGCGTGCGCCCGGCGAGCGCGCGCACTTCATCGGCTACCACCGCAAAACCGCGGCCCTGTTCACCGGCCCGCGCCGCTTCAATGGCCGCATTCAACGCCAGCAGGTTGGTCTGTTCGGCAATACCCTGAATCACTCCCAGCACATTGCCGATGGTGTTGCTCTGGGTTGACAGCGCTTCCATGCTGCCGACGGTGTTGTCCAGCGTATCGGACAGGCGACGAATACGGCTGATGGCGCCCTGCACCTGCACTTGTCCCTGTTTGGCACCGCTGTGGGTAGAGCCGGCCTTGAGCGCGGTGTTTTCGGTGTTATGGGCGATCTCTTCGATGGTGGACACCATTTCGGTGACGGCGGTGGCCACCATCTCGGTTTCTGCCTGTTGGCGTTCGATGTCGGCGCTGGTGCGGGCCGCGTTCTCCGACAGTATCTCGGTGGTGTGATTCATGGTCTCGACCGCCTCGTTGACCTGGCGGATCACCCGTTGAAAGCCGCCGAGCATGGTGTTGAGGACTTGCGCCATTTCGGCGAGTTCGTCGTTACCTTGCTCTTCTACCCGCAGGCTGAGATCGTGGCTTTCGTGAATCTGTTGTACCCCTTGCTGAATGCGGCGGATGGGCAGAAAAATGGAGCGGGCGATCAGCAGGGCGATGACCGAGGTCAACAGCAACATGGTGATAAACATCACCATCGCAAGGGTGCCGGCCCGTTCGGCATGCTGGTGGGTCAGTGTTTCAACGTCGCTGACGGTTTTATCCAGCAGGGTTTCGGTGCTCTGAATGGCTTGTCGCATGGCTAGTTGCAGGCCCTGATCGCTGCTGAGACCGAGGCGACGGGCGCCGTCCGCATAACGATGAAAGCGATCCTGATAGGTGCTGGCCAGTGACAGTGTCTGTTCCGGCATGGCCGCCCCGCGCAGCTGTTGCTCCAGGGTGGTAAAGAGGGTGTCGAATTTGTCGAGATAGCGGGGGTCCTGGCGCAGCATGAAGTCTTTTTCGGCTCGGCGCAGTTGCAGCATGGTGACCAGTATTGAATCGGCATTATATTGATTCAGCGCCTGTTCAATGTCGTGCACCGCGGCCCGCAGTTCACCGTTGAGGCCGGATTCATGATCGAGCCCCATCAACTGTTGCGCCTGCACCAGTTGTTTGAAATGGTGACCGTATTCGCTGAACCGCTGGCGCAGGGTGTCTAGGGCTCGTGTGTCGAAGTCGAATTCAGTCAACAGTTGTTCCAGCTCGTTCAATAGCTGCTGATTCTGTATCAGTATCTGCTGAAAGTCGGCGGCGTATTTCATATCGTGCCGGCCGAGAAAGTCCTTTTCTTCCCGGCGCAGGCTCAGCATGCCGGTGTCGAGCGACATGGCCAGTTCGGTGCCATGGTTTAGCGTCTTGATGGTACTGAGGGTCCGGGCGAACAACACGAAGAGGGCGGCCATGGCCAGTATGACCAGCAGGGTATTGAGCCCCAGCTTATGTTTGATTTTCATTAATGCTCTCGGTGATTATCTTTAAAACAGATACAACGACAGGCCCGAACACGATCTTCAGGCCGTACAGAAACAGTGGCTTGCTGGCGAGTGACGCCAGTGATGCTAGCAATCAACGCAGATAGGGATTGTGCTGTCGCTCATGGCCGAAGGTACTTTCCGGGCCGTGGCCGGGCACGAAGGTGAACTCGTCGCCCAATGGCAGTAGAGTCGTGAGAATGGCGTTGATCAGGGTGGCATGATCGCCACGGGGGAAGTCGCTGCGACCCACGCCGCCGTTGAACAGCACGTCACCGACAAAGGCCAGCTTTTGTGCCTCATGTACAAGCACCACATGGCCCGGAGTGTGGCCGGGGCAGTGATAGACGTCCAGTTGCTCGTTCCCCACGCTGACGGTATCGCCCTGGCTAAGCCAGCGGTCGGGCGTAAAGCCGGAAACGGGATCGAAGCCGAACATCTGCACCTGTTGATCCAGCGCTTCTATCCAGAAGGCATCGTCTTTCCCTGGCCCGATGATCGGTACGCCGGTGTTGGCCACCAGCTCGCCGGTGGCGCCCACATGATCCAGGTGGCCGTGGGTCAGCAGTATGGACTCCAGCGTCAGGCCATGCTCGGCAATGGCCGCCAGCAGCCGTTCGGTTTCACCACCCGGATCGATCAGGGCGGCCTGGTTGGTGGCGCTGCACCACACCAGGCTGCAGTTCTGGGCGAAGGGGGTCACCGGCAGGGTGATTTTGTTCAGCATCTGTTCATAGTTCCTTTAACATAATGCGCCTCAAGACGCAGTCTGTGATTCGGGCCGGTTGGCCAGCCACTCGGCCAGCTCGTCGGCTTCGCCGCGCTTGATGATACGATCTTCCTTATCGACCTGATGGCGGCGATAGATGGGATCGTAATAGCGGCCGAGCAACTCGGCGATCCACTCCTGATGACCGTCACTGCCAAAACCCTGTTGCTGCTGATGAATGGCATCGGTCATCTGTTGTGACAACCGGCGCCAGTCCCGATCGCCCAGACGTTTGTACAGCCGCTTTAGGCTGTCTTGCAGGTAGGCTTCCAGCCGTTCCATGTCGTCGTTGAAATGGCCTTGCATCACGTCCACATAATCGTGCTGAATCTGCCGTACCCGTTGCTCGAAGGGGACTTCCAGCAACAGAATGGGTGTGCGCTGCATGCGCAGGTACAGGCTCTTCGGCAATGGACAGCGGCCGATCATGGCGCTTTCGTCTTCCACCAGCCAGCTGCCGATGCCGGCCCGGCGTTGCTTGAGCCGGGCGATGGCCAGCCGGTTCTCGAAGTCGATGGGGGTGGGCTGGGGCTCGCCCCAGTGGCCGAAACTGGAGCCGCGATGATGGGCGCAGCCTTCCAGATCCAGCGCCAGCGGGGTGCGGGCCAGCCAGTCGGTCTTGCCGCTGCCGGTCAGCCCTGACAGCACGAAGCCCGGCTGTTCAAAGCCGGTCTCGATTTCCTGCAGCAGATGACGACGCAGTGCCTTGTAACCGCCCTCTACCCGGGTCACCGGGCGCCCGGCATCACTCAGCCACTGCTGTACCGTCTGGCTGCGCAGGCCGCCGCGAAAACAGTAGATGACGCCGGTCGGATGCTGCTCCAGCCAGTTGAGCCAGCCCTGCAGCCGTTGCTCGCGCAGCTCACCCGCCACCAGTTGGTGGCCCAGCTCGATGGCCGCGGCCTGGCCCTGCTGCTTGTAGCAGGTGCCGACCAGGGCCCGTTCTTCATCGCTCATCAGCGGCAGGTTGTTCGCATGGGGGTAGGCCCCCTCGATAAATTCCACCGGGGCCCGCAAGTCCAGCAGGGGAATATCATCGCCCAGTAGCTGGTCGTAATCGGCAGTCAGCTCGCTCATGTTACTCACCGATCACCTCGATACGATGCTCACCGGCGGCGGTCAGCTCGCCGATGGGGGCCAGTTGCAATTGGTGTTGGGCGGCCAGGCTCAGGAAGGCGTCAACCGACTCGGGCCGCACCGCCACCAGCAGGCCGCCGCTGGTCTGCGGGTCGCACAGAATGTGCTGCTGGCGTTGGCTCAGCGGGGCCAGCTTGTGGCCGTAGGCATCCAGGTTGCGCAGGGTGCCGCCGGGCACGGCACCGGCCTGCAGGTAGTGATCCACCGCGGGCAGCAGCGGAATGGCATCCATCTGCAGCCGGGCGCTGACATCGGCGCCTTCGCACACCTCCACCAGGTGACCCATCAAACCGAAGCCGGTCACATCGGTCATGGCGCTCACGCCCTCCAGCGTCGCGAAGTCCTGCCCCGGCTTGTTGAGCTGGCACATGACCTCGGCGGCCAGGGTGGCGTGCTCGTCCAGCAGAACGCCTTTTTTCTGGGCGGTGGACAGAATGCCGATGCCGAGCGGTTTGGTCAGAAACAGCAGGTCGCCGGCGGCGGCGGTGTCGTTGCGCTTGACCTGATCGAGCGCAATCTGGCCGGTGACCGCCAGCCCGAAGATGGGCTCGGGGGCATCGATGCTGTGGCCACCGGCCAGCGAGATACCGGCGTCATGACAGGCCTGACGGCCGCCGTCGATCACCTGCTGTGCCACTTCCGGCGCCAGCAGGTTGACCGGCCAGCCGAGAATGGCGATGGCGGTGATAGGGGTGCCGCCCATGGCGTAGATGTCGCTGATGGCGTTGGTGGCGGCGATGCGGCCGAAGGTGAAGGGGTCGTCCACTATCGGCATGAAGAAGTCGGTGGTGGAGATAATGCCCATGCCGTTGCCAATGTCGACCACGGCGGCGTCATCCCGGCTGTCGTTACCAACCACCAGACGCGGATCGGTGAAGCGGGGCAGCTGGCTGTGCAGTATGGTGTCGAGTACTTTGGGCGAGATTTTGCAGCCGCAGCCGGCGCCGTGGCTGTATTGGGTCAGGCGAATAGGTTCCACTTGGGCTTCCTTGGAGTCACTAACGGAAAGGCCATATGTTACTCCTAATTACCGCAGGGTGCATCCGGAGCAAAAGAACGGACACCACCTTATGTAGGGTCGAATTTATTCGACCAATGGTCGTGGCACCTAATATAAGACGGTCGAATGAATTCGACCCTACGACATACAAACAAACAGTGTCTTTATACGTAGGGTCGAACCATGTCATCAAAACACGATTAAGTGCAGGATTAGCTTCTTACCAGGCGCGGACCACCAGGCCTTTCAGGTAGTGACCTTCGGGATAGGCGGTGCCGATGGGATGATCGGCGGCCTGATTCAGTCGCTCCAGGATCTGGGCGTCACGGCCGGCGTCCAGGGCGGCGTCGGCGACGATTTTCTGGAACAGATCCTGAGTCATCAGACCGGAGCAGGAGAAGGTCAGCAACACGCCACCGGCATTGAGCAGCTGAAAGGCCAGCATATTGATGTCTTTATACCCACGACAGGCCCCGTTCAACTGCGCCTTGCTGTCGGCAAACTTGGGCGGATCCAGCACGATGACGTCGAAGCGCTGGCCCTGATCCCGGTATTCGCGCAGCAGCTTGAACACATCGGCCTGTTCGAATTTGGCCCGGCTCAGATCCAGCTGGTTCAGCTCGACGTTCTTTTTCGCCAGCGCCAGCGCCGACTCGGACATGTCCACGTTCACCACTTCGTTGGCGCCACCCTTGAGTGCATAAACGCCGAAGGTGCCGGTGTAACTGAAGCAGTTGAGCACCCGCTTGTGCTCGCAATAACGGGCGGCGATACGACGGTTGTCGCGCTGATCCAGATAAAAACCGGTCTTGTGACCCTGCTCCACATCGACCAGGATGCACACGCCGTTGTTTTCTTCGATGGTGACCGGCTGCTCCGGCAGGGTGCCGGCCAGCAGGCCCTTGCGCTCTTTCAGGCCTTCTTTCTTGCGTACCGCCACATCGGAACGCTCATAGATGCAGGTATCCGGATAAAGCGTGGTCAGCGCCTTGACGATGGCGTTGCGCCAGCGTTCGGCACCGGTGCTCAGCAACTGGCAGACCACCACATTGGCGTAGACATCGATGGTCACGCCGGGCAGGCCGTCGGACTCGGCGGCACAGAGGCGATAGCCGGTGAGACCCTGCTCGGCAATCATCGGCTGGCGACCGGCCTTGGCCCGTTCCAGGCGACGCAGAAAAAACGCTTCGTCTATCGTTTCTTCTTGATCGAAGGTCCATACCCGGGCCCGGATCTGAGACTGGGGAGAATAGAAACCCCGGCCGAGCCACTGGCCTTTCTGGCTCAGGATCTCGACGGTATCACCGGCATTGGGCTGGCCCTGTACCTTGTCGACGGCACGGGAAAACACCCAGGGGTGGCGACGAAGAAGGGACTTTTCACGTCCGGCGATAAGGGTAATGGAGGTGGTCATAGGCTGGGCTGCTAACAATAAAAGGGCCATAATTCTAGGGGCGTGCGGGGTAAAACACAAACAGGGAGCGAGCAAGATGACCGAGATAGCAAAAATAATCCGGGTAAGCGGCACGGTACAGGGGGTGAGCTTTCGTTTTTACACCCAGTGCGAGGCGGAAAAGCTGGGCGTGCGCGGTTATGCCCGCAACCTGCCGGACGGCCGGGTAGAGGTGCTGGCCGAAGGTGAGGCCGCCAGGGTGCGGCAACTGGTCAACTGGCTGCGGCAAGGCCCCGACACGGCGGTGGTGAACGGCATCAGCGAAGAAGACGTGGCCCCAACCGGGCACCACGGCTTCGAGACCGGTTGACGGCTTGATCTCGATAGCGACACCCCCTCCCAACCTCCCCCTGGCGAAGGCCCGTCGTTATGCCTGTGATGCCGCAGCCAAGGGGGAGGGGCAAGTCTGGCGCCGTTCTGCTCCCTCCCCTTGGCCTGTGTTCGGCAGAATGACAGCGAGGTGCAACGCAAGGGGAGGGTTGGGGAGGGGTTACGGCAGGGGCCATACGCATACAAAAAAGCCCGGCTGAGCCGGGCTTGGTCGTTAATTCGCGAGATGGTCAGACTTTCATCTTGGCATCCAGCTCTTCGATTCTGGCCTGCCAGATGGCGGGGCCGGCCACGTGGGCGTTGTTGCCCTCGCTGTCGACCGCGACGGTCACCGGCATGTCTTCCACTTCGAATTCGTAGATGGCTTCCATGCCCAGATCTTCAAACGCCAGTACCTTGGCCTTCTTCACCGCCTTGGCCACCAGGTAGGCGGCGCCGCCCACGGCCATCAGGTAGACGGCCTTGTGCTGCTTGATGGAGTCGACGGTGGCCGGGCCACGTTCGGCCTTGCCGACCATGCCCATCAGGCCGGCCTGCTCCAGCATCATGTCGGTGAACTTGTCCATGCGGGTAGAGGTAGTGGGGCCGGCGGGGCCGACCGCTTCGTTGCCGATGGCGTCAACCGGACCCACGTAATAGATGAAACGATCCTTGAAGTCCACCGGCAGGGTTTCACCCTTGCTCAGCATTTCCTGAATACGTTTGTGGGCGGCGTCGCGACCGGTGAGCAGCTTGCCGGATAAAAGCACGGTCTCGCCCATCTTCCACTCGGCAATGTCGGCGCGGGTCACGGTGTCCAGGTTGACCCGGCGCACGTTCTCGCCCACTTCCCAGGTCACTTCCGGCCAGTCTTCCAGTTTCGGCGGCGTCAGCTCGGCGGGGCCGGAGCCGTCCAGGTGGAAGTGCACGTGACGGGTAGCGGCGCAGTTGGGGATCATCACCACCGGCTTGGAGGCCGCGTGGGTGGGGGCAGACTTGATCTTGATGTCCACAACCGTTGTCAGGCCGCCCAGCCCTTGAGCGCCGATGCCGAGCTTGTTGGCTTTCTCGAAGATTTCCAGCCGCAGCTTCTCTTCGGTGGTCTCGGCGCCGCGTTCGATCAGCTCGTGAATGTCGACCGGATCCATCAGCGATTCCTTGGCCAGCACGGCGGCTTTTTCGGCGGTGCCGCCGATGCCGATGCCGAGCATGCCCGGCGGGCACCAGCCGGCGCCCATGGTGGGCAGGGTCTTCAGTACCCACTCGACGATGTCGTCGGACGGGTTGAGCATCACCATCTTGGACTTGTTCTCGGAGCCGCCGCCCTTGGCGGCAATGGCCACCTCGACCTCGTTGCCGGCCACCATGTCGATGTGCACCACGGCGGGGGCGTTGTCTTTGGTGTTGATGCGACGACCGGCGGGATCGGCCACGATGGAAGCGCGCAGGGGATTATCGGGATTGTTGTAGGCGCGGCGCACCCCTTCATCCACCATTTCCTGCACCGTCAGATCGCTGTCCCACTGCACCTGCATGCCGATTTTCACGAAACAGGTGACGATGCCGGTGTCCTGACACAGGGGGCGATGGCCTTCGGCGGCCATGCGCGAGTTGATCAGTATCTGGGCGATGGCGTCCTTGGCGGCCTGGCTTTGCTCTTTGAGATAGGCTTTTTCCAGCGCCTGCACGAAGTCCAGCGGATGGTAATAGGAGATGTATTGCAGCGCGTCGGCAACGGAGTCGATAAAGTCCTGCTTCTTGATAATGCTCATGGCTTCCTCATGGGTTATCGGTTAGCTCTGTATTGTTATAATCGCCGCTATGATACGCTTGGCGGCCCCCGGCTGGCCAGCCTGAGCGCCGGACGGAATGCCAAAACTGTCGAGTGGATTACATTAATGGGACTGCCTTTACACATTCACAGCCAGCCGTTTTCCGGCTCGGTGCATGATTTCTTTTCTCCTGTCGCCGAACAGCCCTGGGCCATGCTGCTGGAATCGGCCGCGCCAGGCGGCTCTGATAGCCGTTTTCACATCATCAGCGCCCAGCCAGTGGCCACCCTGGTGACCCGCGGCGAAACAACGGTGATCGATCATCCAGATGGATCTGTGACCTCCACCGAGTCGCCTTTTTCTTTGCTCAAAGCCTGGCAACGGCAGCTGCTGGGCGAGGTGACGCTGCCCGATTCTTATCAACATCTGCCCTTCGCCGGCGGCGCCCTGGGGCTGTTTTGTTACGATCTGGGCCGCCGGCTGGAACGGCTGCCCAGCCTGGCCATCAACGAGCTGGCGACCCCCGACATGGCGGTGGCGATCGTCGACTGGGCCTGGGTCATCGACCGTGAAGCCGAGCAGGCGCATCTGCTGGTGCTGGGCGACGAGCAGGCTTTGGCCGCACGCCTGACCTGGTGGCAGGCACAGCAGGCTGCAAGCCCCGCGCCCTTTCGGCTGAGGGGCGGTTGGCAGGCCAACCGCACCGCCGCCGAGTATGAGAGCGCTTTTGATCGGGTACAGCAGTATCTGCAGGCGGGTGACTGCTACCAGATCAACCTCACCATGCGCTTCAACGCCCCCTTCAGTGGCGATGCCTGGCAAGCCTATCGCCACCTGAGCGAACACAATCGGGCACCGTTTTCCGCTTTTCTGCAATTGCCCGACAGCCAGGTGCTGAGCCTGTCGCCCGAGCGTTTTATCGCCCTCGACGGGCGGCGGGTCGAAACCAAGCCCATCAAGGGTACCCGGCCCCGCGGAGCCAGCGAGGTTGAAGACCGGCGGCTGGCGCAGGATCTGCTGGTGGCGCCGAAAGACAGGGCCGAGAACCTGATGATTGTGGACCTGTTGCGTAACGATATCGGTCGGGTCTGTGTGCCGGGCACGGTCAAGGTGCCGTCGCTGTTTGCCATCGAGTCGTTTCCGGCGGTGCATCATCTGGTGTCGACCATTACCGGCGAGCTGGACTCTATGCTGGACGGCACCGACTTGCTGGCGGCCACTTTTCCCGGCGGCTCCATTACCGGCGCACCCAAGGTGCGGGCCATGGAGATCATCGAAGAGCTGGAGCCGCACCGGCGTCACGGCTATTGCGGCAGCATCGGCTATCTCAGTGCCCACGGCCGCATGGACACCAGCATCACCATTCGCACTTTGCTTGCCGAGCAGAGCCGGCTGTATTGCTGGGCCGGTGGCGGGGTAGTGGCCGACTCACAGGCGGCCGACGAATATCAGGAGCTGTTCGACAAGCTGGGTAAAATTCTGCCGGTGCTGGAAGCCTTGTGACCCTGAACGAGCTGGAAACCCGCATCAAGCTATTCCAGCCCCGGCCGGATCCGCACCTGCCGGATCACGCCTTTCCGGCGGCGGTGCTGGTACCCCTGTTGCAGTCGGAGCAGGGGCTGGAGCTGGTACTGACCCGCCGCAGCCGCCATCTGCGCCAGCACCCGGGGCAAATCAGCTTTCCCGGCGGCCGGGCCGACAGCACCGATCCCAGCCTGTGGCACACGGCGCTGCGTGAAAGCTTTGAAGAAATCGGGCTGGCGCCGGAGCGGTGCCGCCAATTGGCGCGATTGCGGGCCCAGCACACCATATCGGGTTTTGCATTGACGCCCTTCATCGGGGTAATTGAAGGGCAGCCCGATTTTATTTTGAATCCGGCCGAGGTCGAAGAGTTGTT
The DNA here is from genome assembly GCF_039539745.1 of Oceanisphaera sediminis. Classification (NCBI taxonomy): domain Bacteria; kingdom Pseudomonadati; phylum Pseudomonadota; class Gammaproteobacteria; order Aeromonadales; family Aeromonadaceae; genus Oceanisphaera; species Oceanisphaera sediminis. The sequence continues at coordinate 99,090 of NZ_BAABDS010000010.1, forward strand.
TCGAGTGCCGCTGGACTATGTACTGGACCTGCGCCATCACTACCTGTTCAGCCTGCGGCGCCAGGGCCGCTGGCATCGGGTGGTGTTTATACGCTGGCACGGGGTCTGGATCTGGGGCATTACCGCCGCCGTGATTCATCAGTTTGCCCGCCAGATTGCCCGCTGACGGGCGATCCTTATCACAAATCCCACCTCCCCATTTTCGTAACTGTTAAAATTTTGTTGGGTTGTCTCTCAAATAATTCTACAATCATTCAATAATAGTTGAGTGACTCTAGAATTAGAGTCCTGTTAAGCCCCAGTTGTGTTTTGGAGTGTTCCCATGATCAGCGTGTTCGATATGTTCAGTATTGGCATAGGCCCGTCTTCTTCCCATACCGTTGGCCCCATGCGAGCGGCGCATGCCTTTGTGCAAACCATGGCCGAGCAGGGTATTCTGACCCGCACCAGTCGGGTTGAAGTAGAGCTGTTTGGCTCGCTGGGACAGACCGGTATCGGTCACGGCACCGGCAAGGCGGTGATCCTGGGCCTGGGTGGTTTCGATCCGGAAAGCGTGGACGTAGACATGATTCCGGGCTTTCTGGAGCAGGTGGAGTCCAGCCAGGAAATACTGCTTAACCAGAGCCACCCGGCGGCCTTTCCGCGCAGCGGCGCCATCATCTTTCATCGCCGCAAGACGCTGCCGCTGCACAGTAACGGCATGAGCTGCCGCGCCTTCGAGGGCGATCAGTTGCTGCATGAGCAGTCCTACTATTCCATCGGCGGCGGTTTTATCGTCAAGGCGGAAGAATTTGCCGACACCAAGGCCAGTGCCGCGGCCGAGTCCAGCGCCAAACCGGTGCCGTTTCCCTTCAAGAGCGGTGATCAGCTGTTGCAGTTGTGTCGCGAAAACGGCATGTCGATCAGCAGCCTGATGATGGCCAATGAAAAGGTAAACCGCAGTGAAGAAGAAATTATCGCAGGATTGCGCAAACTGTGGAGCGTGATGAAGGCCTGTGTTTCTCGTGGCTGCAAAACCGAGGGCATTTTGTCAGGTGGCCTCAAGTTAAGGCGTCGTGCTCCTTCGTTGCTGCGCAAATTAAACAGCGAGTCCTCCTATAACAAGGATCCATTGAGTGTCATGGAGTGGGTGGATCTATTTGCCATGGCGGTGAACGAAGAAAACGCCGCCGGTGGCCGGGTGGTAACGGCACCCACCAACGGTGCGGCGGGCATACTGCCGGCGGTGCTGCATTATTACGATAAATTTGTGCAACCGGTCGATGACGACGTGCTGGTGCAGTATTTTCTGACCGCCGCCGCCATCGGCATTCTGTACAAGGAAAATGCCTCCATCTCCGGCGCCGAAGTGGGCTGTCAGGGCGAGGTGGGTGTGGCCTGCTCCATGGCGGCCGCGGCATTGACTGCCGTAGTAGGCGGTACCATAGAGCACGTGGAAAACGCCGCCGAAATCGGCATGGAGCATAACCTGGGGCTGACCTGTGACCCGGTCGGTGGCCTGGTGCAGGTGCCTTGTATCGAACGTAACGCCATGGGCTCGGTCAAGGCCATCAATGCCAGCCGCCTGGCCCTGCGTGGCGACGGCGAGCATAAGGTGTCGCTGGACAAGGTGATCAAGACCATGCGTGAAACCGGCATGGACATGAAGTCCAAGTACAAGGAAACCGCCCGCGGCGGCCTGGCGGTCAACATCATCGAATGTTGAGTTAAAGCTTTAAGCGGTAAGCTGACAGCTGTAAGTAACAAAAAGCCCGGAGTTCCGGGCTTTTTGTTGTCTGAAATTGGCTGTAGCTGCCGCGACCGCTGGCAGAGCCTGTGTAGCAGGACAATGAAATTATGCCGAGGTTGGATTCAGTGTTGTGATTGGTCCAATAAATTGGACCTACGAGACGGGCAGGCTTGCGCTGTTTCGTAGCCGCCGCGACCGCTGGCGGAGCAGACCACGCGAAACCGTCAGGTGGTATGCCATTCTTGCAGACATGTCGTTGCCTGCAGGTTTGCGCCGCATAAATGGGCGCCCATTTTTGCCTCACGCCTCACGCCTCAGACAAGAAAAAGCCCGGCATCGCCGGGCTTTCTTGTCGCTTGAAGCTTACCGCTTCCGGCCCCCCGAAGGAGTTATTTGATCCGCATGCCGGGCTGGGCGCCATCGTGGGGCTCGAGGATCCACAGGTCCTTGCCGCCCGGGCCGGCGGCCAGCACCATGCCTTCGCTGATGCCGAAGCGCATCTTGCGCGGCGCCAGGTTGGCGACCATGACGGTGAGCTTGCCTTCCAGATCTTCCGGGGCGTAGGCAGACTTGATACCGGCAAACACCTGACGGGTTTCACCGCCCAGATCCAGCTCCAGGCGCAGCAGCTTCTCGGCCTTGGGTACGGCTTCGGCTTTCTTGATCAGTGCCACGCGCAGATCCACCTTGGCGAAGTCGTCGAAGCTGATGGTCTCGCCGATGGGGTCATCTGCCAGCGGGCCGGTGACTTGTTTGACCTGGGCCTGCTCGGCGGCCAGATCTTCCTTCGAGGCTTCCACCATGGCGGCGACCTTGTCGGCGTCGATGCGGCTGAACAGGGCGCTGAACTTGTTGACGCCATGGCCGAGCAGCGGTTCGTTCACGGCGTTCCAGCTCAGTTCGCAGTTGAGGAAGGCCTCGGCGCGTTCGGTCAGCTGGGGCATCACCGGCTTGAGGTAGGTCATCAACACCCGGAACAGGTTAATACCCACGGAGCACACGGCCTGCAGCTCGTCGTCTTTGCCTTCCTGCTTGGCCAGTACCCAGGGAGCTCTTTCGTCCACATAGCGGTTGGCCTTGTCGGCCAGCGCCATGATTTCGCGAATGGCACGGCCGAATTCACGCTGCTCGTAAGACTGGCCGATGCGCTCGGCGGCGGCGGCAAACTCGGCATACAGTTCGGGCTCGGCGCAGTCGGCGGCAAGCTGACCGCCGAAACGCTTGGCAATAAAACCGGCGTTACGCGAGGCCAGGTTGACCAGCTTGTTGACCACGTCGCTGTTTACCCGGGCCACGAAGTCGTCCAGGCTCAAGTCCAGATCGTCGATGCGGCTGGACAGCTTGGCGGCGTAGTAATAACGCAGACACTCGGGATCCAGGTGGTTGAGATAGGTGTCGGCCTTGATGAAGGTGCCCTTGGACTTGGACATCTTGGCGCCGTTCACCGTCACATAACCGTGCACGAAGATGTTGCTCGGCTTGCGGAAGTCGCTGCCTTCCAGCACCGCGGGCCAGAACAGGCTGTGGAAGTAGACGATGTCTTTGCCGATAAAGTGGTACAGCTCGGTGCTGCTGTCCTTGTTCCAGTATTCGTCGAAGCTCAGATCGCCCCGCTTGTCGCAGTAGTTCTTGAACGAGCCCATGTAGCCGATGGGCGCATCCAGCCACACATAGAAATATTTGCCCGGGGCATCGGGAATTTCGAAACCGAAGTAGGGCGCATCGCGGGTGATGTCCCACTGATGCAGGCCGGACTCGAACCATTCGCTCATCTTGTTGGCCATTTCTTCCTGCAGGGCACCGGAGCGGGTCCAGGCCTTGAGCATGCCGCCAAACTGGGGCAGGTCGAAGAAGAAGTGCTCGGTGTCTTTCATCACCGGGGTGGCGCCGGAGACCGCCGAACGCGGATCAATCAGCTCTGTCGGGCTGTAGGTGGCGCCGCAGACTTCGCAGTTGTCGCCGTACTGGTCTTCCGCCTTGCAGCTGGGGCAGGTGCCCTTGACGAAACGATCCGGCAGAAACATGTTCTGCTCCGGATCATAAAGCTGGGAAATGGTGCGGTTTTCGATAAAGCCGTTGCTCTTGAGACGACCGTAGATCAGCTCGGCAAAGTCGCGGTTCTCTTTGCTGTGGGTCGAGTGATAGTTGTTGAAGCCGATGTTGAAGCGGTCGAAGTCGGCTTTATGCTCCTGTTGCACGGCGGCAATCATCTGCTCGGGATCGACGCCCAGCTGCTGGGCCTTGAGCATGATGGGGGTGCCGTGTGCATCGTCGGCACAGATAAAATGAACCTGATGGCCACGCATTCGCTGATAACGAACCCAGATATCGGCCTGAATGTGCTCCAGCATATGGCCAAGGTGGATTGAACCGTTGGCATAGGGCAGGGCGCAGGTGACAAGTATCTTACGAGGTTCGGTAGCCATAATTTCCATTCTGTTGAGTCAATTACACGGGACAGAGCATGTTACCCGAGTTTTTTTCGGTTATACACACTTTGGCCGCTTTTTCCGGCCCAAAGCGCCCGGCCTCGGGTTTTGTCCTTGCCGGCTCCGGTATGTGGCCGACATGCATCCGGCCATATGCGACAAAAGGCCGGCAAAGCCGCATATCGCCTCGGCTCGGCGTTTCACCGCTGCGGGCTTTTTGGTAGAGTGCAGAACAGATTCATCAGCAGGCAACACAGCATGAATAATGAACACATTAGTGCCCGACTGGCCCAATTTCGGCCTTCGCACTGGGCAAAGGATCCGGTCAGTGCCGGTTTTGTTCGTGGCGTGACCCGGTCGCAGGATATTCTGACGGTTTCGCTGGTACTGCCTTTTGTCGATTATCGGCTGGAAACCGAGTTGCAGGACCTTGATGCCGACTTGTGCCGGTTGAGTGGTGCCGGCAGGGTACGCTGGCAGTTGAGTCAAGATGTAGCGACCCTGGCCTGCGCCAACGATGCCCAGGCCGTGCCGGGAGTACGCAATATTATCGCGGTGTCGTCCGGCAAGGGCGGGGTCGGCAAGTCCACCACGGCGGTGAACCTGGCGTTGGCGCTAAGCCGGCTCGGCGGCCGGGTGGGCATACTGGATGCGGATGTGTATGGCCCTTCTATTCCGATGATGCTGGGGGTAGCCGACGCCAAACCCGAAAGTGACGACGGCAAGACCATGGCGCCGGTGCCGGCGCACGGCATCAAGGCCAACAGCATCGGCTTTCTGGTGGGGGCCGAGGATGCCACCGTCTGGCGCGGGCCCATGGCGAGCAAGGCGCTGGCACAGATATTGCGCGAGACTCGCTGGGGCGATCTCGATTACCTGGTGGTGGATCTGCCGCCGGGCACCGGTGATATTCAAATTACCATTGCCCAGCAGGTGCCGACCACCGGCGCCCTGGTGGTGACCACACCGCAGAACGTGGCGTTGGCCGATGCCGTTAAGGGCATCAACATGTTCCAGAAGGTCAATATTCCGGTGCTGGGGGTGGTGGAAAACATGAGCTATCACCAGTGCAGCCAGTGCGGCCATCAGGAAGCGTTATTCGGTGAAGGTGGCGGCCTGCGGGTATCAAGCCAGCATCAGGTGCCGCTGCTCGGTCAGTTACCGCTGGATGCGAGTATCGGCCGGCAGATGGACCAGGGTACCCCGACCCTGATTGCCGAGCCTGAAGGCGCCCTGGCCAATCTTTATCTGAACATCGCCGCCCGGGTGGCGGCGGGGCTTTATTTTAGCGGCAACATCATTCCCACCCGCCTTTATACCCGGCAGGTTTAATCGCATCACTGCCACGCAGGCGCGCCTTGTTCGTGCCGCCAGACGGCAAGAGCCGTCGCTGCCGTGGTGGGATCACCATTGAGTTAAGGAGTTTTCATGCGTCTTTGTGACCGGGATATCAAGCGTTATCTGGCCGAGGGTCTTATCCAGATCAGTCCCGAGCCGGAGCCGGAGCGGATTAGTGGCGTGAGTGTCGATGTGCTGCTGGGCAACGCATTTCGCGTGTTTCAGGATCATACCGCGCCCTATATCGAGCTGAGCGGACCCAGTGCCCAGGTGTCCGAAGCCATCAACCGGGTAATGAGTGACGAGATTGTCATTCCCGATGGCGAAGCCTTCTTTCTGCACCCGGGCGAGCTGGCGCTGGCGGTAACACTTGAATCTGTCACCCTGCCCGATAATATTGTCGGCTGGCTGGACGGCCGCTCTTCTCTGGCGCGGCTCGGGCTCATGGTGCACGTGACGGCACACCGCATCGATCCGGGTTGGTCCGGACGCATCGTGCTGGAATTCTACAACAGCGGCAAACTGCCGCTGGCGCTGCGCCCGCGTATGGTGATTGGCGCGCTCAATTTCGAAACCATGTCGGGGTCGGCCGAACGTCCTTACATGAGCCGTGCCAGCGCCAAGTACAAGTCGCAGCAAGGCGCGGATGCCAGCCGTATCAATCAGGACTGACGCCGGCCCCTTCGGGGAGCGTTAAGCTATCAACTGGAAGCTGTAAGTCGTAGGTTGGCGATGAGCGTAGCGAATCCCAACATGCACGCCGCCTGCTGAAAGATACCGGGTCAAGCCCGGAATGACGGCCAGGGACATCACGCCGTGCCGAATCAAGTAACGTCATGCTGAACTCGATTCAGTATCAGCACGGCGAGGCCGGAGTCCATGGCGGCTTGCACTGCCTCACATGCCGCAAAGCAAATGGGTATTAAACGTATAAAAAACGGGAAACAATAATGAAAAAATTACTCTACGGCGTGGCGGCGTTGCTGCTGTTATTGCTGCTCGCGCTGGTGATTCTGACCCAGGTGGTGGATACCGACAGAGTCAAGCGGGTGCTGATCGAGCAGACCCGGGAAAAAACCGGCCGCACCCTGGTGATCAACGGCGACCTGAGCTGGCGCTTTTTCCCCTCTATCGGCTTTACTCTCAACGACGCCGCCTTGCTCAATCCGCCCGGCTTTGCCGCCGGTAATACCCTGTCTGTCGGTGAAATCAGCCTGGGCGTGGCGCTGAAGCCGCTGTTCGATAACCGGCTGGAGATCGGCGAAGCGGTGCTGGGCAATGCGCGTCTGCATCTGATCACCCGCGCCGATGGGGTCAGCAATATCGACGATCTGCGTACCCTGTCTACCACGACGTCCACTACCGGCGGCTCGAATGAGCAGACGGAAACGGATGGCGGCGGCGAGCCTCGTCAGCCGATGAGCATCAGCCTGGCCGGTGTGCAGGTGGTGGATGCCGAAATCGTGGTGCAGAACGAAGCGAATAATACCCTGACCCGCCTCAACCGGGTCAACGTCAAGCTTGACGAGTTTGCTCCCGGCAAGGCGGTACCCCTGAGTCTGTCCGGTAATCTGTTCAGTGACGAGGTACAGGCCAATATGGATGCGACCGGTCAGTTGTGGCTGGCACCGGAATTCGACCGCCTGCGACTGGATGATCTCAAGCTCGACCTCGATGCCACCGGTCGTGCCATTCCCGGTACCAAGCAGCTGCGGCTGGAAGGTAACCTGGCCTATGTACTGGACCGCAAACTGGCCGAGTTCAGCGACATGACGCTGAAACTGGGATCGCTGGATGCAACGGGTGAACTGTCGCTGCGCCATAGTGCCATTCCCGAGCTGCACTTCAACCTGAACACGGCGCTGTTGGATGTGGATGCGTTGCAGGCCGAATGGCGGTCCACGCCGGTCGCGGCGACCGCCGATGAACAGGTGGTCAGTGCGGCGGCGCCGGCGTCGACACTGCCTTCTGCCAGTGCGGCCGATGAGCCGGATCTGTCGGCGCTCAAGGGCATCAAGGTTGAGGGCCAGCTGGCCGCCGACAAGGTACTGGTGCAGGGAATCGAGCTGGAGCAGCTTGATATCAAGGTCAACATCGATCAGGGCAAGGTAAAGCTCGATCGGGTGCAGGCCCGGTTATATGAAGGCAAGATTGAAGCCAGGGGCGAACTGGACGTCAATACCGATCCGGTGCGTTTTCTGGTACAGAAAACGCTGACCGGGGTTAATGCCCGTGAGCTGCTGACCGCAGCGGCGGGTATCGACTATCTGGAGGGGCGGGCGGATTTGACGTTTGACCTGCGTGGCAGTGGCCTGACCAGCGATGCCATCAAACGCAGCGTAAAGGGAACCTCCGCGCTTAAAGTGGCCGATGGCGCCCTGAACGGGGTGAATATCGCGGCGCTGATCCGTCGGGCCCACGCCAGGGTAAAGGGACTGCCGTTGCCGGCGGAAGAGGCCGTCGAGAAAACCGACTTCAGCGCCCTGACCGCCGATTTTGCCATCGGCAAAGGCCGGGTAAGCACCGAGAACCTGTATATGGCGTCCCCCTTGTTGCGCATCGATGGCGAGGGAGAAACCAACCTGCTTGACGAGTCGCTCGATGTGTTGCTCAACACCGCCATCGTCGGTAGCCTCAAGGGCCAGGACGGGGAGGAGTTGAGCGAGCTGAAGAACATCATACTGCCGGTACGCATCAGCGGCAGCTACCAGCAGCCGAAGTACAGCCTGGATCTGCAGCAGGTGTTCGACCTTTACCTGCGCGAAAAGGCCGACAAGGAAGCGGAGCGAGTCAAGCGCAAGCTGAACGAAAAGCTCGGCGACCAACTGGGCGACAAGCTTGGCGATAAACTGCCGGGCCTGCTCGACAAACTGGGTCTGTAACCGACCTGCCGATCACCGTCGCTTTGGCCTGCGCTCACGCCCTGTGAGCCCCTTAAAGGCCAAAGCGACGGTTTATTTACTTCCTCTTTTGATATTCCCCTTTCATTTTACCTTTACGACTATCACCAGCGAGCGCCTCGCCGTATGGTCGTTTTTAGCGCCTGTTTACGATCTCCTTATATTAATCTGTCAAACTAACTGATCTGGTTGGTTGCCCTGTAAAGGTCGAAAAACAGGCTCTGAATGTCTGGATGGTGAGCATAGGCGACATTTAAATATTGAAAATAATAATATATTTTCAATAAGTCATGAATTATATTCATGAAATTGAGTGCTAAAGACCGGAGTTAAATCATGTTGGAGCGGTTTCACCTTGAAGTACTGGCAGCAATAAAAGAGCAGGGAACCTTAACCCAGGCGGCGGAATCGTTAAATTTATCCCAGTCTGCATTGAGTCACAGCATCAAAAAGTTAGAAGGTCAGATCAAAACACCTGTTTGGCAAAAAGAAGGTAGAAACTTGCGCCTGACCAATGCGGGTGAACAAATTCTGACGCTTGCCGGTCGGGTATTGCCGCAATTTAAACACACCGAACTTCTATTGTCTCAGATGGCGAAAGGTGAAATGGGTTCACTTCGCATCGGCATGGAATGCCACCCTTGCTATCAATGGCTGTTAAAAGTGATTGAGCCTTATCTTGAAAAGTGGCCAAACGTTGATATTGACGTCAAGCAGGAGTTTCAGTTCGGTGGTCTGGGTGCCCTGCATAGCTATGAAATAGACATCCTGGTCACGCCTGATCCCTTGTATAAACCCAATCTGACGTTTATACCGGTATTTGACTATGAACATCGACTCGTCGTTTCATCATCTCACCCCCTTGCCATGCAAAGCTCGATCATGCCGGAACAGCTGAATGAAGAAGTGTTATTTAGCTATCCGGTAGAGCCTGAACGGCTGGATATTTACAGCCAGTTTTTAAACCCCGCAAAATGCACGGTCAAAAAACACAAGACAATTGAGACTACGGAAATAATGTTGCAAATGGTGGCAGCAGGCAGAGGCGTCTGTGCATTGCCTGGTTGGTTAGTGGATGAATTCGCCAAAACAATGGCCATTAAAAGCCTTCGGTTCGGTCAAGATGGGATTAAAAAGCAGATTTTTTTGGGAATGCGCAAAGGCGAAGAACAGATCAATTACCTGAGTGACTTCGTTGCTCTGGCTCAGAACATTCGGTAACAACTCGGTGGCAAGCGTCTCCTAAGCCGGCACTCTGCTTGCCGGATGAGCCTTACCTTACAATAAATCATGAATAATATTCATCTATTGATGAGATAAAATCATTTTTGTTCATGAAATGGGCCCTGTATAACATACCTAGGCTTAGCTCTAGATGTCTGGACTTCCAGAACGGGCAGGGAACAGATTCAGGCTTTATCTCAACAAATGGATGAACAACATTATGAGTAACGACGTCAAATTTGCTGTAAACAGCATTGCTTTCGATGAAAATTATCAACCCGCAGACAGTACGCGTGCCACGACCAACTTTGCCAACCTGGCCAGGGGAGAGAGCCGTCAGGAAAATCTGCGCAATGCCTTGACGATGATTAACAATCGTTTCAATGCTCTGGTAAATTGGGATAACCCCAAAGCAGACCGTTACTCCGTTGAGCTGGAAATCATCTCTGTTGATATGGATATCGACAATGAAGGCAAGGCGCATACCTTTCCTACTATTGAAGTGCTGAAAACCATTATTGTTGATCACAAAACCAGGCAACGCACAGAAGGCATTGTAGGCAATAACTTCTCCTCTTATGTGCGGGACTATGACTTCAGCGTTTTGTTGCTGGAGCACAACAAGGGCAAGCCCGGTTTCAGCATTCCGGAAAAATTTGGTGATCTGCACGGCAAGCTGTTCAAGCGCTTTGTGAATTCGAACACCTATCAGCAGCATTTTGCCAAATTGCCGGTGATCTGCCTGAGTGTTTCCGATAACAAGACCTATCACCAGACTGAAAATCATCACCCCATATTGGGTGTCGAGTATCTGCCCAATGAAACCTCTTTAACGGAGCAATACTTCAAGAAGATGGGCCTGAAAGTTCGCTACTTTATGCCGCCACATAGCGCTGCACCTCTGGCCTTTTACTTTTTTGGTGACTTGCTGAACGATTATACGAATCTTGAGCTGATAAGTACCATCAGCACCATGGAAACGTTTCAAAAAATTTATCGGCCTGAAATATATAATGCCAACGCTGTGGCAGGAAAAATATATAAACCTAATCTGAAGAAAGCAGATCATTCATTAACTCGGATTGTTTATGATCGAGAAGAGCGCAGCCAGCTGGCCATCAAGCAGGGCAAACTGGCCGAAGAGAACTTTATCAAGCCATACAAGGCGATTCTTGAGCAGTGGTCTGCCAACTACGCCTGATAATAAAACAAGCGCCTGAACATTAACGAGAACAGAAACGGAATTTATGATGAAAAAATTATTACCTACTTCCACTGCGGGCAGCTTGCCCAAACCGTCCTGGCTGGCACAACCCGAGACCCTCTGGTCACCCTGGAAGCTGCAAGGTCAAGAGCTTATCGACGGCAAACAGGATGCGCTGCGTGTGTCTTTGCAAGAGCAGCAGCATGCCGGTATTGATATTGTCAGCGATGGCGAGCAAACCCGTCAGCACTTTGTGACTACCTTTATCGAGCACCTTGACGGTGTTGATTTTGAAAAACGTCAGACCGTTAAAATTCGTGATCGCTATGATGCGAGTGTTCCGACGGTTGTGGGTGCAGTCAGTCGCCAGAAGCCGGTGTTTGTTGACGATGCCAGGTTTTTACGCCAGCAAACCAGGAAACCCATCAAATGGGCCCTGCCTGGCCCCATGACCATGATAGACACGCTGTATGATGATCATTATAAAAGCCGTGAAAAACTGGCCTGGGAGTTTGCCAAAATACTCAATCAGGAAGCCAAAGAGCTGGAGGCCGCAGGTGTTGATATTATCCAGTTTGATGAGCCTGCCTTTAATGTGTTTTTTGATGAGGTAAATGATTGGGGGATTGCTGCTTTGGAACGAGCAATTGAAGGCCTTAAATGTGAAACTGCCGTACATATTTGCTACGGTTACGGCATTAAAGCCAATACGGATTGGAAAAAGACGTTGGGTTCCGAGTGGAGACAATATGAAGAGGTCTTTCCCAAACTGCAAAAGTCCAATATCGATATTATCTCGTTAGAATGTCATAACTCCCATGTTCCGATAGAGCTGCTTGAACTGATACGGGGTAAAAAGGTGATGGTAGGGGCCATTGATGTTGCAACCAATCGCATCGAGACGCCAGAGGAAGTGGCCGACACGCTGCGCAAAGCGTTGCAGTATGTCGATGCCGACAAGCTCTACCCTTGCACCAACTGTGGCATGGCCCCCTTATCTCGTGGGGTAGCAAGAGGCAAGCTGAATGCCCTGAGTGCAGGAGCTGACATCATTCGAAGAGAACTCTCGGCCCAGGGCGTTGTTTGCTGACTCAGAGAACTAAGTAATATCTCATAACTGATGTGGATACTGGGGCTAGCTTTTCTTTCTCGTCACCCTCGCGAAGGCGGGGGTCCAGTGTCTTTGCAGGAGAAGCGCAGGCTGACAAATCTGCGCCACTGGCCCTGGATTCCCGCCTTCGCGGGAATGACGACAGAACCACACCTGTTATGCAGCATTACTTATCTGTTCCTAAAAACACACATGCGCTACTTTGCGTCTTAAATCAGAATAAGTCACGGTGGCCAGCACTGAAAATGTACAACCATAAGTTAGAACAAGTTGTTTGCATGCACTTCAGCACTATCAAATAGTGAAAAACTCTTTTAGGAAACAACGCCACCTTTCACCCTAACAGCAGGGGCGAATGGGTTTTGGCAATAAACAGCATGGTAGCAAACAAGCCACAGGCTACCCCTGCAAACAGGTAGCGTTGCCCGGCAAGCGCAGCAGGCCTGAATGCCATCATGGCAAAGGCCACATAGGCAACCAGCAGAATCAGTTTCTCGGTTAGCCAGGCATCGGTGACGGGGTATTGGTCTATAGCCAGGCACAAGGCCAAGGCACTGACCAGCATCAGCAAGGTCAACAATTTATGAACTTTAAATGCCAATGCATTCTTCAATAATACCGAGCTGGTGATACCCCAGTAGGTACGCAGCAAAAAACTTAAAAAGCCCAGTAAAATAAGCGCCAAGTGTGCCTTGAGCAAAAGCGGATACATACGATTTTCTTCCTTGATTGAGTTATCCATAAGGATGCCTAAGTTATTGTAAGGAAACCTCGAACATATTGATCTGTATCAACCCTTGATGTGAAGGGCGGAAACCACAAACCGGTACCGGGTCCTGATGCCAACATCCGTATTCAAATCGCCATCGATGAAAATGAGGGGATCTCTCAGGGGAATTTGCCCGGGTTAGGGTTGAGTAAGTAACCGTCTAGCGGAGCGGCGAGCTCCTTGAGAGCCGCTTGCAGTACCGGTGTGATGGGCGCATTCAGCTTGAGGCTGAGTAATTCATCGGCTCGGGTTTTGCCTAATGTCAGGGCGGCGATCGGCTTGTTCCACTCGTTGGCTCGGCGGCAGAAGCGAAAGCCCGAGTAGACCATCAATGAGGAGCCGATCACCAGCAGAGCGTCTGCGTTTTGAAGTGCGTCCAGTGACTCGGTGACACGCAGCCTGGGGACGTTATCGCCGAAGAAGACCACATCCGGCTTGAGGATACCGCCACATTGAGCGCATCCAGGAACGTGGAAACCGCTGAAATCCACTTCCAGATCGGCATCGCCATCCGGTGCCGTGGCGGCGCGGTAACGGGTGTAATCCGGGTTCAGCTCGGCACTGCGTTGATGTGATTCGTCGCGGCTACTGCGATAGTTGCAGCTCATGCAGACAATCTGATCTGAGCGGCCATGCAGGTCGACTACCTTGCGGCTGCCGGCCCGCTGGTGCAGTCCATCCACGTTTTGGGTGACCAGCAGGTCGATATGACCCAGTTGCTCCAGTCGTGCCAGGGCCTGATGCGCCGGATTGGGGTGGGCATCGCGCATCACCGGCCAACCGATCAGGCTGCGGCCCCAGTAGCGTTTTCGGGTGTGCTCGCAGCGCATGAAGTCCGGGTGTTGCACCGGTTGCTTGCGCTTCCACTCACCTTGCTGATCGCGGTAGTCGGGAATGCCGGAGTCCGTACTGATGCCGGCACCGGTCAGCACCAGCAGGCGCGGGTGGGTACGGATGAATTCGACCAGGTCGGTATGGGGCTCGGTTCGGGGCATGATGCTCGGGCTTCCTTGTATTCTGGTGTCGGCGTTCAGACGGCTTGTGACCGGGGTGTTGTGGCTGCCGGACAGTTCAATCAAGGTTACGCAGTCGTCAGCATTCAACTCGGGAGTACGTGATATATCCTATCTCAATCAAAGCCCCGCCTGTGCACTGACGATGTCTGTCCATGTCTCAACTATACTTGGCGATTTCAGATTGTGCGATAAGCACTTCTGCATGAGTCCGTGCGTACCGGTTGCCATCAGCCGGGAGCAGAATCGCCTGACATTTTCGCCGTGGAATACAATGTAGTGGGCGGTCTTCTGGATGTTTTTTTTAATTTCAGCTGTTTAACTTGTATCTCCGTGTTTTTGCGTGAAAGGTTGAGATCCAATTGAGTTATTGTATTGACGGAAATCTTCCCCAAAATGATCAGTAAGTTTCTGAATTTAAAGATATTAATCTTCACTCGTTAAACCTGAGAATAGGCCCGAAATGACTGATAACCATCTGAAAAATAATGAAAAACTTAGTGTGCTCATAGTCTGCATGGGCAACATCTGTCGCTCGCCTACTGCCGAAGCGGTGTTACGCCAGCAGGCGTTGAGGGCGGGAATAGAGATAACCATCGACTCGGCGGGAACGCTCGGTTATCACAGCGGCGCGACACCCGACAGTCGGGCTCGGGCGGCGGGCGAGCGCAGGGGATATGATTTCAGCGGTATCCAGGCACGACAGGTAACGGTCGAAGACTTTGCGAGCTTCGATATGATACTGGCGGCGGACAACAGTAATATGGCCGATCTTCGGTTGTTGTGTCCGCCTGAACATGAGCACAAACTCCGGCTGTTGCTGAGCTTCTCCCCCGAAGCCGAGCAGGAAGTGCCGGATCCCTACTATGGTGGCGAGCAGGGTTTTGAGCGGGTACTGGATCTGGTGGAGTCGGCCTGTACGGGCTTGCTGGCCCGGTTAAGCAAAGACTGAGAATAAAAACTTCAGACAATAAAAAGGCTCCCGAAGGAGCCTTTTTTCGTGGAGTAAGTGTTACTCGGGTTTGGCCATGGGGGCCGAGGCGGTGTTGCGAGCCGCGCTGCTACCGGCCTGACGGCCACTGGTAGTAACGGCCTGACGCTGCAGCGGCGGATACTCCGGCTTAACGTAAGGCGGCTGTGCCACTACGGTCGGCTTGACCATGGGCGCAGAGGCCTGGCGGGCACGGGAGTACAGGCCGGAGGCGGTGGCTTTGGGCGCTTCGGCTGCTGCCTTGGGTGCTTCGGCTGCTACCTTGGGCGCTTCGGCTGCTGCCTCGGGCGCTTCGGCTGCTGCCTTGGGCGCTTCGGCTGCGGCTTTAGGCACTTCGGCTGCAGCCTTGGGTGCTTCGGCTGCTGCCTTGGGTGCTTCGGCTGCTGCCTTGGGCGCTTCGGCTGCTGCCTTGGGCGCTTCGGCTGCTGCCTTGGTCGCTTCGGCTGCAGCCTTGGGTGCTTCGGCTGCTGCCTTGGGTGCTTCGGCTGCTACCTTGGGCGCTTCTGCTGCTGCCTTGGGCGCTTCGGCTGCGGCTTTAGGCACTTCGGCTGCTGCCTTGGATGCTTCGGCTGCGGCTTTAGGCACTTCGGCTGCTGCCTTGGGTGCTTCGGCTGCTGCCTTGGGTGCTTCGGCTTCAACCTTGGGCGCTTCGGCTTCAACCTTGGGCTCAACGGCTTCAACCTTGGGCTCAACGGCTTCAACCTTGGGCTCGACGGCTTCAACCTTGGGCTCGACGGCTTCTGTCCTGGGTGCTTCCTGTTGTGGCGCGACTGCCGCAGGGCGGGTTTCCACCTCGGCCTGGGCGGCTTGTTTCGCCGGTGCCGCTTCCGTGTCGGCGGTTTGTGATGCAACCCACTTTTCTTCACCTTGAGCGGCAATCAGGGCAGCTATGCTGTCCTCACGACGGCGACGACGGCTGTCTTCGTTGATGCGTTTGCGCTTGGGCATGGCACCACCACGCTGGTGGTGAGTCGCGGGCTTGTCTGCGACGCTCTGTGCTGCAACGGGCTCCTGTTTTGCCTTGGGCTGACGTTGCGCCGGACGCTCGGCCTGCTCTGTGGCGGCATCCGTCTGGCGGGCTTCGCTGCCAATGCGTACCTGCTTACGCATCTTGCGACGCTGACGGCGCTCGGCAACGGCCTGTTCTTTCTGCTCGATTTCCTGAGCAGGCTGTTGCTGTTGTTGAGGCTGTTGCTGCTGTGGAGCCGGGGTCTGCACCTGCTCTGCGGCGGCAGTCTCTTTTTGCTGCTGCTGTTGAGGCTGCTCGCGACGCGGCTTGCGACGTTCACGACGCGGCCGGTCGGTCTTGGCCTCGCTCTGCGGTTGTGACTGAGCCTCGGCTGCGGCCGGAGCGGCTTTATTGCTGCGCTCTTCATCACGCGGTCTGCGGTTGTTGCGGGTGTTACGGCGATCGCCACGGTCACGGCGCTCGCTGTTTCGCTCCTGATTGCGTTCGCTGTTACGATCCTGATTGCGATCCTGATTGCGATCCTGATTGCGTGACTGACGGGCCGGCTTTTCGACCGGGGTCGGCGCTGGGGCTGGCTGAGGCTCGGTCGTTCCCTTGAACCAACTGCTCAGGGCACAGAACATGCGGCTCAACAGGCCAGGCTCGGCAGCAACGGGAGCGGCCGCTTCGGCTTTGGCCGCAACCGGCGCCGGAGTGGGAGCCGGGGCAGGTGCGGGAGCAGTAAAGCCCTGCAGTGCCGGTTGCTCGCTCTTGGCGGCAGCCGTGCCCTGGCGGGGGCTGTAGGCCGGCTTTTCAACGGTGGTTTTCAGCGCAAAGCTGGAAACATTTTCTTCTTCCCCGCTGCGAACCCGGGCCACGTCGAAGTGTGGCGTTTCCAGCTGTTCGTTGGGAATGATGTAAATCTCTACCTTGTAGCGATTTTCCAGCCCGGCAATGGACTTGCGCTTTTCGTTGAGCAGATAGGCGGCCACATCAACCGGCACCTGGGCATGAATTTGCCCGGTGTTGTCTTTGAGCGCTTCTTCTTCAATCAGGCGCAGTATGGCCAGTGCCAGCGATTCGTTGTCGCGAATGGTGCCCTGACCCAGACAGCGCGGGCACACGTGGGTGCTGGACTCGCCGAGGGAAGGACGCAGACGCTGTCGGGACATTTCCAGCAGACCAAAGCGGGAAATACGGCCCAGCTGAATGCGGGCTCTGTCCTGGCGTACCGCGTCGCGCAGGCGGTTTTCCACCTCGCGCTGATGGCGTACCGGGGTCATGTCGATGAAGTCGATCACCACCAGGCCACCCAGGTCACGCAGGCGCAGCTGACGGGCGATTTCTTCGGCCGCTTCCAGGTTGGTCTGCAGCGCGGTTTCCTCGATGTCGCCGCCCTTGGTGGCGCGCGAGGAGTTGATGTCGATACTGGTCAGCGCTTCGGTCGGGTCGATAACGATACTGCCGCCGGAAGGCAGACGCACTTCTCGCTGAAAGGCCGACTCGATCTGGCTTTCAATCTGGTAGTGGCTGAACATGGGCACGTCGCCCTCGTACAGCTTGACCCGGTTGACGAAGTCGGGGCGAACCAGTTCGATGTGCTGTTTGGCGCGCTCGAAAATCACCGGATTGTCGATCAGGATCTCGCCGATATCGCGACGCAAATAATCGCGAATGGCGCGCACGATGACGTTGCTTTCCTGATGGATCAGGAACGGGGCGCTACCGCCTTCGGCGGCTTCCTGAATGGCGGACCAGTGCGTCTGCAGCACGTGCAGATCCCACTCCAGCTCTTCGCCGGTTTTGCCGACACCGGCGGTACGCACAATCAGACCCATGCCGTCGGGCAGTTTGAGGTGAGCCAGGGCTTCCTTGAGCTCGGTACGCTCGTCCCCTTCGATGCGGCGAGAGATACCACCGGCACGGGGATTGTTGGGCATCAGTACCAGATAAGAACCGGCCAGGCTGATAAAGGTGGTGAGGGCGGCACCTTTATTGCCACGCTCTTCCTTATCAATCTGAACGATAACTTCCTGACCTTCCTTGACCACTTCCTTGATATTGGGGCGGCCCTGATAGCTGTAACCGGCGGGGAAGTAGTTGCGGGCGATTTCCTTGAGTGGCAGAAAACCGTGGCGGTCGGCACCGTAGTCGACGAAGGCGGCTTCCAGGCTGGGTTCTACCCGGGTGATCCTGCCTTTATAGATGTTGGCTTTTTTTTGCTCGTGGCCGGGACTTTCAATATCCAGGTCGTATAGTTTTTGCCCATCTACCAGGGCTACACGCAACTCTTCTTCCTGGGTTGCGTTGATTAGCATTCTTTTCATTGAGTACTCTTTTTTATTAAGTTTTTACTGTTTCTACAGTGTTGGTATTCCCCTGGCTTGACCGTGTTATTCCGACGGACACCGGCCTCGAGTCTGTGAGCGTAATGGTTACAGCCTCCCGGCTGGGTACGCATGAGGCGCATATTCAGGTGTCTTTCACGTTAAGGGGGGAGCCCAAAGGTCGCGAATAAAACGGAAAATCAGAGGTATTCAGAGTGCGCCCTCCGATCCCGGAAAGCACGAAAAACGGAGTCATTATCACACTTTAACCGCAGCCTTAGCAAGACGCCTTTTTTGCAGCCAAAGCACACTGGCTGGTGTTAGAATAACGGCCATGAAACAAGAACAACACAGCGTGCGGCTGCTCACCATCGAGGCTGAGCATGAAGGGCAGCGCATTGACAATTATTTACGGACTCAGCTTAAAGGCGTTCCCAAAAGCCTGATTTATCGAATTTTGCGCAAAGGCGAGGTAAGAGTTAACAAAAAGCGCATCAAACCGGAATACAAGCTGCTGGCCGGCGACGTGATTAGGGTGCCGCCGGTACGGGTGGCGGAACGCGAGAATACGCTGCCATCGGCCAAACTGAATCAGGTGCAGTCGCTCGATGCGGCCATCATCTATGAAGACGATGCGTTGATCGTACTGAACAAGCCCTCGGGTATTGCGGTACATGGCGGTAGCGGCCTGAGCTTTGGCGTGATTGAAGGCCTGCGGGCATTACGGCCCGAGGCGCGGTTTCTGGAGTTGGTGCATCGGCTGGACCGGGATACGTCCGGTATTCTGCTGGTGGCCAAGAAGCGCAGCATGTTACGCAGCCTGCACGAGCAACTGCGCGAAAAGACCATGGACAAGCATTATCTGGCCCTGGTACGCGGCCAGTGGCAGCCCCATCAGAAGGTGGTGAAGGCACCCTTGAAGAAGAACGAGCTGGCCTCGGGTGAGCGCGTGGTACGGGTTGACAAGGAAGGCAAACCGTCGGAAACCCGTTTTCGCATCATTCAGAAGTTTACCGGCGCGACCCTGGTCGAGTGTAGTCCGGTGACCGGACGTACTCACCAGATCCGGGTACATACCCTGCATGCAGGGCACCCGATTGCCGGTGACAACAAGTACGGCGATCAGCTGTTTGATCAGAAGATGAGCGGCATGGGGCTGAAGCGGCTGTTTTTGCATGCCTGTCGTATTCGTTTCTTCCACCCTGGGCGCGAAGAGAGCATGGTGCTGGAAGCGCCCCTGGAGCCGGCGCTGAAAAAACTGCTGACCCGGATGGCGCAATCATGAAGTATCAGCTGGTGATTTTCGACTGGGACGGCACCCTGATGGACTCGGTGGCACGCATCGTGTCCAGCATGCAGGCGGCGGCGCAGGATTGTGTCCTGGCCGTGCCCACGGCGGCGGCGGTGCGTGACATTATCGGGTTGAGTCTGCACAAGGCCTTTCCGTTGTTGTTCGGCTCGTTGGCGGCGGTGGAAGAGGCCGCCCTGCTGGCGGCGTATCGCCGTCATTATCTGGAACTGAACGAGACGCCATCGCCGTTGTTTACCGGCGCGGCGGACATCATCAAGGGCTTGCATGGTAATGGTTACCGGCTGGCCGTTGCCACCGGCAAGCAGCGAGTGGGGCTGGATCGGGTGCTGGCAGAAACCGATCTCGGCGCCTATTTTCACGCCCTGCGCGGCGCGGATCAGGCTCAGTCCAAACCCCATCCCTTGATGCTGGAGCAAATTCTGGACGAGCTGAAGCTCAACCCGGCCGATGCGGTGATGGTGGGGGATTCGAGCTACGATCTGGCGATGGCCGAAGCCATCGGCATGGACAGAATCGGCGTGACCTACGGTGTGCATGATAGTAAAAAATTATGCCAACATACTCCGTTGGCGCTAATCGATGACATTCGCCATTTGCCCCGTTGGCTTTAAATATTCAGTAAGGAGTGAGGCGTAAAGCGTGAGGAGTAAAACCGGCCTGCAAATATGATGTTTTGCACCTCACACCTCACACCTCACGGCACTTCCACCTCAAAACGACCCAGCAGTTCCACCAGGGCGATCAACGGCAAGCCGACCAGGCTGTTGGGATCGCGACCTTCCATCCGTTCGAACAAACTGATGCCGAGGCCTTCACACTTGAAGGCGCCGGCGCAGTCCAGCGCCGGTTCCCGGTCCAGATAACGCTCGATCTGCGCCTCGCTCAACGAACGGAATACCACCGAAAACGGCTCTACCATCGAATGCAGGCGATCATTTGCTGCATCCAGCACTGCCAGACCGGTATAGAAGGTGATGCGTTGCCCGCTGGCAGCCAGTAGTTGTGCTTTGGCGCGATCCCGGGTAACGGGCTTGCCCAGGATCTGGCCCTGATTGACACACACCTGGTCCGACCCGATGATGAGCCCCTGAGGAAACCGGGTCGCGACGGCGTGGGCCTTTTGCTCGGCCAGCCGTTGCACCAGCGCCGTTGCCGGTTCGTCGGGCCGGGGTGTTTCGTCGATGTGCGGGCTGCAGCTTTCAAAGTCCAGCCCCAGCTTGCGCAGCAGTTGCTGGCGGTAAGGGGAAGAAGAGGCGAGGATAATTCTGGCCATGGGCACCCGAGCCTGTTTTAGGCAGTAAAATAAGAGGGTTGGCATTGTAATCGTCGCAGGCGGTGACGTCACGGGCAGGACTCGAATGCTTGCCGTTTATTCGCGCTCAGTTTGCTTTTCTCTTTGACTCCGAAGGCCCGTCGCTATAATATGCGCGCCTTATGGAAAAGGTAAAGTTGCCCATTAAGGTTGATCCCGCTCGCTGCGCGCAAAGTCGTCTTGTATATCAAGGTGTGTTTGCCGCTGTTCTGATGCCCAGACTGCAGGATTCAACCCAAGGTATCCATGGTGATATCGACGTGTCTCTGAACTTTGGTACAGATGCCCAGGGGCTGCGCGTGATGTCGGGCCATGCCCGATCTCAGGTGTCGCTCCAGTGCCAAAGATGCAATGAGCTGTTTGATACCACTATAGAATCCGAATTTACATACACGCCGCTACGTGCAAACGCAGAGGCGCCTGAACTACCGGAAGATTACGACACTATTGAAGTGGATGAAATTGGTGAAATCAACCTGGCCGAGATCATCGAGGATGAATTAATCCTCGCCTTACCGCAGATACCGACTCATGAAAATGAGCAGTGTTCCGAGGGTAAGTTTGATCAAAGCTTTGGTGAGATCCCCACCGCTGAAGAGCGTCCGAATCCTTTCGCGGTTCTGGAAGGACTAAAACGTAAGTAACTGATTTAGGAGTGAGGTCAAATGGCCGTACAAAAGAGTAAAGTATCTCGTTCTCGTCGTGGT
This sequence comes from Oceanisphaera sediminis, assembly GCF_039539745.1. Classification (NCBI taxonomy): domain Bacteria; kingdom Pseudomonadati; phylum Pseudomonadota; class Gammaproteobacteria; order Aeromonadales; family Aeromonadaceae; genus Oceanisphaera; species Oceanisphaera sediminis. The sequence goes on from NZ_BAABDS010000010.1 coordinate 120,405, forward strand.
CAGCGTCGCTCTCATGACGCACTGACCACCGCAGCTCTGTCTGTGGATAAAACCACCGGTGAACTGCATCGTCGTCACCATGTGACTGCCGACGGTTTCTACCGTGGCAAAAAGGTAATCGCCAAGTAAGGGTTGCCTTTTGCCGCAGCTGACCGTTGCGTTAGATATGATGGGGGGCGATCATGGCCCTTCGGTTACAGTGCCTGCCGCCGCGCAGGCACTGTCGCTTCTGCCTGATCTCAATCTGGTTCTGTTTGGCCTCGAGGCCGAGCTTTCTCCCTGGTTACGCCGCTTTCAATTGGACTCCCATCGTCGGGTGTGCGTGCAGTATTGCAGCCAGCAGGTAGAAAACGAACATAAAGCCGCTTATGCCCTGCGTCATCTGACCGACTCCTCCATGCGCAACGCGCTTGATGCCCTGGCATCAAGGCGGGCGCAGGCCTGCGTCAGCGCCGGTAATACCGGTGCCTTGATGGCGATGGCGATGAAAACACTCAGTACCCTGCCCGGAGTGGACAGACCCGCCCTGATCACCCGGATGCCACAGGCCGGTGGTGGTTATGCGTTGCTGCTGGATGTGGGGGCCAACCTTAACTGCGGCGCCGGGCAACTGGTGCAGTTTGCCCTGATGGGCGAGCAGGCGGCACGACATATCCTCGGCATCAGCCAGCCCCGCATCGGCCTGCTGAATGTGGGCGTGGAAGCCAACAAGGGCAATGAGTCGGTTCGCGAGGCGGCGCAGTGTTTGCAACAGTTGCAGCAGACAGAAGGGTTGCACTATAGCGGGTACGTGGAAGGGGATGAGCTGTTTTCCGGTCGCGTCGATGTTATTGTATGCGACGGTTTTGTCGGCAATGTGGCCTTGAAAACCAGCGAAGGGGTAGCACGGCTGTTGCTTGGTCAGCGACAACAGCGCGGTTTTTTAAGCAAAATATTGACTGTTTGGTTAAAAAAGCGGCTTTCCCATCTGAACCCCGACCAGTATAACGGCGCAAGTCTGATAGGATTGCGCGCCAGTGTGGTCAAGAGCCACGGGAGTGCCGGCTCACCTGCCTTCTTAAATGCGATCTTGCAGGCCGTTTCCGAAATTGAACATGACCTGCCTGCGAGCATCGCGCATCGTTTTGATACTGCCCCACGGGACAGTCACGCAAGATAACGCCTATGAACAGTAGAATATTGGGAACTGGCAGCTACCTGCCTGAAGCGGTACGCACCAATGCCGACCTGGAACAAATGGTAGAAACCAGCAATGACTGGATCGTCGAACGTACCGGAATCCGGGAACGTCGCATCGCCGGGGCAGAAGAAACTGTCGCCACCATGTCTTATGGCGCCGCCCTGCGTGCTCTGGACGCCGCCGTCATAGACGCGCAGCAGCTGGACATGATAGTGCTGGCCACCACCAGTGGCGATAACGCCTTTCCGGCCGCCGCCTGCGAAGTGCAGGCCATGCTGGACGTGCCGGGCATTCCGGCATTCGATCTGGCCGCCGCCTGCGCCGGTTTCAGCTATGCCCTGAGTGTGGCCGATCAGTTCATCCGTAACGGTCAGGCCCGTCACATCCTGGTGATTGGGGCCGATGCCCTGTCACGCATGTGTGAGCCGGGCGATCGTTCCACCATCATCCTTTTCGGTGATGGTGCCGGTGCCGTGGTACTGGGCGCGAGTGAAGAGCCGGGCATTCTGTCCACGCATCTGCATGCGGACGGCCGTTACGGCGAGCTGCTCAAGCTGCCCCAGCGTCAGCGCGGCGTCAGCGGCAGTGAGATGGACGCCTACATGAGCATGAAGGGTAACGAAGTGTTCAAGGTGGCGGTCTCGCGCCTGAGTGAAATCGTCACCCAGACCCTGGCCGCCAACGGCATCGACAAATCCGAGCTGGACTGGCTGGTGCCGCATCAGGCAAATTACCGCATTATCAATGCCACCGCCCGCAAGCTGAACATGCCGATTGAGCGGGTGATCCTCACGCTCGACAAGCACGGCAATACCTCGGCGGCCAGTGTGCCTATTGCGCTTGACGAGGGCGTGCGGGATGGCCGTATTCAGCGGGGCCATCTGGTACTGCTGGAGGCCTTCGGTGGCGGTTTCGCCTGGGGCTCGGCCCTGGTGCGCTTCTAACGACCGGCTTGTTTTTTAAAACGGATTCGTTTTCAAAGAAGGACAGACAATGACATTTGCCATTACCTTTCCCGGACAGGGATCTCAGGCGGTGGGCATGCTTGCGGGCGTGCTGGCCGAGCATGATATCGTGAAGCAGACCTTTGCCGAGGCGTCCAGCGCCCTGGGTTACGACCTGGCCGAGCTGGTACTGAGCGGTCCGGCCGAAGAGCTGAACAAGACCTGGCGTACCCAGCCGGCCTTGCTGACTGCCTCGGTTGCCCTGTGGCGCCTGTGGCAACAGCAGGGCGGTGCCCAGCCGGCCGTGATGGCCGGTCACAGCCTGGGCGAGTACTCGGCGCTGGTCTGTGCCGGTGTACTGAGCCTGACCGACGGCGTCAAACTGGTCGAATTGCGTGGCCAGTTGATGCAGGAAGCCGTGCCCGAAGGCACCGGCGCCATGTCGGCCATTATCGGTCTGGACAACGACACCATTGTGGCCAACTGCGCCAAGGCGGAAGAGGGCGAAGTGGTGTCGGCGGTGAACTTCAATTCACCCGGCCAGGTCGTGATCGCCGGCAACAAGGCGGCGGTAGAGCGGGCCAATGTACTGATGAAGGAAAGCGGTGCCAAACGCGCCCTTCCGCTGCCGGTCAGCGTGCCTTCACACTGTGCGCTGATGCGAACAGCTGCCGAGCAGCTGGAGCAGACCCTGGCCGAGATGACGTTCAACGAGCCGGCCGTGCCGGTGATCAACAACGTGGACGTCAAGATGGAAACCTCGGCGGCGGCCATCAAGGACGCCCTGGTACGTCAGCTGTACAGTCCGGTACGCTGGACCGAAACCGTGGAGGCCATGGTGGGGCAGGGCGTGACCCTGGCGCTGGAAGTCGGCCCGGGCAAGGTGTTGTCCGGCCTGGCCAAGCGTATCGACAAGCGGGTCGAGGGCCTAGCGGTCAACGACGATGCCGGCCTGCAGCAGGCACTGGCGGCAGTACAGGCTTAACTATACACAGCAGAATTGATAAGGGATGGCAGAGTGACAGCTAAGCCGACCGTGACATGCCAGGGACGGCATGTCCGAGCCCCCAGGGAGGGGTTTATGGCGTGTCGGCGTGCTTCGCTCTGCCAGCCCTTTGCACAATCGAAGGAGTCACTATGAGTTTTTCCGGTAAAGTGGTACTGGTCACCGGCGCCAGCCGGGGTATCGGTCGGGCAACCGCCGAGCTGTTTGCCAGCCGTGGCGCGACCGTTATCGGTACCGCCACCAGCGAAAAGGGTGCCGAGGCGATCGGTGCCTATCTGGGCGACAATGGTACCGGTCTGGTACTGAACGTGACCGATGTCGAGTCCATGAATCAGCTGCTGGACACCATCAAGCAGCGTTATGGTGATATCGATGTGCTGGTCAACAACGCCGGCATCACGCGCGATAACCTGATGATGCGCATGAAAGACGACGAGTGGCAGGACATTCTGGACACCAACCTGACCTCGGTGTTCCGTCTGTCCAAGGCGGTACTGCGGGCCATGATGAAGAAACGTCACGGCCGTATCGTGACCATCGGCTCCGTTGTCGGCACCATGGGTAACGCCGGTCAGGCCAACTATGCGGCTGCCAAGGCGGGACTGATTGGGTTCAGCAAATCGCTGGGTCGCGAAGTGGCTTCGCGTGGCATTACCGTCAATGTGGTGGCGCCCGGATTTATTGAAACCGACATGACACGTTCATTGAATGAAGAGCAAAGGGCCGGTATCTTGTCACAGGTTCCAACACAACGGTTGGGCGACCCGAAAGAAATTGCCTCTGCCGTGGCTTTTTTGGCTTCGGATGAGGCCGGTTATATCACAGGTGAAACGCTGCACGTAAATGGCGGCATGTACATGGTGTGATGAAAATCTCCGCAGTTAGGAGCTATTTGACGGAAATAGCGACATTATTGGCAGTTTTTCTGGTTTGACCAGACTCAAATAGTCTTGCAAACTACGGTTAATTTAATACACTACCGCAACGACACGCACTTGCGTATTTCTAAAGGATAATACTGGTCATGAGCAACATCGAAGAACGCGTAAAAAAAATCATCATCGAGCAACTGGGTGTTAAAGAAGAAGAAGTTAAGTCTGAAGCCTCTTTCGTTGATGATCTGGGCGCCGATTCCCTGGATACCGTTGAGCTGGTAATGGCTCTGGAAGAAGAATTCGACACCGAAATTCCTGACGAAGAAGCTGAAAAAATCACTACCGTTAAAGCGGCAGTTGATTACATCAACGCTAACCAGGAATAATAAACCTGTACCGAAGTGGCTATCGCCACTTCGGTTCTTTCCCCGTTTTAACCCCCATTCGGAGACGCTCCTGTGTCCAAACGCAGAGTCGTGGTGACTGGCCTCGGTATGCTCTCTCCTGTCGGTAACTCGGTCGATGCCAGCTGGCAGGCCCTGTTGGCAGGCCAAAGTGGCATCAGCAACATCGAACACTTTGATACTACCGACTACAGCACCAAATTCGCAGGCCTGGTCAAGGACTTTGATCCCGAAGCTCATGGTATCGCCAAGAAAGAAGCCCGTAAGATGGACTTGTTCATCCAGTACGGGGTGGCGGCCGGCTTGCAGGCCATGGCCGATTCTGGTCTTGATATCACCGAAGCTAACGCCGACCGCGTTGGTGTATCCATCGGTTCCGGTATCGGTGGTCTGGGTCTGATAGAGCAGAACCACACCAACCTGATGGCCAGCGGTCCTCGCAAACTCAGCCCGTTCTTTGTACCGTCCACCATCATCAATATGGTGTCCGGTCATTTGTCGATCATGAAGGGTCTGCGAGGCCCCAATATTGCGGCGACCACCGCCTGTACTACCGGTACGCACAGCATTGGTCTGGCCGCACGCATGATTGCCTACGGTGACGCCGACGCCATGTTGGCGGGCGGCACCGAGAAAGCCTCCACCACCATGGGTATGGGTGGCTTTGCCGCCGCTCGTGCTCTGTCTACGCGCAATGACGAGCCGCAAAAGGCGAGTCGTCCCTGGGACAAAGAGCGCGATGGCTTTGTGCTGGGTGATGGCGCCGGTGTGATGATGCTTGAAGAGTATGAACACGCCAAGGCGCGTGGCGCCACCATCTATGCCGAGATGGTTGGTTTTGGCATGAGTGGCGACGCCCATCACATGACGGCACCACCCGGCGATGGCAGCGGTGCCGCCAAGGCGATGGCCAATGCCATCAAGGATGCCGATATCGCGCCCGAGCTGATCGGATACGTCAACGCCCACGGCACCTCTACCCCGTTGGGTGATGTGGCCGAGCTGCGTGGCATGAAAACGGTATTCGGCGCTCACGCCAATCAGTTGATGATCAGCTCGACCAAGTCGATGACCGGTCACCTGCTGGGTGCTGCCGGTGCCGTGGAAGCCATTTTCAGCGTGCTGGCGTTGCGTGATCAGATTGCGCCCCCCACCATCAACCTGGATAACCCGGATGATGAGTGCGATCTGGATCTGGTGCCTAACCAGGCGAAGAAAGGTCAATTCGAGTATGCCCTGTCCAACTCCTTCGGTTTTGGCGGCACCAATGGCTCATTGATTTTCAAACGCATATAATGGCCTTTTGGCCAATCCCGAGCCCGGCCTTAGCGCCGGGCTTTTTTATTGGGTGATCATGCAAACCATTCTTACAGACACGGATCCATTGTCGGCCCTGAGTCGGGCCTGGCAGCTGGGCGACGGGCATTTCAGTACCCTTCACGCCCAGGCTGGCCAGTTACGCCACTGGCATTATCATCAGGCCAGACTGATGGCTGCCTGTCACCGGCTGCAAATGCCGATGCCGGACTGGAACGCACTTTATGCGGCGGCCCAGGCGGCGTTGAACGACGACGATGAAGTGTTGCGCATCACCCTGGTGCGCGGCCCGGGTGCCCGTGGCTACGGCATCGCCGGCTGCGGCGACACCACAGTGGTGCTGAACCGTTCGCCGTTTCCCGCCCATTATTATCAATGGCGGCAGCAGGGCATCGCCATCGGCGTCTGTGCCGGTCGCCTGGGGCAAAGTCCCTTGCTGGCGGGACTGAAAACCGTGAATCGCCTGGAGCAGGTGATGCTCAAGGCCGAGCTGGAAGCGAACGGCTGGCCGGAAGCGGTGGTGCTGGACGCCGAGGGTAGGGTGATGGAAGCGGTGACCGCCAACCTGTTCTGGCGAGAAGGCGAACGGGTGTATACCCCGGATTTGTCGATGGGCGGGGTTTGCGGTACCTTGCGCGCCTGGTGCGTCGATCAACTGGGTGAACGACTGACGGTGACCCATGCCGGTTTACCCCGGCTGCTGGCCGCCGATGAAGTCTGGCTGACCAATGCCCTGATGGGCGTGGTGCCGGTCACGGCGATTGGCGAACGCGTTTTTAATCCCGATTTCATGATGACGAGAGAATTACAGCAGGCTTATGAACAGACTGACTAAATGGCTGGGGCGCGTATTGCTGCTGGCGATACTGGCACTGGGCGGGCTAACCGCATATGGCTACCAGCAATGGCAGCAACTGGAGCAGAAGACGGTGGCGACGGTGGCAGACAAGCCGCTGTTTGTGGTGGCCCGGGGAGAAACCAGCTTCCATTTGATCAATCGCCTGAGTGCCGAACCGGTGCCCGCCTTGCATCGCAAGCTGTGGTTGCGCTTTCATCCCGAGCTGGCGGCGGTGCGCCAGGGCACCTATAAGTTCGAGCCGGGCACTCGGCTGCGTGATGCGCTGATGACCATAGTGAATGGCGATGTCTATCGCCTGCAGGTGACGCTGGTAGAAGGACTGCGACTGAGTGACTGGTTGCAACGGCTGGCGGGGGCGGAATACATGAAGACCACACTGGCCGAGATTGACGAAGGCGAGCTGGCCAACAAGCTGGGTGTGGAGCGGAACAAGCTGGAGGGGCTGTTCTTGCCCGAAACCTACAGCTATACCCCGGGCGATACCGACATTTCCATTCTGCGGCGGGCCCATGACGAGATGGAACGTTTTCTGGATGACACCTGGGCCGCCCGGCAACCGGGCCTGCCCATCGAGACGCCTTACGAGGCGCTGATCCTGGCGTCGATTATCGAAAAGGAAACCGGTATCGCCGAAGAGCGACCGATGATCGCCTCTGTCTTTGTCAATCGCCTGCGCCGTGGCATGCGGCTGCAGACCGATCCGACGGTTATTTATGGCATTGGAGAAGACTACGACGGCAACATTCGCAAGCGGGATCTGCAGACCCACACGCCGTATAACACCTACATGATTGATGGGCTGCCGCCCACGCCCATTGCCATGCCGAGCAAGGAGGCGATTCTGGCCACCCTGCAGCCGGCAGACAGCAAATACTATTATTTTGTGGCCATGGGCGAGGGGCGCCATCATTTTTCCAAGACGCTGCGCGAACACAATAACGCCGTTCGTCGTTATATTCTGAAAAGGTAATACATGAGCCAGTTTATCGTGATTGAAGGACTCGAAGGGGCGGGCAAGAGCACGGTGCAGCGCCATGTGGTGGCCTGGCTCGAGGCTCGAGGGCTCTCGGTAATGAGCACCCGCGAGCCGGGTGGCACGCCGCTGGCCGAAAAGATGCGCACCCTGGTGAAGGAAGTTCATGAAGAGCCGCTGACCATGGAGGCCGAGCTGCTGCTGATGTATGCGGCCCGGGTACAGCTGGTAAAAAACCGCATTCAGCCGGCGTTGGCGGCGGGCACCTGGGTGGTGGGGGACAGACATGACTGGTCTTCCCAGGCCTATCAGGGCGGGGGCCGGGGTATCGATACCGGGCTCATCAGCCAGATCAAGCAGGCGGTGCTGGGGGACTTCGGCCCCGACCTGATCCTGTATCTGGACATCAATCCGGCACAGGGACTGGAGCGGGCACGGGTGCGGGGCGAGCTTGACCGTATCGAACAGGAGCAGTTGGGCTTTTTTGAGCGCACTCGCGCCCGCTACCTGGAGCTGGCACAGGATAACCCCCGTTGCGAACTGATAGATGCCGGCCACAGTGAAGCCGAGGTAAAAGTCGCGGTCATTGCCTGCCTGGAGCGCCGCCTGTGTATCCCTGGCTAAGTGGTCAACAGCAGCAACTGACCGCGCTTATCCGCCAGCAGCATCTGGGCCATGCCCTGTTGTTGAAAGGGGTGGAAGGTGTGGGCAAGCGCGAACTGGCGCAGGCATTGGCGCATGCCTTATTATGCCAACATACAAATGATGGCCATCATACATCCGGTGAGCAAGGCGTCCCCTGTGGGCACTGTCATTCCTGTCAGCTGATGGCTGCCGGCAATCATTCGGATCTGCATGTCATCAGTGGCAGCGCACGTAGCATAGGGGTGGATGCCATCCGCCAGTTGACCCAGGTATTGAATGAAAGTGCTCGCCTGAGCCATGGCAAGGTGGCGGTGATCGAGCAGGCGGAAAAAATGACCGAAGCCGCCGCCAATGCGCTGCTGAAAACCCTGGAAGAGCCGGCGGGCGAGGCGACGCTGCTGCTGACCAGCTCGCATCCCGAACGACTGCTGCCGACCATTCGCAGCCGCTGCCAGCAGTGGTTGTTACCGGTGCCCGAGTCTGATGTGGTCTTGCGCTGGCTGACCGGGCAGGGGCTGGATCCCAGCCTGGCGGCGCTGAACGTGAACCAGGGCTCGCCGCTCAACACCCGCGATTACCTGATTGCCGGTACCGATCGGCGGCGCCGTGAGCTGTTGCAGCAGTTTGTCGAGCTGGCCAAACAGCCGCGAACCCTGACGTCGGTGCAAAGCGGTCTGCTGGAGCAGCCGGTGCACCTGCTCTGGTTGCAAATGCTGCTGCAGGATGCGCTGCAACTGGCGCTGGGTTTGTCACCGGCCGGGTTGCGGCTGGCCGACAGCGAACCCCTGTGCCGCACGCTGAGTCAACATGGGCCGGAGCGACTGACTCAGGCGCTGAACAGCCTGTTGCAATTGCGCCAGACCCTGCAGCCGGGCACCGGCAGGCCGGTAAATACCGGCCTGCAACTGGGCCAATGGCTCAATGACTGGTTGATTAATACCAGGTGAGGGGTTGAAGTGTGAGGAGTAAGGGGTTTTGTACTGCTCGCCCCTTACACCTCGCCCCTTACACCTCACCCCTCACATGTCTTTCCCCTCACTATCTATTCAAAGGAGACGGTTTTGCTGGTTGACTCCCATTGCCATCTGGACAAACTCGACTACGGAAAAAAACACCGCGACATGGCCGAGGCCGTTCGCAAGGCCGCCAACCGCGGCGTCGATCACATGTTGTGCATCAGCGTCGGCTTGTCATCCTTTCCTGCCATGCTGGAGGCGATAACGCCTTTTCCCCAGGTGTTTGCCTCCTGTGGCGTGCATCCGCTGCATCAGGACGATGAACCCAATGATCCAGCGTTGTTGCGGCAGCTGGCGGCGCATCCCAGGGTGGTGGCCATCGGCGAGACCGGCCTCGATTATTTCTATGCGCCGGAGTCCGCCGAGCTGCAGCGTCGGTCCTTCGAACAGCATGTGGCCGTGGCCGTGGAATTGAACAAGCCGTTGGTCATTCATACCCGCAGTGCCCAGGAAGATACCCTGGATATTCTGCGCCGGGGCGGGGCCGACAAGGTGGGCGGCGTGCTGCACTGCTTTACCGAATCGCTGGAGATGGCCGAAGCCGCCATCGAGCTGGGTTTTTATATCTCGATTTCCGGCATTGTTACCTTCCGCAGCGCCGACGCATTGCGTGAAGTAGTCAAGGCACTGCCGCTGGAGCGGTTACTGGTGGAAACCGATTCCCCCTGGCTGGCCCCGGTACCATTTCGCGGTGAAGAAAACGAACCCGCCTACACCCGCACTGTGGCGGAGTTTATCGCCGAGCTGAAGGGCGTGTCGGTGGAGGCGGTCGCCAAGCAGACCACCGCCAATTTCTTCGAACTGTTCAAGCTGGCTAAGCCGGTCAGTTGCTGAAGCTACATAGCCGTCAGCTATAAGCTATCAGCCAAGAAAACAAACAACACCGAGTCTGAATACTCGGTGTTTTGAACTTTATACCTCACATTAATATAGAAGCGGGACTGCCGACTGAAGTGGCAGATACAAAACACTTTTTTGATCGGTAGCTGACCGCTTACAGCTGACGGCTTAACGCTTTATTTTCCCTGTTTCCTTTCTATCCGTCTGTCCCCTATAGTAACTCTAGTTTCAATTGCGTCTTATCTTTGGAGGTGATGCCTTGCTTGCCTGGCATTGGTGGCTGATTGCCGCCTTGTTGTTGTTGTTATTGGAGTTACTGGGTACCGGTTTCTTCGCCTTTGCCTTTGGATTGGCGGCGCTGGCGGCCATGGTGGTCGCCTGGCTGGATGTTGGCGTCACCTGGCAGTGGTTTACCTTCGCGCTGGCGGCGGCGCTGTTGGCGCCGCTGCTCAAGCGACTGTTTCGCCGCTTTGCACCGTCGCAGCGGACCAGTTTTCTGGCCGGCGAAAATCGCCGGCAGCAGGGAGAAATCGTGCAGCTGGCGTCCGGTGACTTTCGTCTCAAACTGGAGGGCGACCTGTTTATGGTGCGCAGCGCCTCGGGAGCGACATTAACGGTTGGCGATCGGGTCGAGATCCGCCGTTTCGATGGCATTACCGCCATCATCGATTAAAGAGGGAACTGCAATGGATGCGATGTTAGTGATAGCGCTGGTGTTTACGGCCCTGATCCTGGTGTTGATCATCAAGGGCCTGATGATCATTCAGCAGTCGGAAGCCGTGGTGATTGAACGGCTCGGCAGTTATAACAAGACCCTGAGCCCGGGGGTAAACTGGGTCATTCCCTTCGTGGACAAACCCCGCTCGATCAAGGTGCGGCGCTACCAGGCCATCGGTGGGGAAAACGTCGCCGTGGTACAGGAAGAAACCCGTATCGACCGGCGCGAGACGGTGCTCGACTTTCCCGGCCAGTCGGTGATCACCGCCGACAACGTCAGCGTCACCGTGAACGGTGCCCTGTATTTTCAGGTCATCGACCCCGAGCGGGCCGTCTATCAGACCGAGAACCTGATCCAGGCCATCGAAATTCTGGCCAAAACCTCCCTGCGTTCGGAAATGGGCAAGATGGAACTGGATAAGCTGTTCGAGTCGCGTCAGGAAATCAACGACAAGTTGCAGCTGGTGATGGACGAGGCGGGCAACAAGTGGGGCGTCAAGGTCACCCGGGTCGAGATTCAGGACATACTGATCCCGGCCGAAGTCGAAGATGCCATGCGCAAGCAGATGGCGGCCGAGCGTGAGCGCAGGGCGCTGGTATTGCGTGCCAGCGGTGAACGGGAAGCCGCCATCGCCAAGGCGGAAGGCGAGAAGCGCTCCAGCGTTCTGGTGGCAGAGGGCAAGAAGGAGGCGGCGATACTGATGGCCGAAGGTCAGCGCCAGGCCATCGATCAGGTGCTGGCCGCCGGCAACGAGAAGCTGGAGCCGCAACTGGTGGTGGGCTATCTGCTGGGGCTGGAATACCTGAAAACGCTGCCGGAAATCGGCAAGGAAGGGGATCGTATCTTCTTGCCTTATGAAGCCAGCAGCGTACTCGGTGCGGTGGGCAGCATAGAAGCGCTGCTCAAGGGACCGTCAAAATAAACCTGGATTAATCAATCTGGATTAACGGGAAGCGCAGGCTTCCCGTTTTATTTCTATCAGTATTAAACATAATCATGATGAGGGCATAGTTTCGTCAACCAGAGGCAACACAGTCACCTCCCACGACACGCCATTTAGCCTTGCCACTCGCTTTTCAGCCTGCTGCGAACATTCACTGGATGTTTGGTCAGGCTGAAACAACTCGTTACGGAAGCAAGCTGCCCCATGGGGGCTCGGAAATGCTGTCTGACTGCCAGGGAGGGCGGGAATGCCGGAACGGCAGGAGCATTTTCCGGCCATGGCATTTCACGGTCGTGGGAGCCGATCTCTGTTGCCTCTTTGGTACACCGAGTTGCATGTAGGTGGTGCCAACGGGTGATGCCGGAGCTTCAAGGAGAACAAAGGGATCTGCTCCGCCGACCATCACATGACAGGGATGTCATGTGTTGAGCGTCACAGGGAGGTGCCTGAGCGAGTCGGCGGAGCGGCCCTTTGTTCGATGAGCCAGAGGCAGTGAAATAGCTAAGCGGGTTAATGGAGCAGGCATTACTCCCGATCGCACAACAGCCGATAGGCCAGCATGGAGATCAGGGCGCAGCCGCTCATGGTCACCAGCATATACAGCGGCGAACTGTCGGGCAGGGCGGCGACCACGGCGCCCACCAGGGCGGCGGTGCCAAAGCGCAGGGTGCCGGCCAATGACGAGGCGGTGCCCGCCAGATTGGGCAGGCTGCCGAGCAGACTGGCCATGGTGTTGCTGCCGATGGTGGAGATGACGCCGACATAAAGCATGATGGGCGCCACCACCGACCAGAGTCCCCAGCCCATCAAGGGCCCTATCGGCATCAAAATCCCGGCCAACAGCTGCAAACCCAGCGCCAGCCGCAGCATGGTGCGCGAGCCCAGTCGACGAACCCATTTACCGTTTAGCGTGGTAAACAGCATCAGACTCAGCACGTTAAGCCCGAACAGATAGCCGACATGCTGGGGAGACACCCCATAGAGTTCGATATAGATAAACGAGGCGCCGGTGAGAAAGGCAAACATGCCCGCGAAGGAAAAGGCGCCGCAGAGCATGAAGCCGAGTGCCTGGCGGGTGGCGAGCAAGCGCAGATAGCTCCGTAAAATCGACATCAGGTGCAACGGCTGTCGATGCTCCGGTGCCAGGGTTTCCGGTAAGCGCAGGCTGCAGATCAACGCGATCAGGGCGGTAAAACCCGCCAGCACCCAGAAAATGGAACGCCAGCCAAACCAGTGGGCCAAATGACCGCCCAGCATGGGGGCTATCAAGGGAGCCAGCGTCATGACCAGGGTGATATAGGCCATGGTGCGGGCAAAGTCTTCCCGGTTGAACAAGTCGCGCACCAGTGCCTGTACCACCACGGCGGAGGCGGCGCCGGCAAAGCCCTGGGCGGCCCGCAGCCAGGTCAGACTTTCCACACTGTTGGCCAGCGCACACAGCAGGGCTGCAATCATGAAGATCACCATGCCACCCAGTAGCACCGGTCGCCGCCCGCGGGCATCGGAAAGCGGACCAAACAACAGCTGGCCGAGGGCAAAACCGCCGGTATAGGCGGCAAGGGTCGCCTGCACGCGATGGGAGTTACTGGACAGTGCTTCGGCGATGGCGGGCATGGCCGGCAGGTACATATCGATGGCCAGGGGGGTGAGGGCAGAGACGGCGCCCAGCAGAATAATCAGCGGTAAGGTGGCACTGGATGACATAACGCAGCAGGTTCCTCCGAGACAACAACCCGGCTCCCAGCCTGCTGTTGTGATAAGAAAAGTTGTGATAAGAAAATGATTGTCATTTCTGCTAAACAATGAGCAAAAATGACAAACAAAAAAAGCCAGGTACCAAATCCATGTACCTGGCCTAGGGGAATGGCTCATTGACTGAGCCGTGCGCTAGTGTGAAGGCACCAAGAAGGCACACTTCGATTAAACTATCGGCCAGAATACGCTCGCTCGCCAGAAACCGGGCAAAAAAGTTGCCCGAATCCGTTTAAATCAGCAGATCGAGCGGCCTACTATAAAGCCGTTATTGTGTCTTGCAACCGGCGTGACATAATATTACTGTATTTATATACAGATAAGGAGTCAGTTATGGCAGTCACAATACAGTACCTGGTGGTAAGAAACGGAATCGATAAAATGACGTTTACCAATAAAAAAGACGCAGACGCCTATGATCGCCTGCTCGATCTGGCCGAACACCTCGACGAGCTGCTGGCCGACGGCCCGGTCAGCCTGAATGAAACCGACCGCGAAGCCCTGGCCCTGTACCTGGCTGAGCATCAGGATCAACTGAGTGGGCCCAAGAAGAAACCGGCCAAAAAGGCCGACAAGGCAGCGAACAAGTCTGAAGCCGCACATGCTACCGAGAATGACGACGATATTCAGGCCGTTGCCTGAACGCCTGTTTGAACGCCAACACCGTTCAGTTAACGGGAACGATTGGCTTTCAAGCCGACCTTCTGTGCCATGGATGGCGCAGCAGAGCCCCCCAGGGATGGGGTTACGGCGTGTCGGTGGGAAGTCAATGGGTCCCGTTTTACGCTTAACTCACAGGCGTTATGTTTGAGTGCGGCATAAGGGGGAACTATTGTCGCCTCATGTCGCGCTGCTAGCTGTACAGGGTGCGGTACAGACCGGGCTGCTCCAGCAGTTCGTGATGGGTGCCGGACTGGCTGATTTTGCCGTCTTCAAATACCAACACTCTGTCGGCCTGGCGCACCGAGCTTAACCGGTGCGCCACTATCAGGGTGGTTCTGCCCTGTAAAAAGCCGGCCAGCGCCTGATGCAGCTTTTGCTCGGTTTCGGTATCCAGCGCGGAAGTGGCTTCATCCAGAATCACGATGGACGGATTTTTCAGCACCATGCGCGCAATGGCCAGCCGCTGTTGCTGTCCCCCCGACAGCTTGACGCCACGCCGCCCTACCTGGGTATCCAGCCCTTGCTCCATGGCGGCGATCACCTCATCCAGTTGCGCCACCCGCAATGCCTGCCACAGCGCCTCGTCGTCATGCATATCGCCCAGGCTCAGGTTGGAGCGTACAGTATCGTTGAACAACACCGGCTGCTGCAATACCGTGGCCACGTGCTCACGAATGGTCGGAAAGCCGATATCCCGACTATTGACGCCGCCAAAGCAGATACTGCCGGTATCGGCCGGGTACAGGCCCAGCAGTAGCTGGATAAAGGTGGACTTGCCGCCGCCGCTGGCGCCGACCAGGGCGACCTTTTCTCCGGCCCGGATCTGCAGGCTGACATCATCCAGCACCCTGCGTTCGCCATTGTAGGAAAAACTGAGTCCGTTCACCGAAATGGGCAAGGTCGTGCAGCCCTCGAACGGATCGACCCGGCCCACCGGCTCCGGCTCGCCCCCCAGAACCAGCATGCGGTTGATGCGCTTGAGGGCGGCGGTGGCGGCATAAAAGGAATACTGCATGTTGAGCAAGTCCTGTACCGGTCCCATCATGAACCACAGGTAACTGAATACGGCAAAAATCTGGCCGACGGTCAAATCGGTATACAGCACCATGATCATGCCGGTGGCCCGAAACAGCTCCACCCCGGACAGAAACAGCAGAAAGCTGGCGCGACCGGCGGCTTCGCTCTTCCAGGCGTAATCGATGGCGGTATCGCGGACCCCGCGGGCCCGGTCGATCACCCGCAGCATATAGTGACGCTCGCGGTTGGCCGCCCGAATTTCGTGAATGCCGTCCAGGGTTTCCACCAGTGCCTGCTGAAAGACCTCGAAGGCGCTGTTTTCGTTACGCTTCAGATGTTTGACCCGGGCTCCGAGGCGGCTGGAAAAATACACCACTACCGGATTGAGCAGCAGAATAAAAAGTCCCAGCTGCCAGTTGAGCAGCAGCAGTACCACCGCCGTCCCCACCACGCTCAGTATGCTGATCAGCAAGCGACTCAGGGTTTCGCCGAGAAATTTATCCAGGGTTTCCACATCGGTGACAAAATACGAACTGACGCTGCCGGCCCCGATGGACTCGAAGGCGCGCAAGGGGGTTCGGGTCAACTGGCGCGCCAGTCGCCGACGGATCTGAAAGGTCAGGTGTTTGGCCACTCGCGCAAACTGGCGGCCCTGTATGATGTTGAATACCAGCGACAGACTGCGCAGTAGCAGGGTAATGACCAGCACCGCCAGAATATAGCCGACCCCGGTCTGCCAGGCGGCAGGCAGCAGCCAGTCCAGCCCGCTCAGCAGACGACCGGGGCTGTCCAGCAGCACTTCATCGACCAGCAGCGGCATCAGCAGCGGCACCGGCACCGCCAATAAGGTTCCGCACAGGGCAAACAAATGCGCATTAATCAGCAGGGAGCGATGGCGCTGCATCATCCGAATGATGTTCGGCCACTGTAAAAGCGGGGCATTCAGGTTTTTTTTATCCATCAATCACCATCATCGGGTTTTCATTTGGGAAAAGGGCAGGTAAGTTAGGCAAAATTTTACGGTGCTCTGTATTTTATGTCTGAAAAATCTGCATTTTACCAAAGCCTCACCGCCCAGGCACAGGCTCTGTGCGACGGTGAGCCCAATCGTATTGCCAAGCTCGCCAACCTGTCTGCCCTGCTTAATCTGGCACTGGAAGACATCAACTGGGTGGGTTTTTACCTGCGGGAACAAGACACCCTGGTGCTGGGACCTTTTCAGGGCAACCCGGCGTGCGTCCGGATTCCGGTCGGCAAGGGGGTTTGCGGTACCGCCGCTGCCACCGGTCAGGTGCAGCGAATTGCCAATGTACATGAATTTTCAGGCCACATCGCCTGTGACAGTGCCAGTAATGCAGAAATCGTGCTGCCGCTGAGTCGGGACGGCGAGGTATGGGGCGTGCTGGATATCGACAGCCCCACTTACGGTCGTTTTGATGAAGAAGACGAAGCCGGTTTACGGCACTGGGTTGCCGCCGTATTGCCGCTGCTGTAACGCCGGGGTCGCTTTTGTCTGCGTGCGCTTTATAATATGAATGTTTCAATGGGCGCTGCGCCCTTAGGTCTTACACCAAGGTATTTCATGGAAAACTCGGAAAAATTGAAAAACAGTAAAGAAGTTATCGCCTACCTGGCCGAATGCTTCCCTCAGTGCTTCGTAGCGACTGGCGAAGCCAAACCGCTGAAAATTGGCATTTTTCAGGATCTGGCTAGCCGTCTGACCGACGATCCCAAGGTATCCAAGACCCTGCTGCGCACGGCGCTGCGTCAGTACACCTCCAGCTGGCGTTACCTGCACGGCCTCAAGGCCGGACAGAGTCGGGTAGATCTGGACGGCGAACCTTGTGGCGAGCTGACTCAGGAACATGTCGATCATGCCCGGGGCGCGCTCAAGGAAAGCAAGGAAAAAGTGTTTGGTCCGCGCAAGGACAAGCCGGCTGCCAAAAAGCCTGCCGCCAAAAAGCCCAAGCCCCGCAAGGTGGATCCGGCGGCCCTGACCGTAGAGCAGAATGTTAAAGTATTGCTGGGCAAGTCCCCGGTTCCCGCTACGATTAAAGAAGTGACTCGTGATGACGTTCAGGTGGAACTTAAAACCGGCATGTCCATGCGCGTCAAGTTTGAGCATCTTATTCTTTAAGGAGTAGGGTTTGATCAATCACGGAATTCGTTTGTCTCTGGTAGCCGCCGGTATCATGGCTGCGGGAATCGCCTGGGCGGTACCGCCGGCCATCGATGCTTCCGCCATTCCTGTTTTGGCCCCGGAAAGTCAGCATGCGGCTGCCAGCAAGCGGGTTACCGCGCTGTTCACCCGTTCCCATTATCGCCAGTTTCAGCTTGATAATGCCTTCTCTGAAGCGATCTTCGATCGCTTCATCGACAGTCTGGATTACAACAAGAATATCTTTACTCAAGCCGATATCGCTCGTTTCGAGCGCTATCGTGACGAGTTTGATGATGCGCTGCGAGCCGGTCGTCTCGATATTGCCTTCGACATGTATAACGACAGTTTGCAGCAACGCTATCAGCGCCTGGTGTATGCCTTGTCGTTACTCGATACGCCCATGACCTTCGATGGTCAGGAGCAGTATCAGTTTGATCGTCGCGAGGCCGACTGGCCCAAAGACAAGCAGGATCTCGACCGGCTCTGGTCTCAGCGAGTCAAATATGACGCCCTGAGCCTGGCACTGGCCGATAAAGACTGGAACGAGATTCGCGATACCCTGGGCAAGCGCTACAACAACGCCATCAAGCGTCTGGCCCAGAGTGAAAGTGAAGATGCCTTCCAGAGCTTTGCTAACGCCTTTGCCCGTGCCATAGAGCCCCATACCAGTTATCTCAGTCCTCGCAATGCCGAGCGTTTCGAGACTGAAATGAATCTGTCGCTCGAAGGTATCGGTGCCGTATTGCAGGCCGAAGACGACTATACGGTGATCCGCTCTCTGGTCCCGGGTGGTCCGGCTGCCAAGTCCGGTGAGCTGCTGCCCGAGGATCGTATTATCGGGGTCGGGCAGAGTGCCGACAAGGTGACCGATGTGATCGGCTGGCGGCTGGATGAAGTGGTTGATCTGATCAAGGGCCGTAAAGGCACTCGGGTCTGGCTGCAAATTCAGCGCGGCAAGGCGGTGACGGCGACGCCAAAAGTCATCGAGCTGACCCGTGATACCGTGCGGCTGGAAGACCGAGCCGCCAACGGCAAGGTGCTGCCGATCGACGGTGAAAATATCGGGGTGATCGAAATTCCGAGTTTTTACGTCAACCTTAGCGCTGATGTGGCGGAAGAAATCAGCAAGCTGAAAGCCAAAGGCATTCAGGGGCTGGTCATCGACCTGCGCGGCAATGGCGGTGGTGCCTTGACCGAAGCCTCGGGCCTGACCGGACTTTTTATCGACAGCGGCCCCGTGGTGCAGATTCGTGATGGTCTGGGCCGTATTTCGGTCAACGGTGACGAAGATGACTCCCTGGCCTATGACGGGCCGATGACGGTGCTGGTTGATCGGTATTCTGCCTCGGCGTCCGAGATTTTTGCCGCCGCCATGAAAGACTATGGCCGGGCGGTGATCCTGGGTGAAAACACCTTCGGCAAAGGAACGGTGCAGCAACATCGCAGCCTGTCGCGTATCTACGATCTCTATGAAAACCCCATGGGGTTTGTGCAGTTCACCATTGCCAAGTTTTATCGCATCAACGGGGGCAGCACCCAGAACAAGGGCGTGCAGCCGGATATTCCGTTTCCGACCCCCATCGTTGCCGATGAAACCGGTGAAAGCCTGGAGAAAAACGCACTGCCCTGGGATCAGATTGCCAGCCTCGACTTCAAGCGTATTCGGGATTTGACCCCGGTACTGGGTGAGCTTCGCCAACGCCATCAGGCGCGCATCGAACAGGATCCCGAGTTTGTTTATGTCTTTGAAGACATAAAGGAATACAGGAAACTGAAAGACAAGGATTCGGTGTCACTCAACCTTGTTGAGCGCAAAACCGAGATGGAAGAGCAGGACGCCAAGTCTCTGGCCCGTCTTAACGACCGGTTACGACGCGCCGGACTGGATCCGGTTGATTCCCTCGATAATATCCCCAGCGATTTTGAGCCGGATGACGGCTATCTGAAAGAAGCGGCACGCATTACTGCCGATCTGGCCCGACTGCTTGGCTGACTCCCTGCCCGAATCCGGTCACACCGGGTTCGGGCTTTCTCATTAAAGCCCCCTCCGACGACGTTAACGAGATCTCCGCTATGACCCAAACAAAACCGCAAGTGCAATATCGCGAAGATTATCAGCCACCTCATTACTGGATTGATACCCTGGATCTGGACATTCAGCTGCATGACAGTGCCACCGAAGTGGTGGCCATCAGCCGGGTGCGCCGCAATGGTGAACATGACGAACCGCTGGTACTGGACGGCGAGCAGCTCGAACTGCTGCAGGTGGCCGTCAACGGAGTGGACATTGCACAATATCAGCAGACCGAGAACGGACTTGTCCTGTCTCAGCTGCCGGAAGCATTCGTGCTGACCATCAAGACCCGAATCAACCCGGCCGGCAATACCGCGCTGGAAGGGCTGTACAAGTCGGGCTCGGCATTCTGCACTCAGTGTGAAGCGCAAGGATTCAGACGCATCACCTATTATCTGGACAGACCCGACGTGCTGGCGCGATTCAGTACCCGCATTACCGCCGATGCGGCGGCCTATCCCTATTTGCTGTCGAACGGCAACCGGGTCGATCAGGGCACACTTGATGACGGTCGCCACTGGGTGCAATGGCAGGATCCCTTTCCCAAACCGGCGTATCTGTTTGCCCTGGTGGCGGGTGACTTCGATGTGCTGCGTGACAGCTACACCACGTTGAGCGGACGGAACGTGGCACTGGAGATCTTTGTCGACAAGGGTAATCTGCATCGGGCCGGGCACGCCATGGACAGCCTCAAGGCCTCCATGGCCTGGGACGAGCAGCGTTGCCATCTGGAGTACGACCTCGATATCTACATGATAGTGGCGGTGGACTTTTTCAACATGGGGGCCATGGAAAACAAGGGACTCAACGTGTTCAACGCCAAGTTTGTGCTGGCCGATGCCAACACCGCCACCGACGGCGATTATCTGGATGTAGAACGGGTGATCGGTCACGAATATTTCCATAACTGGACCGGTAATCGGGTGACCTGTCGTGACTGGTTTCAGCTGTCGCTGAAGGAAGGATTGACGGTATTCCGCGATCAGGAATTTTCGTCCGATTTGGGCTCGCGTACCGTGAATCGGATTCAGAATGTACGCATCATGCGTGGTCCCCAGTTTGCCGAAGACGCCGGTCCCATGGCGCACCCCATTCGCCCGGATGCGGTCATCGAAATGAACAACTTCTATACCCTGACCGTGTACGAGAAGGGCTCGGAAGTCATTCGCATGTTGCATACCCTGCTCGGCGAGCAGGCGTTTCAACGCGGGCTGGCGCTGTATCTGCAGCGCCATGACGGCCAGGCCGCCACCTGTGACGATTTTGTGGCGGCGATGAGCGAGGCCAGCGGACGGGATCTGACTCGTTTCAAACGCTGGTACAGTCAGGCCGGTACCCCGGTACTGGCCGTGACCGATGCCTATGATGCCGAGCAACAGCGCTATACCCTGACGGTGCGCCAGCATACGCCGGCCACCCGGGAGCAGCCCGGCAAACTGCCGCTGCATATTCCGCTCAGCCTGGCGCTTTATACCGAGCAGGGTGAGCCGCTGTCGTTGCTGGTCAACGGCGACACCGTCGGTCCGGTGCTCGATGTACTGGAAGACGAGCAGCAGTTTGTATTCGAACAGATTCCGTCCCGGCCCGTGCCGGCGTTGTTGCAGGGTTTTTCGGCTCCGGTGAAGCTGGACTATCCCTATAGCGATGAACAGCTGACCCTGCTGGCCAAGAGCAGCATCGACGAATTCGTGCGCTGGGATGCGGTGCAGATGCTGATCAACAAGGCGGTGCTGGACAACCTGTCTCGCCTGCAGCGTGGTGACGTGGTGTCGGTGCCACGCCCCCTGATCGATGTGTTTCGTACCACCCTGGAAGATACGTCCCTTGACCGGGCATTGCAGGCACAGATGCTGGCGCTGCCGGATCTGGGCAGTCTGCTGGAACTGTTCGAGCAGGTCGATATCGGCTTGCTGGGCCAGGTACACCAGCAACTGCAGGCAGAGCTGGCCGAGGCGCTGCGTCCCCTGTGGCAGCAGGCCTATGAGCAGAACCTGACGCCGGAATATCGCATCGAACACCAGGATATAGCGCGGCGGGCCATGAAAAACGTGGCGCTGGGCTACCTTGCCCTGGCCGGCGATGCGGTCAAGGTGCAGCAGCAATATCAGGATGCCGACAACATGACCGACACCCTGGCGGCGATGAAGGCGGCGGTACGTGCCGAATTGAATGAAGCCGACGTCATGCTGGCCGACTTTGAAGCCAAATGGCGTCAGGATGGCCTGGTACTCGACAACTGGTTCCGGCTGCAGGCCACGGCGCCGGGCGAGGGCACCCTGGCCCGGGTACAACAGCTGATGAGTCACCCGACCTTCAGCATGAACAACCCCAACCGGATACGGGCCTTGATTGGTGCCTTTATTTCGGCCAATCCGCTGCAGTTCCATCGTCTGGATGGCGCCGGTTATGATCTGCTGGTGTCGGTGCTGGAGCAGCTCAACGACAGCAATCCGCAGGTGGCCTCACGTCTGGTGACGCCGCTGATCCAGTTTTCCCGACTGGATGACGCCCGTCAGGGGCTGATCAAGGCGCGGCTGCAGCAGTTGATGGCAATGCCTGCGCTGTCGCGGGATCTGTTCGAGAAAATCAGCAAGGCGCTGGCCTGATGCAACGGCTGCGTTTTCGTCTGACCATCAGCAGAGCGCAGCTGCTGCAGTACTATCAGGGTCACACCGCCGCCCTGTCGGTGATCACCGAGCAGGGGCTGCGACTGCAGGTGGCCCTGCATCACTTTCGCAGCTTTGTCGGTCACGACGGCCTCAACGGCCGTTTTGAAATCGAACTGACCGAGCAGCGCCAACTGCATCGACTCCACCGTCTGTCCTGATCCGGGATATAAAGCAGGCTGGCAAGTCGTCGGTCTGCTTTCATTCATGTTATTTCATGTTCGTTACCACTTTCGCGCAGGGGCATAGTGCCTGTGATGTTATTTTATTCGTTAACCCCACAAATTAAATAAATAACGCGCCTAATTATTCAAAATAACACTGAAACAATTCATTTACGTTTAGATGATTATTTTGCAAATGTTTTTCTATGCTTTGTGTATATTCTGCCCACTAGTGATCGAGTCGATATTTTGAAACCTTTTTCTCCTGCTTTACTCGCATTCGATATATACCGGGCTTACACTGTTTTGGTCCCGTTGGGGCTCCACTTCCCCATGGTCATTGCCTGTATCCGAGGAACACGACGCCATGATATTTAAAGACGCAGCAACGTCCGTTTTACTTGAAAATGTGAATCAACTGATAGCCGACAAGTTTTCCGATAATGCCGCGCCCCTGGTAAACACTTTTGTCAGCAAGCTTTATAGCGGCATGACCCACCACGATCTGAACCATCGTAACGATAGCGATCTGTATGGTGCTGCCATCAGCCTGTGGGGTTCTTTTGAAACTCGCGCCGAACAAACGCCCTATGTTCGCGTCTACAATCCCGAATTGTCCCGTCACGGTTGGCAGTCCCCTCACACCATCGTCGAACTGATTATCAAAGACGCGCCTTTCCTGGTGGACTCCATCCGCATGGTACTGACCCGCATGGGCATTACTTCCCATCTGATGCTGCACCAGCCGATGCATCTGGTACGCGACGAGCAGGGCAAGCTGCAGCAGATACTGTCGAGCAGCGAGCAGAAAAAACAGAACCGGGTCGAAACCGCCTTTTTGATCGAAATCGACAGGCAGCCCCAGGCAAAGACCCGGGAGCAACTGTGTGACGAATTGCTGTCGGTAGTCGAAGAAGTCTCGCTGATGGTGGGTGACTGGCAGCCGATGGTGGAACGCTTCGGCGAGATCATCAAGGAACTGCCCAGGCAGGCCAAGCGCGCCAACCCGGAACATCTGGAAGAAACCCTGTCCTTTCTGAGCTGGGTCGCCGATCACAACTTTACCCTGATGGGCTACCGCCGCTACCATATTTCCGCCATCGAAGGTGACTACGAGCTGGTACCCGAGCAGGACACCAGCCTGGGCTTGCTGCGTCATGTGCAAAAGGACGACAGCCTCAAGTTCAGCAGCCTGACCTCGACCGCGCGCGAGGCGGCGCTGAGCAAGGATATTCTGGTCCTGACCAAGACCAATCACAAATCCCGGGTACACAGACCCGCCTATATCGATTATATCGGCGTCAAGCGTTTTGACGACAAGGGTAATGTGGTGGGGGAAGATCGCTTTATCGGCCTCTATGCCTCCAGCATCTACAACACCAGTGCCATGCAGATTCCGCTGATTGGCGCCAAGCTCAGACGCATCATCGATGGCTCCGGCCTGGAGCACGGCTCGCATGCCTACAAGGCGCTGCTCAATATTCTGGAGACCTATCCGCGTGATGAGCTGATTCAGGCGACCGAAAAAGAGCTGCGTGATATCGGCATGGGCGTACTGGCCATGCAGGAGCGGGACATGACCCGGCTCTTTGTGCGTCGCGACCTGTTTGGCCGTTTCTTCTCCTGCATGGTGTATGTCACCAAGGAACGCTACAACACGGCGCTGCGTGAAAAAACCCAGCGCATACTGCAGCGTTATTTCGGCTCGGAAGAAGAAGTGGAATTCACTACCTACTTTTCGGAAGGCGTACTGGCCCGCACCCATTATTTGATTCGGGTGCCGAACAATTCGATGGATATTGATGTGAACGACATTCAGGCAAATTTGATTGAAGCGGCGCGCAGCTGGGAAGACAAGCTGGAACAGTCGCTGTCCGTCAGCTTCGGCGAGGCCGAAAGCAATCGACTGAAAGAAAAATATCGTAATGCCTTTCCGCGCGCCTATACCGAGCATGTGATGCCCGGCTCTGCGGTGGGGGATATCGAAAAACTGGAAGCACTGAGCGATAACAACCCGCTGGGCATGCTGTTCTACCGGGCGCAGGAAGAAGACAAGGACTCCAACCGAGTACGCCTCAAGCTGTATCACAGAGCCGAGCCCATTCATTTGTCCGACGTCTTGCCGATGCTGGAAAACATGGGGCTGCGGGTGATTGGTGAAACGCCGCATGAAATCGACTGTGCCGGTGATACCTTCTGGATCCTCGACTTCTCCATGTATTACAACGGTGCACCGCTCGATCTGGACGCCACCCAGGAACGGTTCCAGAAGGCCTTTGCCCAGGTGTGGAGTAACGAGCTGGAGAGTGACGGTTTCAACCGCTTGGTGCTGGCCACCCGGCTGACCGGGCGCGAGGTCAGCGTACTGCGCGCCTATGCCCGCTATATGCGCCAGACCGGGGTCACCTTCAGCCAGAGCTATATCGAGGAAACCCTGTCCCGTTACCCGCACCTGGCCTGTCTGCTTTTCACGCTGTTTGAACAGCGGCTGTCGCCCGTTCACAAGCAAAGCGTCAAGGCGCTGCAGGCGCTGCATCAGGAAATGCTGGAGGAGCTCGACAAGGTCGCCAACCTGGACGATGACCGTATCATCCGCCGTTACATGGAGATGATTGAAGCGACCCTGAGAACCAACTTCTATCAGCCCGCCGTTGATGGCTGCGACAAGCCCTATATCTCGTTCAAGATGGCGCCCGAAACCATCAGCGACATGCCGTTGCCGCTGCCCAAGTTCGAAATCTTCGTCTACTCGCCGCGAGTGGAAGGGGTGCATTTGCGCTGGGGCAAGGTGGCGCGGGGCGGCCTGCGCTGGTCCGATCGTCGGGAAGACTTCCGTACCGAAGTGCTCGGCCTGGTCAAGGCGCAGCAGGTCAAGAACACCGTTATCGTGCCGGTTGGTGCCAAGGGCGGTTTCGTCTGCAAGCAACTGCCGGTCGGTGACCGAGCCGCCTTCCTCAAGGAAGGCCAGAATTGCTATCGTCTGTTTATTCGCGCCCTGCTCGACGTAACCGACAACATCATTCAGGGCGAAGTGATTCCGCCCAGGAATGTGGTGCGTCACGACGAAGACGACTACTACCTGGTGGTGGCGGCCGACAAGGGCACCGCGACCTTCTCCGACATCGCCAACGAAATCAGCGCCGAGTACGGCCATTGGCTGGGCGATGCTTTCGCCTCCGGCGGCTCTGTTGGTTACGATCACAAGAAAATGGGCATTACCGCCCGCGGCGCCTGGGAATCGGTGAAACGCCATTTCCGGGAAATCGGCATCGACTGTCAGCAGACCGACTTTACCGCCGTTGGTGTGGGTGACATGGCCGGCGACGTGTTCGGTAACGGCATGCTGCTGTCCGAACATACCCGTCTGGTGGGGGCCTTCAACCATCTGCATATCTTCATCGACCCGGAGCCGGATGCCGCCGGCAGCTACAAGGAGCGGCAGCGCCTGTTCAATACCCCGGGTTGCAGCTGGGACGATTATGATCGCAGCCTGATTTCCGACGGTGGCGGCATCTTCCTGCGCTCGGCCAAGTCCATCAAGCTCAGCCCGCAGATGAAGAAACTGCTGGGTACCCAGAAAGCCAGCCTGACCCCGACCGAGGTGATCCGTCACCTGCTGATGGCCGAGGTCGATCTGCTGTGGAATGGCGGTATCGGTACCTACGTCAAATCACGCCGGCAAACCGATGCGGACGTGGGCGATCGCGCCAACGATTCCGTTCGTATTAACGGTGAAGATCTGCGTGCCCGCATCGTGGGCGAAGGCGGTAACCTGGGGTGTACCCAGCTGGGCCGTATTGAATATGCCGGCAAAGGCGGGCGCATCAATACCGACTTTACCGACAACGTCGGCGGGGTGGATTGCTCGGATAACGAGGTTAACATCAAGATCCTGCTCAATTCCCTGGTCGACAAGGGTGAATTGACCAAGAAACACCGGGATCAGTTGCTGTACGACATGACGCAGGATGTGGCCGACATAGTTCTGACCAACGCTTATCGTCAGTCACAGACCATCTCCATTACCGCGCATCGTGGTGCCAGCCCGCTCAAGGAGCATCAGCACTTCATGCACTGGCTGGAGCGGGAAGGCAAACTCGACCGCAACCTGGAATACCTGCCCAACGATGAAGAACTGGCCGAGCGCATGGCCGCCGGTCGTGGTCTGACCCGTCCCGAACTGGCCATACTGGTGGCCTACGGCAAAATGGTGTTGAAGGACACGCTCAACGTGCCCGAGCTGACCGATAACGACTACATTGCCCGCCTGCTGCCCACCAGCATGCCGGCCAAACTGGTGGAGCGGTTCGGTGACGCGCTGATGGAGCACCCGCTGCGCAGTGAAATTATTGCCACCCGTCTGGCCAATATCATGGTCAACGACATGGGCTTCAACTTCGCCAACCGGCTGCAGGATGAAACCGGCGCCAGCATGTGCGATATCGCCATCAGCTTCATGATTGCCCGTGAAGTATTCGGCATGAACCAGTTGCTGCGTGATATTGAAGCGCTGGACAACAAGGTGGCGGCCGCAACCCAGCTGGAGATGTTCTATCAGGTACGGCGCATGGTTCGCCGGGCGACCCGCTGGTTCCTGCGTTCGCGCAACCGTAACCAGAGCATCGAACAGACCATAGATCTGTTCAAGCCGGCCTATGCAACCCTGACCGAGCATCTTTATCAGGTGATGGTGGAGTCCGAGGTCCAGGAGCACCAGCAAGACGTCGCCAGGCTGGAAAAGCAGGAAGTGCCGACCTCTATCGCCGAACGAGTGACTCAAATGAGCAGCTTGTTCTCGGCGCTGGATCTGGCCCAGATAGCCGTTGAGCAGGAGCGGGATATTCGGGTGGTGGCCGAGCTGTACTTCCATCTGGGTGCCGAGCTGCAGTTGCACTGGTTCCTGGAGCAGATCAACAAGCAGGCGGTGGGCAACCACTGGCAGGCGCTGGCCCGGGCCGCCTTCCGGGAAGATCTGGATTATCAGCAGCGCAGCCTGACATCAGTGGTATTGAAACGCTGTAAAGCCAAGGTTGAATGCGCTAACATGCTCGACCAGTGGCTTGATGAGCATGAACAGTTACTGAATCGCTGGCGTCATCTGCTGGCGGACTTTAAAGCGTCCGGCAGTCATGAGTTTGCCCAATTCTCTGTCGCCATGCGCGAGCTGAATCTGCTCCATCTCAATTGTATGAACGCCGTCTAAATATCACGGTGTAAAACACAAAAGCCCCGGCCATGACCGGGGCTTTTTTATGAGGAAGAAATACGTGTATTCACTGGTTAAACCCCTGCTTTTTCAATGTGATCCCGAACATGTGCACGAACTGACCATCAAGGGGCTGGCCAAGTCTCAGCACGGCCCGCTGGCGGTCTTGTATCGTCGGCCCAGCATTCATAATCCGGTAGAGCTGATGGGGCTGACGTTCGATAATCCGGTCGGGCTGGCGGCCGGACTCGACAAGAACGGGGACTGCATCGATGCCTTCGCCGCCATGGGGTTCGGTTTTATTGAAATCGGTACCGTCACGCCACGCGCGCAGCAGGGCAATGAAAAACCGCGCCTGTTCCGTATCAAGGAAGCCGACGCCATTATCAACCGCATGGGCTTCAATAATAACGGTATCGATTATTTAATCGAAAATGTCAGGCAGTCTCGTTATACCGGTGTGCTGGGTATTAATATCGGCAAGAATAAAGATACGCCTATCGAACATGGCAAAGACGATTACCTGATTTGCATGGAAAAAGCCTATGCCCATGCCGGTTATATTACCGTGAACATTTCTTCGCCCAATACGCCGGGCCTGCGCTCGCTGCAATACGGCGAGGCACTCGACGACTTGCTGTCTTCGCTCAAGCAAAAACAGCGGCAACTGGCCGAGCAACATAACAAGCAGGTACCCTTGCTGGTCAAGATAGCGCCCGATCTGTCGACGGAAGAAATCGAGCAGGTGGCCGATAGCCTGGTGCGCTTCGAGCTCGACGGCGTTATTGCCACCAATACCACCCTGGATCGGGAGCTGGTGTTCGACCTGCCGCATGCTCATGAAGCAGGGGGCCTGAGTGGTCGACCGGTGCAGAACAAAAGCACCTTGGTGATCAAGGAGTTGTCGCGCCGCCTCGATGGTCGACTGCCGATTATCGGCGTCGGGGGGATCGACTCATTGACCGCCGGCCGAGAAAAAATGGCCGCCGGTGCCAGCCTGGTACAGGTTTATTCCGGCTTTATTTATCAGGGCCCGGCATTGGTTCAGCGTCTGGCTCGTCATCTGTAACGGATATTATTGGCCGTGACTATTTGCTCCCCACGCCGAAATACAATATAAATTAAGGTATTGGGGAGCAAGATCATCATTTTATTCTCACAAGGTGTGACTGGGATGTTACTACAACCAAATGATTGCTGGCGCTGGTTTATGGGCGAGGATCGACACCTTATGTTGGATCTGGGTGCGGAGATGCTGTTCAGCACGCCCTACCTCAAAAAACAACTGGTGTGTCCGGAAACGATGGATCAGTGCTTTTCGGTCGAAGATGCCGGTCTTTATTATCGCTTTCTCGATACGCTGTCTTCGATCCGTGCGCCCGCACAACGGGTACAGGCTGCCCTGAACGGCGTTGCCATTGCCCGTTTTTATAAACCCCTGATGCCACAAAGCTGGTTTTTCGAGCCACAGGCCGATTACCATCAACCGCAATTGGGAGAGCTGATTGCGCTCGATATCCAGACCGAACTACTGACCATGATGGTGGTGGAAACCTCGCCGTCGGCGACGGTCTGCATGTCCTTGTCGGGAGATCAGTTCCTGGCGAACAGCAAACAACTACCGACGTTCGCTGCCATCAAGGTGATGAACGACAGGATCATCAGCCTGGAAGCATCTTATCGGGAAGAAGAAATCAGGAAAGTGGGGTAAAAAGACAGCTGTAAGCGATTAGCGGTAAGAAAAACAATGTTTGGCTTTAACAACCTGGCTCATAAACTGACTTGATAGCTGATAGCTGATAGCTGATAGCTGATAGCTGATAGCTGATAGCTTGAAGTTGGATATTTCTGGGAATAAATAAACAAGGGGATATTACAGGGGAGGGGATTGCTTGCTCAAGTTGGTTGCGGGAGCCGGATTTGAACCGACGACCTTCGGGTTATGAGCCCGACGAGCTACCAGACTGCTCCATCCCGCGTCCATTACTTACGCTTTTTACTACTTCTGGTCTTGCTGTACTGCTTGCTTAAGTTGGTTGCGGGAGCCGGATTTGAACCGACGACCTTCGGGTTATGAGCCCGACGAGCTACCAGACTGCTCCATCCC
>NZ_BAABDS010000010.1:149995-291872 GCF_039539745.1 Oceanisphaera sediminis
GGTACTGCTTGCTTAAGTTGGTTGCGGGAGCCGGATTTGAACCGACGACCTTCGGGTTATGAGCCCGACGAGCTACCAGACTGCTCCATCCCGCGTCCATGACTTACGCTTTTTACTACTTCTGGTATTACGGTACTGCTTTCTGAGTTGGTTGCGGGAGCCGGATTTGAACCGACGACCTTCGGGTTATGAGCCCGACGAGCTACCAGACTGCTCCATCCCGCGTCCTCAGGCTGCGTATACTAGTGATCCACATCACCGAATGCAAGGGCGTTGCCAGAACTTTGTTTTGTCTGCTGAATAATGCCGCAACCTGCCGATATTGCGTGCAATAAGCGGCAATTCTTACAGACCGGCGGCGGTTCAGGTATAATGCGGTTTTGGCCCTTTTATCACTTACTTTCCAATGGCTTCCCTTTCCATTGTTACACTGGGGGTCACATGGGGGTCAAGATTCTCCAGTTTTCTCGCCAGTTCGTCCCGGTAGTTCGGATTCTCGTCGGCTACCCATTTGGCGTAGATCATGCGGATCATGCCCCAGTCTTTGTGTCCCATCTGTTTGGCCATGTAGGCCGGGTGCGCACCTATCATCAACATCATGGATGCGTAGCTGTGGCGCAGCTGGTAGGGCTCGCGGTGGGTCAGCTTGGCGCGACGCAGTAAGGCTGTCCACGACTTGTGCGAGGTGAACAGTTCCGGGTTGTGGTGTGGCTGGTTGTCCGGGTTCAGAAATACCCGGCGCCGAAGCTCGATCCGAGACTTGTTGTGCAGTAGTCGAACTTCATCCCGCCGCTCCGGCAGCATGTAGGTTAGTTCCCGCTGGCGCCGCAGTATGGTGACGGCAGCCGGTAACAGATCGATGGTGCGAATGCCGGCTTTGGTTTTCGGTGGCTTGATGTAACCGGCCCGGCTCAGGTTATAGTTGACCCGCGCCGTTCCCGCGTCCAGATCCACGTCTTCCCAGGCCAGCGCCTTCATCTCTCCCGGTCTCATCCCCGTCCAGAACAGAAAGCCGATCATCTGGCGGGCATTCTCCGACTTGCAGGCGGCCAGCAATCTGCCCAGTTCGGCCTGGGTGAACGGTTCGACCGCATCGGTCGGGTCGCTTTCCATGCTCGACTGGCGCAGCTTGCGCAAGCGCACGAAGGGGGAGTGCTCCAGATAGCCGTCCTTGATCGCCTCGTCTATCACGGCCCGCAGCTGAGTGAAGTAGAGCTGGACGGTGGATGACTTGCGTGTGGTCAAGGCGGCATTCCGCACCCGCTCCAAATCCCGGTGGTTGATATCACGCAGATCTCTATCCAACAGCCGGTGCGGCTCCAGCAGTGATACCACGGATTCAAGCCCCCGCAGGCTGGCATGAGCCAGATCGAACTTCCGCGACTCTCGATACTGGTCAAAGTAATCGCGCAGGGTGCGGTTGACGATGTTGTGCCGGGGGTCGTTGGGGAAGTGCTTGTGCCAGAAGGCGGCCTCGTCGCTGTTGAAGTTGCCGGTTTGCACGTCGATCTTCATCGCGGACAGCTTGTTGCCGGCATAGAGAATATTGGCCTCGGTCGGCAGCAGGCCCAGCGACTTGCGCACCGGCGCCGTGCGGCCCGGCACCTTGAGCGCCAGGCGCAACCGGCCGTGATGCAGGTGAACGCCCGGAGTGGCATCCAGCAGGCGGGCGGCTTTGGTGGTGAGTTTCATCATGCGGCTCTCAGTGTTGCCCGCGCGCCATGTGGTCGCGAAGGGCGCGCAGGTTGACCAGGTAACGGTTGTTTTCCATCGACCAGACCACACCTTCAGGATAGACGCCGCGGCGAAAGCGTTGCGCCAGGGCGGTGTTGCTCATCCCCACCAGGGGCGCGGCCTTCTTGATGGTCATCCAGCCCTGATCGCCGTCGGACTGTTTCAGTTGGGTCAGTTGCTGCTCAAGAGCATCCACTCTTGCCAGCAGTCGCTTCAGATCTTCGAGGGCTGTCTGGGTCTGATGAAGATGGTCGGCCATCAACCGACCGATGGTGTTCGGCATTGCGTTCTCCGTGCGGCGATCAGATGTACCCGGCAAGGGCGACGAGGGTGGCACCGATGATCAACAGTAGCGCCAGGCCTTCAATATGTGACTTCTTCATGTAACTCGTTTTGTTCAAAGGTGATGGGTAGCCCGAGCTTTACCGCGCAATGATATTCAGCGGTGGCGCCGGCGCTGTTCTGCCACCCAGGCAGCATGTGCAGGGTATTGGCGGCGCGGATCATGGCGTAGCAAATATCCATATATTCGCGCTGTTCCAGACCGGGCGGCAGGGTAGCCGGGTTCAGTACACAGTGGCCTTGCTGGCGCAGCAGGGCGGCCTTCTGGTTAAACGCTTCGCGGTTGTCGTTGCTGATACCGGACATGGGGCCGGCGATGTAGATTTTTAGTTGTTGCACTGGGCCTCCTGGCGGATGCGGTTGGCAATGCTCTGCAGATCATTCGCGCCGATCAGTAGAGTGCCGCCCTCTCTGCGTTGTAGTGTGGGGATGACGCTTTCAATCGCCTGCGCCTTTATCTCGGCCAGGCAGGCGGCTGGGTTGGCATTTGCAGCTTCACGCATGCTGCATGCTATTGCGTCACACTCGATATTGGGGTGAGTGTGATCGTCCAGCATGTCCACGATTTCAGCAAAATCAATAAGGGCGGCTTTGAGGCTTTCATTTTGGGCACTAAGCTCGTTGCGCTGACGCTTAACCACCTCCATTTGTAGTTTTAGCTTGTCACTATATTCCCGCATGGCATTAACGCCTTCCCAGGCAGCGCCAATGTCGGGAGCGCCACAGCTCTGTATTTCGCCCAGCATTTCGCAGATTTGGGCAAGGTGGCCGCGGTATTCATCCCGCTCTTTGTTCACTTTCTCGTAAGCTGTACCCACCTGATGGTAATCACGATGGAGTTCGTCGCGTTCCAGTTTCAACCGCTTAATCTCTGAAACCAATTCATCCTGCGTCAGCTTGCCGTGGGGGTCGCCGATGGCCTGACGAATATCGGCCAGCAGCATCAATGAACTCATCAGCACTTTGCCTTCACTTTCCAGCGTGTCGCCGTTCTGGCCTACGATATTGATGTGCTTTTCGTCCGGCCAGTCAGTTTTTTGTTTGTCCGGTGTGGTCATAGCGTCACCTCCGGCACATCGACCAGGGCAAACACTATTCCTCTGCAGTAGGGGTAACCATCGTCAACTACCTCAAAGCTGGCGTGTGGGATGGTGGTGTCGTAGGTCCAGCTGTATCCATCCTCTTTGCACCACAACGCCTCGATGGGCACTGCTTTTGGTTTCCGGGTGAAGTAGGCCTGCAGATCGCTATCGTCATCGATGTTCTCACGTTCCGGTAGCAACCCCAGGCGATCGACATAGGCGGTGCCACCGTCGTAAACGCAAAGCTCGTCATAAATTGCGCCCCTAAACTCCATCAGATCATCGCTGGCGCCGAAGACCACTACCAGACCAGCGGCGTTAAGTGCGTCACTGAGGGCCTGATTGATACGGACTGGGTATTCAATACCGCTCAGTTCTGCGGCAATACCTTCTCTGGTGATGTTGTTCATGCTTGCTCTTCCTCTCCGCTGTAGTCCCGCCGCCATAACCAGACGGCGTTATCGTCGTAACTCGGCTTGTGCCGATCGGGGCATTCGTTCCAGCCCGGCTCGCTTTCTTTGTGGTGCCGGCAGTTGCCGCAGCCACAGCGCCGGGTTCTTATCCATTGCTTGATCATGGGGTTCCTTACATGGCCAGCAGCAGGGCTGGGTATTGCAGGCCGAGCGGCGCGAAGGGTATGTCGTCGTCAAAGTCTGCTGGCGGTTCGTTGTACTGGGGTGGGGCGGGCTGGCGCTGCTGGCCACTTTGTTGCTGTCCGCCTTGCTGTTGGCTGCCCTGAGCTGGCGCTTGCTGGCCTTGCCCTTGGGGTTTGCCGCCCAGCATCTGCATGGTGCCGCCCATGTCGACCACGATTTCGGTGGTGTAACGGTCTTGGCCGCTTTGATCTTGCCACTTGCGCGTCTGCAAACGACCTTCCACATACACCTGTGAACCTTTGCGCAGGTACTGGCCGACGATTTCGGCGAGCTTGCCGAAGAACACCACGCGGTGCCATTCGGTGCGTTCTTTTTGCTGACCGGTTTGCTTGTCCTTCCAGGTCTCGCTGGTGGCCAGGGTAACCGTGGCCACAGCGTTTCCGTTGGGCAGATAGCGCACTTCCGGATCCTGACCCAGGTGACCAATGAGAATGACTTTGTTGATGCCGCGGTTTGCCATTGTCTTTCCCTCACTCGTACTCAGCCGCAATCTCAGCGGCCACATCGGCCAGGTTGCGGCCTGCATCGTAGTCGCCCCGAACGCTGTCCCGGTCTTTGAACTCGACGCCGGTTTCGTCCATCACAAAAGCGACGAGGCTTTCAAACCAAGTGTCAAAATCAAAATCGTGCTTCGTCATTCCGTTCTTTCCTCGTAAAAAATTAGGCTAACTGCCCGTCTTCACATTCAGCTCGGCGGATAGCTTCGCTCGCGGCCTCAAGCTCGGCTTGACGTTTGGCTTGCCACTCGGCGGTGGCCTCTAGCCTGCGCTGGGCTTCGTTCTCAGCCCGCCATTGCTTCATTTCGGCAATATGCTCGGTATGGCCCGCCAGATCGTCCAGTTCACGCGCCAGGTTCAGTCGGCCATCGCGGCCCTCGCGCTGATTCGGGTGAAGGTGGCCAGCATCCGAGGCGGCGCTATACCAAGCGCGAAGTGCCTCTGCCGCCTTCCTGGATGCGGCTGCCGCTTTGATCCCCGCCTTCTCGGCTTTAGCTACTGCTTTTGCTTGCCGGGCTGCCTCTCTGCTATTGCCGGTCATAACCCATGTGCCTCCTGAAAGCTCTCTGTCACGATAGCCCGCTTACCGGCCTGCTCGTACCGCTTTTGCTGTTCAAGCGCGGCCGACTTGGTGAGGCCACCAGTCACCACGTTTCCGCCCAGTGTTATCAGGGCGACGTACCAGTCGCTGTGGTTTGCGTTGCTCATTCCGTCTTTCCTCGCAAAAAAATCGGCCATCTATTGCGTTAGTGGTATTCTGGCCCGTCATATCCGCTCAGGCAGCCCAGGCACATCGCGCCCTCACGTGTCGGATGGCTTTTCGGTACCCACATGCTTTTGGGTACGAACTTTCCACAATCGAAGCACCGTTTATAAAATTGAGCGCCACTAGTAACAGGCTGCTGTTGAATGGATTTTCTTCGCTCGCACCTCATATATCGTTCATTACTATCCATCCCGTCTTTCCTTTAATTTGATACTTGAGTGGTGCGAACATCAGGCGAGGGCCTCTTCTGCTTCATTACGAAAACGGGTCAGCACATCGCTGATGGTGGTGGCCCTGAGCGCATCTTCGGCGATCAACTGGGCGATGGCGGCCACCTGTCTGGCCGGGGCGGTAATGCCGTAAAACGGCAGGCTCCAGCCCACGGCATTGATGAAGGACAGCTGGTGCTTGCTCAGGCCGACATTCACGCCATCGTCCCCGGCCGGGGTGTTGGCGTTGGCCTCGGCTACCAGGGCGCCACGCAGTTGGCGCAGGTAGTAGCGGTCACGCTCACCGAATATCACCACCAGGGCGGTGAGAAAGGTGGGGAAGTGGTCGGCTTTCAGTTCGCCGTTGAGATACAGGTGATACAGATCGTCGGGGGTGAAATTGGTTTTCGGCTCCGGTTCTACCTGCGCTGGTGCGGGCAACTCCGATGATACTGGCTCGATCTCCGGTGATAACGGCACCTGCTCCGATGATTGCGGGGCAGACTCCGGTGATACTGGGCCGGTCATTGCCACGGCCAGCTGTTGTGCCCGCAGTTCGATGGCATCCATCAGCTGCTGGCCCTGGCTGACCAGAACGTCCCGCTCTATGTATCGTTCACGTTCGCCGCGCCAGTGCTTGTCGAAGACCGCCACCGCCTGGCCAAAGCCGGCGCTACTGCCCTTGAGGTGCTGCGCCCATAACAGCAGGTCGAATCCGACCCGGCCCTTTATCCAGCAGACGTGATCCGCATGCTCTGGCCACCAGCTTTCTGATGGTGCTGCTTTAATCAGGAAAACAACCCGGGCACCTTGTTCCCGCTCGGCCATGGCTTTGGCTACGATGTGGCGCATGCCGGTAGTGGGCTGGCTGTTCTCGTCGTAGCTGCTGCGGGAGTAGGGCGGGTTGGCGAATGCGGTACCACCGTTCAGGTGTTCGGCCCATGGCTGGGTGAGCGAGTTGTCCTGGGCGGTATAGAACCGGCTGCACTTGGCGTTATCGCCGTCGGTGAACAGGTCGAGAACGAAGGGCCCGAACAGTTGGAATATGCCCCAGTAGAGGTTGTCCGGGGTGCGCCACTCGTCGCCGATGTCGCGCAGCTTGATATCCGGGTCGGCCTTCATGGCCTGGAGTTTGTCGTGGTAGGTCATGGGGTCGTCCTGATGTGAATGGGGTGCGGGCCTTTCCCCGCAGGTCAGCCGGTCACGCCGCCATTTTTTAGCCGTCGAGAGGCGAGGAGCTGGCAGCGCCCGGTTGTCGGTGTTATTAGCCCCACCGCCGACTGGGGTTAGAGAAAATAGGGGGAGTGGTTACGTCAAAAAAGAACCCGCACGGGGCGGGCTAAAACACTCAGGGTTACATTGACGTTTACACATCGGCCAAGGGCCATCCGGTTTCCCATCCGCACCCTGTCACAAGTTGAATAAGTGGATGACCTTTGCCGATGGGTGCCCATTACGCCGGGCCAGCGCCGTGATATGGTTGGGTTGCAAACGAAACCAATACACGGAGATAAATCGATGACAGAAACAGCAAATGACAGCTTTCGAGTTTTTCCTTACAGGTCTGATTATGAAGATGGCCGCACCAACAATGGCGGCATTGACCTGGTGCACGAGCCGGAGCGGATTGCAGAAGTTACCGAGCTCGAAAAATCAGATGCACTAAAAGCTTTTGTGTTACGGATGAATTCACCGAACAGCCCTTACCTGACCCTTGGTTGTGACTATGAAAATCTCGATGATGGCGGGCATGGCTATGTTGAATTTGCTACCCGTCATTTTGGCCGCATTGAGCATTCCGGACTCAGTCATCTTCCCGACAGCTTTGCGGACTGGATGGCGTCTCGCGGTCTTGATCGGGAGCGGCTGGCGCGTTACGTAACCTGGGAAACTGATTGGTACCAACATCGAAATCGGGATGCGGATGGCGCGCAGCGATTGAAGCTAACGTTCTATTATCGCGGTCGCCCTGCTGATGAGGCGGAGCAAGTTCTGGGGGCGCTGCAGGCTTTCCTGTTCCCGGGCGAAAGCTTGCCTGAGCAATAAATTCTGAAACTGCCTGCGTGGCAGCATCAGCGCACTGTTGAATTTTGATAGGGTCGCCTTCGGTGGCGGCCTTTATCTCTTCCCGCACTATCTCGCGCACCCGTTCTTCGGTTAGCGGCTGGCGCTGCTCGCCTGGGGTGGTTACCCGCTCGCCTTTCTCAAGCTGCCAGGTATCTGGTTTGCTGTTCTCGTCCATACATCCTCCATTGTTGCAACGGCCAAGGGCTCTGGGCTTCACCAGGTGAAAATGTTGCATAACAATTTACCCGGAACCCTTGCCGTTGGGCCCGGCTTACCCGGGCCTGTATTACGCGCCGCCTGGCTTAATCTTCGGCCAAATGATGACGGCCAGGGCGACAACCAGCAGCAGATCTACACCTACCGATAACAGCCGGCTGGTGAAGTCGATGAAGACGATGGCCAACAGCAGGATGATCATCATCAGGTTGCGAAAGGCGGGATTCATGCTGCGTCCAGGCCGTACTCTTTGAGGCTGACGCCCAGCACCCGGCCTACTTCCTTCAGGATTTCCAGTTCGGCGGGTTCAATCTCGCCATCCGCTTCGGCGATGGTGATCATGGTGACGAAGACTTCTTCCGCTTCTTGCGGGGTGTTCTTGATGTCGGCGATTTCGCGCAGCACCTTCATCTTGCCGATGCGGAATCCGGCGTCGAACATGGCGGTAAAGCGGTTGATGGTCTTGCCGATTTCCGGGCCGAAGTGATCCAGTGACGGGTTGGCCTGAATCTGCGCTTCCAGGTTGGCCAGTTCGGCGTCTTCCAGTTCGCCATCGGCGTAGGCAATCAGCAGGCTGCCGCCGACAATCGCTTCCATCAGGTCGCGGTTATTGAACTTCTGCACTTCGGCCTTGGCCTGCGCCGTTTTCTTACCAAACAGTTTGCTAAGCATTGAGGTTACCTTCTGTGGTCATTGATGAGAGTTGCAATGCAACGGTCAAAGGCTTTCATTGGGTGCCGGGCTCCGATATGTCATCGGGCTTAGTAGCGTACGGCGTACCAACACTACGAACAGCCTCGGTCCTTAAGGCACCTTCTCATTGCTTATCCCAGCAGTTATCGCCCTGCCACGGAAAACCCTTGCCGTTGCCCGCTCGAAAGCGGGCTTGCCCTACGCGGCCCATTCCCGCTCGGGTCTTTGGCAGTTATTCCCAATCCCGGCTAACCGGGGTGGGGTCCGAACATTGCTGCCCGGGTATGGCGACTGCCTCGCGTGGTCCAGTGGTGTTAAAGAGCGGTGCCGTGTTGGCTTGCTCGATAATATAAGCATGCTTATCTTTTGGGTCAAGTTGATTTTATAAGAATGCTTATTTTTGGTGTGGGTCGATAAATCACGGGCACAAAAAAAGCCCGCACTGAGCGGGCTTAATCTCAATTGCTTTTGGTGATCTTGCATTACCAGTGGCAGGCTTTTCTAAGTTGAGCAAGATCCTCCTTTAACCCTGCCGTATAGAACGTGACAGTGTAGGCGTTGTCACCATAAGGAGTGACGCGCACAAGCAGTTTTTGGGATCCAATCATCTTCTTGATGACCGGTATACTTTGCCCCCCTCGCCATAAGCCGACAGACTGATTGTCGGTAGATATGTTCCACGACCGAGTTACAGCCTTATTGTCGTCAATTCGGTATGTGACCCGGGTGTCACCGATGCCCAGGTAGCGCTCCCAGTCAACGTATATAGCGGTTGTGTTTTCAAGACATCGAATTACCAACGAAGGCCAGGTTGTTCTGCCGTATCTATCTTTTGGCCGCTCATCCGAGAGCGTAGACAAAACCACGTAAGGGGAGTCGTCCACATCAGAAACGCCTTGCTGTTTAAGCCAGTTGCTTGCCGGTTTAGCTGGCACAGGTGGAGCTGCTTCTTCTTTTGTTTCGGACACCTTTACCTTTAGCTGATCGGCTTTGGGCGCCACGCTTGCAGCACTGTTGTTTGGTTTATTTTCAACCAGACCCCAGATAACCCCAAACGCAACAGCGAACACAACAACCCAAATCAATCCAACCCACTTCTCACCTTCCTTTGACACCGCGCTCTCCTTTTTTATCAGTTACTTAACATCGAATCTTGCCATAGTTTTGCTAATTGCGGGCATAAAAAAGCCCGCACTGGGCGGGCTTTTGGTTATCACTTTCCGGTATCTCTTGCAGTCACCCAGAGTGGCTGCGGGCAAAGCTTAACAGTTGATCTTCATCACTGACGTTAATAGCAACCATGCGCTCTTTCTCAAACTCTTTAGCCACCAGCTTGGCGGCATTGGTCAGCTTTGCATTGTTGTCTGGCATGGCCAGGGGTAACAAGACCCTGCTTGCATCCAGAACACCATGCTCTACCAGCCGACGCAGCTTACCAAACCACTTGTCGCCCTCTTCAATAATCTTGGTGGGCGAGTCGTGTTGCAAGTTGAGAGGTTTGATGGCGCCAAGGACCCCTTGCTTGCCCTTGCTCACAAATGGGATCTTCGCTTCCACCAAGCCATCGGTCAGCGTGTCACCTTTGTAATACTTGGCAAGTTTATGTTCCACCAGTGTCTGTCGCATTTGCCGCTCCAACAATACCTGGGGGGCGGTCTTCTGGGCGAAACTATGGCCTACATGATGCTCATACAGCGCCTTGAGCTCCTCATCCAGATCCCCCCGCAGCATGATAGGGCGTGCCGCACCAAACAGCATGATGCCTTCGCGGTTTTTGGTGACCTCGGCAAATAGGTTTTTCATGGCGTCGGCGCTCAATGAATGAGCCAGGTCCTGCACTCGCTCAAGTTCTTTGGTCACATAACGAACGGCTTCGCGCAGCACCGGCAATTCAAGATGCTCAAAGAAGTGGTTGATGCGGCCAAAGCTGCGGTTGTTGATCATGAACCCAAAATAGCCGGCGGACGGGCAGCAGAGTACCACGCCAATGTTGGCGAACTCGTCAGTTTCGCGGTAGGGCTTGAACCGCACAATGCTGTATAGGCTTGGGTAAGTCATGGCTCCACATCCTGCCAGAAATCTGGCTTGTTGCATTTCTCCAGTATAGGGCGAATATGATCATCGATAACGTCGCGGCCCAACCGGTTGTTGGCTTCATCATGCCACTCTTCCGGCATGCTGGCGACAATTGTATTGAGACTGCCCAGGGCCGCATCCAGCCGCTGGCCAAGCTGGCATTGATCTACCAGGTCAATCCTGAAATCCGGTCGGTTATCATAGCCAAAAACATGACTGCGGGAAAAATCATTTGGATCGAAACCAGGGGCAAACGCCTGGTTGTGGTCGATAACCACCGGTTTTTTCTGGGCATTATCGTAAAGCAGGTTGACGTTTCCGCCGTGCCTGGACAGCATCCTGTCGCCATTTTGTATCCAGTAATCAAAGATGAACAGGTCTCGCTGGAAGTCTTTTTCCAGCTCCAGCGATTGGGCGTAGTTCATGTCCATTGCGCCAAGCACCAGTGGCGTGGCAAAGGAATAATCATAGTCAAAATGCCAGCCATAATTGCTGTAAAACGGCCACAGGCCACCGAAACCTTCCATGATCACCGGTTTGGGACAGGGCAACCCAAACGCTCTCGCCAGGCCGGCGCTTACCCATTCGTAAACCAGCTCTTCCGCCGGCAAGCTTTCCCGGCTTTTAACGATGTAGGTAACCTCATCCTCCCCTTGGCATAGATAGGGTTGGGTGTAGCCGGCGTTTGCCTGTTCGATGATTTCCTTGATCTGGATGTAGCTCATGGTCACCCGTTAAAACACTCGGCCGGAGAACACCACGGGGCCGACGATGGTGCAGTTGCCGTTGATGGCGATGATCTGTTCGGGCCAGTTGGGATTGACCGGCTTGAGGTACTTCTGCCCGCCCTCGATGATCAGCTTCTTGAAGGTGGCCTCGTTGTGGTCGTCCAGCCGGGCCACTACATAGCTGCCGTGGCGAACGTCGGCGGCGGGGTCGATGAAGATGAGGTCACCATCGCGAAACAACGGTTCCATGCTGATGCCCTGCACCCGCAACACGAAGGTGCGGTCGCTGCAAGACACCGGGCAGGGGTAAAGCACGGCATCGGCCGGGTGAATCTCGGTAATGTCGCACCAGGCGCCGGCAGCCACCCAGCTGATCAGTGGATAACGGCCCTTTATCTCAGGGCCTGAGCTGATATTACTCCGCCCATCCTTACCGCCGTGAAGAATGTAGTCAGGAGATACGTTAAGTACCTTGGCCACTTTCAGCAGGTTTTCGCCGCTTAGGCTGGTTTTTCCGGTTTCCCATTGAGTAACAGCTGGGGCCTTAACTCCAATCCTTTTGGCGAGCTCTGCTTGCGTTAAGCCCGCCTCTTTGCGGAGCTTCTTCACCCTCTCCCCAGCCGTTTCCATGCAGAACCCCTCACTAAAAAATATAAGCTAGCTTATATTCGGTTGCCATAAGTATGCTTTGTAATTTAAGATAAGTATGCTTATTAAATTTGAGGCCATAGCAATGAAAAAGGCAGACGCGCTGAGCAAGTTCTCAAGCGACCCAAAGCGACAAATTGCACTGGCTGCACAGATGCTGGGGATCACCAAAGAGGCGATCTACCAATGGGATGAGCATGAGATACCCGAGTATCGAGCAGCCCAAATTGAACTCATGGTTCTTCGCGGCGAACTCCCTGCTGATAAAGAAAAGTAGCAGCCGTTGAAAACTCTATCCACTCAACCTGAGGCCATGATGACAGCAAAACAAAAGAGCCACACGAAACCCCAGTATCGGCCTCGCAGCACGGCGGCCATTTTTGAAGACTGGCTGAACCACTGGCAACGAGAAGACCACACCACCTTTCGTGCCGCCATGCGCACGGTACGTGAGTATGCCGATGCCCACCACTGGGAAGCGGTGCTGGACATTGAATGGTCGCAGAACGCCGACCTTGAAAATCAGATGCGGATGGATGCGCAAAAGCTGCGCCGCTGGTTTAAGGCTGAGCACCAAATGAGCGGGCCGGTCTGGTTCGACTTGGTTCGGCTGGTGGCTGGCGCCATGCCCAGCACGGTGCGCGCCGGCTTTATCAACGAGCTGTTCGGCCACACCGGCGGCCTGTTCGTGATGCCGGGGATGATGAACCAGCGCGTCGATCGCATTGCGGCGGCGTCGGTGGCAGCCAAAGAGGGTGGCGAGGCGGTAAGTGCCTTGCTGCAGCTGCCAAGTCAGCCCACCCGCCAGGAGCAACTGGATGCCAAGCGCGAACTGCAAGAGGCCATTGAATCACTGCAAGTGGCGATGGCATCCATCGGTAGTGACGTTCCGGCGTAAACAACCGGCATGAAAAAGCCCGCGGCTTTGGAGAGCAGAGCGGGCTTTATCAACAACCAAACAAATGAGGCGTTTGATATGCAAAATTCTAAGCAAAAACCCCAACAAGCGCAAGGCAGCCAGTGGTTAACGCAGAACCACGGCCGCCGAATGCTGTTTGCCGATGTGGCGGCGGTGGTGGGCACTGCTCGCAAGAGCCTGATGCCGTTGCTGGCGCAAGAGTACCGGGCCCGCAATGCCCGCATGGCAGCACGTCGTGACGGGGGTGCAGAATGAGCAACGTAGTGGCATTACGCGCTGATATGCCCGCAGCAGCGGCACCTACAGCAGCAGAACGAGGGCATAAAGTGGCAGAGAACAAGCGAAGCGGGTTTGTGTTGCTGTACCGCAGTGTACAAGACGCCCCGTTCAAGCAGCAGCCGGAGCGGTTTTGCGTGTGGATTCACCTGCTGATGGAAGCCGGCTTTGAGGCAACCGAGGTGACCTTCAACCGCAACGTGCTGAAGCGCAAGCGCGGCCAGGTGGTGACCTCTGCTCGGCAGCTGGCGCTGGCCTGTGGTGTCAGCGAAGACAGCGCCCGCCGTTCGCTGGAATACTTTGAGCGTGAGGGAATGGTCAACCTGTTCACCAAGCGCGGTGCCCGTGGTTATAGCCTGGTCACTCTGACCAACTACGACGACTATCAGCGCGGAATTACAGAAACCTATTCAGCAGGTTTCGACGCCGATTTAAAACCCGCACCAGCACTGGTCCCAGCGGGTGACGCTGCCGAATTAGGCGCGGATTATCACGCCGAATTGCACGCCGAAGATCTAAACAATAAAACAATTAAACAAGTTAAAGATCCAGTTACTAACTCTTGTCCGGTTTCTGGCGAAACAGGACCGCATTGTGAAAGCGAGCCAGCTGGCGCTGATGTGGTGATTGACCACATGAACCAGACCACCGGCAGCCGCTACCAGAAAAAACCGACCAGCAAGAAACCGATCAACGGCCGCCTGAGCGAAGGCTTTACCGTGGATGACCTGCGCTTGGTGGTCGACTTCAAGAGTGAGCACTGGGGTGAGAACCCGGAGATGGCCCAGTACCTGCGACCCGCCACCCTGTTCGGTACCGACAAGTTCAACGGCTACCTGATGGCCGCCAAGCGCTGGAATGACATTGGTCGACCCCGTTGCATCAATGGCCAGTGGGAAGGCTTTGAGCGCAAGCAGGCCGGCAGCCAGGTTGCCCAGGCACAGGCGCAGTCTCGGGCCTACCAGGCTGAGCACGGCCCGGCTTACGACGACAACACCCAGTTTTAATGGAGGCGGCAATGAATCAAGTAGCTCAACTGCGCCCTACTGGCGCGTTATCGACGGAAGGCCAGGCCATGCAATCGCTGGTGTTGTTCATGACTGGCGAACTGCTGCCCGAGATGATTTTCAACTGGCCGAACGGGGCCAATCGCATCGAGCAGAACCTGCAGGGTGCGGCGCAGGTTTACGCCCGCCAGCTGAGCGGCAAGGGCTTTACCCCGGCGTTGATCCGCACCGCATTGCAGGCCGAGTTGGAAAGTGGCCGTGATTTTATGCCCACTCCGATTCAGTTGGCCAATCGTTGCCAGCAGCTGCAGGGCGGCCAACAGGGTAGCCAGCGCGCACCGGCGACCAGCCGCATCAGCCCCGCTGCTATTCGCCTGTGTGCCGAAAGCCAGCTCTATCAGGACGGCAAGCCAACTACGCCGGAAGCGGTAGATCAGGCAGCCCGGCAGTTAACCGCCGAGAAGCGGGCCCAGGGTGTGGAGATATCGGGAGGTGAATGGTGATTGGTGTACAGGCATGGATAGCACTGGCCCTGGTGCTGGTGGTGGTGATTTACGGTGTGCTGGCGCTGTCCGGTGTGGGTGTTGATGGGGGTGAGCATGAAGAGCAACGGTGAACGGATTTTGGCGTATGCCGAGCAGCGTAAGCAGTTCACGCC
This sequence comes from Oceanisphaera sediminis, assembly GCF_039539745.1. Classification (NCBI taxonomy): domain Bacteria; kingdom Pseudomonadati; phylum Pseudomonadota; class Gammaproteobacteria; order Aeromonadales; family Aeromonadaceae; genus Oceanisphaera; species Oceanisphaera sediminis. The sequence continues at coordinate 164,570 of NZ_BAABDS010000010.1, forward strand.
GCAGGATGTGCGAGACGAGCTGGATATTCCGCACACCTCGGTCAGTGGCGCCATTGGCCAGCTGGTACATAGCGGCCAGTTGATTGTGATTGAGAAGGGCGTGTATCGGGCGATGAACCGAAAAATCAAACGCGAGCTTGAGCGGCTGGTGTTGTTTGGCAAGGCGGGGAGGGTGGCATGAGCGAGTTAATGGGATTCAGTTTTGGTAACAGCCCGGTGCGGGTGATTGAGCAGAACGGCGAGCCGTGGTTTGTGGCCAAAGATGTGGCCGAGGCGCTGGGTTATGCCAAGCCCCGCAACGCCATTGCGGAGCATTGCAAGGGGGCCTCGATTCAGGGCGTCCTTACGACGGGTGGCATGCAGAGCATGACGGTGATTCCGGAACGTGACCTTTACCGCTTGATCATGCGCTCCAAGCTGCCGAGCGCCGAACGGTTTGAAGAATGGGTGGTGGGTACCGTATTGCCCAGCGTTCGCAAGCACGGTGGTTATGTTGCCGGGCAAGAGCACGACACGGATCCGGCGTTGATTATGGCCAAGGCGTTGCAGGTGGCCGACTCGGTGATCAAGGAAAGCGCGGCAAAACTGGCGCAGGCCGAGCAGGTGATTGCCGCTGCCACGCCGAAGGTGGCGTTTGTTGATCGGTATGTGGATGCCTCCGGCCTGCAGAACATCAGCAACGTGGCGAAGATGCTGAACTACGGCCCGATCAAGTTCTCGCGTCTGCTGGAGTCGGACAAGGTGCTGTATCGCTGTGGTGGCGCCCTGGTACCCAAGCAGGAGTTTATCGACAAGGGCTTGTTCGCGCTGAAAACCGGCGAGGCCCACGGTCATTCGTGGATGCAGACCAAGGTAACGGCCCGGGGTGTGGGCTGGCTGGCGCAGCGTTACGCCACCGAGGTGATGGGCGCGTGACCGGTAAGCCCTTCATCAATGTGGCCTGCCCGAACCAGACCAAGGCCGAAGCGGCAGATCAGGACTTGGCCAAGTGGGCGGCGTTACGCATTCACCAGGTAAGAACGGCCCAGGCCAGCAGGAACAGCATTGCGGCCGAGCTGAACAACATGAACGAAGCACGGAAGGCGCGGGCCAGGTACTGGCTTAATCACTACCGCGACCCTGACCGCAACAAAAAGAAGAGAGCACAACGTGATCACCAAAAACACGAGTCGAGCGAACTGGAAGGCAAAGAAGGCGAAGGCCAGCATGATGGCCCGGCAAACCCGGGAACAGCTGGCGCTGCGGCGCAGTCGGGAGCGGGCGCTGTTGTTGCGCAAGCATTTTGAGTCAGGTGGCATTACCAGCCTGAGCGCACTGGTCGCCCGGGCGGTAGCACAAGAGGGTAAGGATCTGCACGGTTCAGTGAGCCATGAGGCGTTGAAGCTGGTACTGGAAGCCCGAGCGGGCAAGGCAGGCAGCCATGAGTAAGGCGCTGATCGCCAATCCGGTATTCTCCGACGAGCTTGGGCTGTTGATGTTTCGGGCCGAAGCGGCCACCTTGCAGGCATTTCGCTTACTACTGGATAAACAGCCAGTATTGCTGGCGCCGGTACCTGACGAGCTGGCGGTGGTGGCTCCCGGGCTGGTTGAGCACCAGGGCGAGGCAAGCCGATTGCCGGGGCAACTGGTGCTGGCCTTTATGCTGCAAGACAAGGTGTATCAGGCGTTGGGTGGCGCCAGTGCCTTTACCCAGTGGCAGGGTCGCGCCGATCGATGCGTCATTCACGGCGATGACTGCATTGGCGGCTTTACCTGGTCATCGGGCCGGTATCCGGTATCGCTGTGCTGGCATCATGACAATGCGCACCGTGCGGAACCGCTGCCGAACGTAGAGGCGGTGGTGGTGCGCCGGCTGGCGGCCTTTGGTATGAGTCGGGTGGCGGAGTTTGTAGGGCGGGCCCGTGGTGGTGAGGTGTCGGCTGCCGAGCTGGCATGGTGGGCCTCTGCTCATGGGGTACATGCCCTGTTACCCGAGTCGCTGGCGCTGACGGCATTGGGGCGCAAGGCCACGATTACCGATCGGCACACGGCGCACGGCTGGAAGGATACCGATGCCCGATATGACGCCCGGGACCATATTGCTGACCTCAGCAAAATGGTTAAGCCGATCAAGTTTGAGGTGGACGCCGAGCCGCCGGCCAGCTTTATGGCTCGACCCAAGCTGACTCGCTGGCAGAGCGAGGCCTATTTGAAGTTCGTACGCAGCCAGCCCTGTGTGGTGACCGGCAGCACGGAGGCGGTAGAGGCGCATCATATGATCGGCAATGGCCACTCGGGTATGGCGATGAAGACCCACGACCTGATGACGTTTCCGTTATGCCACGACGAGCACATGAAGCTGCACGACGGCGGCTGGCAGCGCTGGGAACAGGCGCACGGTTCGCAGCTGGCGCACGTAATGGCGACATTGAACAAGGCAGCAGGATTGGGGGTGTTTGGATGATCAGTTTGGAATTGCCGTGGCCACCGTCGATGAACCAGATGTGGCGCAATGTGAACGGACGCACCGTGCTGTGCGCGCCGGGTCGGCGCTATCGAAAGCTGGTGGCGGATGTGTGCCTGCTGGCGCGGGCAGGTAAGCAGCTGTCTGGCCGGGTTCGGGTCGATATTGTGGCCTATCCGCCAGACCGCCGACAGCGTGACCTGGACAACATGCTGAAAGCACCACTGGACGCACTGACCCACGCCGGGGTGTGGCTGGATGATTCGCAGATAGACCGCCTACTGATAGAGCGCGGCGAAGTCTGCAAAGGTGGCCGCCTGTTGGTGGCTATCTCATACGAAGAATAATTGAATCAATAACAAGATCGCGGAGATACAACCTGATGCGCCTGCAATACGCCCTGACCATGAATGATCCCAAATCACCCGACGCCGCCGCCATGCAGTCGGTGAGCAGCACGGCCACCAGCGGCCTGACCCGCACCGACATTCTGACCGCACTCGGTTACCTGCAAAGCAAGGAGGGCGCCGGGCTGGCGCTGATGTATGCCAAGTACGCCAAGGACAGCGGCGAGTTCAAACGCGCCGTAAAGGCGGCCGCGACCGAGGCCCAGGTGTTGGCGATCAAGGTCGTAAGCAAGGGCAGGGATCGCAAGCATGCGGTGATAGCGCAAAGCTTGGCCAGGCTGGCGGTGCTGGAGTATTGCCGCACCGCAGACACCCCAGGTGCAAAGTGCCGCTGTGGTGGTACCGGCCGCATCGCCGATGCCGAGCTGATCGCCCGGGCGCCGAAGGATGCCAAGCCGGACGAGCTGACCCGCCCCTGCGAACGCTGCCGGGGAACCGGTTTGCGCCCGGTGCCGGCATCCCGCGTATACCGTGCCATCGTCACGCTGGCGCCGGAACTGGCCGAGCACACCTATTACCGCCACTGGCGCCCGGTGTACGACAGTTTGCTGGCCTGGTGCTACACGCAAGAAGATCGCGCCGAAGCTGGGTATGTGAAGCTGACCCGGAGAGAGGCGGCGTGATGGATGGGATGTATGTATAAATAAACAGCCTGTACACTTGTACATTGTCTGAAAATGGCATAGATTGGCACCCATAGTGGGGTAAATAGCTTTATGACGCTCCCCGCGAACAATTCAGAACCTCGGCACCCGCCGGGGTTTTTTCGTTTCTAAGCCCGCCATTGTGCGGGCTTTTTCATTTCTACCGCTTTACAGGAGTAACGATGGCTGAGCCTTCAAGCGGATCACTGGTTGCGGCTGCAGTCATCGGGGCAGGCTTGCTGGTAAACGGTGAGGCGGCCATTGGTGCATTGTGCGGGGGCATCATCTATTTCGTTGCGAGCGCAGAAATATCCATATGGACACGGATGGCGCTGACCTTCGTTTCAGTTGTGATGGGTTATATCTCAGCTCCCATGCTGGCCACTGTAGAGGTGTTAGGCATTGGCCCTCTGGATATGCCAGGCCCTGCAGCGTTTGTTGCTTCATCTGGCGTGGTGACAGTGACGCTTGCCGCCATTAAGGCCAAGCGAGCAACCACTGGAGGGCAGAAGGATGGTTAGCTATCTGCTCACGTACGCAGTATTCGCACTGTGCTTGGTGATTTTTTTTCGGTTGTTCACCTACGAGCGCAACGGCGCAAGGTTTCGGCGTGACGTTTCTGTATTGGCAACGTTGGTGATGATGTCTTGCGTTACTGCGGTGGTGCAGATACTCGCTGGCGATTTTGCTGTTCAACCATCGGCTTGGCCGTTAGTCGTGATGCAGGCGGTGCTGGCGGTTGGGTTGATACGAGCCAGGGGCAATTTAGCCCTGATTTTATTTAGCGGAAAGGACATGCGGAGGGGCTGATGTTTCGGTTAAGCAAGCGTAGCGAGCAGAACCTGCAGGGCGTTCACCCGGATCTGGCGGCGGTAGTGCATAAGGCGTTAAGCCTGACCTTTGTCGACTTCATGGTCACTGAGGGAGTGCGCACACCAGAGCGGCAACGGCAACTGGTGAAGAAGGGCGCAAGCCAAACCCTGAACAGTCTTCACCTGCCTCAGGCCGATGGCTATGCCCATGCGGTTGATCTGGCGGCGTGGGTGGGCGAGGTACGCTGGGACTGGCCGCTGTATCACAAGATTGCCGATGCCATGAAGATGGCCTCCAGCGAACTAGGGATCCCCATTGAGTGGGGCGGCGACTGGTCCACCCTCAAGGATGGGCCTCACTTCCAACTGCCGCGCGGGTATGGCGCATGATGCGCCTGGCGCCTTACGTCGCCATCGCCATGACGGCGTCTTTCATGATATTGGCGGTGTCCCATACCAATCTGAAAACCGAGCTGGCTGATGTGCGCCGTGGCCATGCCGAGGTGTTGCTCGATATGGCCGCTGCCTCTGCTCTCGATATGGAACGAGTGACCCGGCACGCCGAGAGTTTGCAGGCCCAACTGGCTGCACTGGATGCCCAATACACACAGGAGCTGAATGATGCACAGGCAAAGAACGGTGAGCTGCGTGCTGCTGTCGATGCTGGCGCTCGCCGGTTGCACATCCTCACCAAGCGGCCCACCCATTGCCCTGCAGTGTCCGGCACCGCCGACGATACCGGCCTGGGTGATGGCGCCACCGTCGAACTCGCCCCAGCTGCTCGACGCGCTTATTTCAATCTCCGAGCCGGAGTGACCAGCGACACCGCCAAGCTGGCGGCGTGCCAGGACATACTGAGAACACTCTCTACCTCAAACTATAAAGGTACTCCCGAGGGGTAGCCCCCTTACGGGGTCGTGGAGGCGCGGTCTCTGGCTATTTATGAAAATTTTCTGAGGGGTGGTTGTTGTTTATGTTTGGACAAAACAAGCATCCGGAAAAGGCTCAACCAGAGCCGCATTGGTTGAACAAAAAGCAAATGGCGGCAAGCTGTGGAATCAGTGTGCAAGCCTTTGATAAATGGGGCGTTAAGCCGATATCTAAAATCGGCAATTCTGTTTATTTCGATGCCCGTTCAGTGGTTGATAATCGGCTCGATAATGAGCGGGGCAAACAACAACCTGAGCTACCAGAAGATCGCGACGAAAGTGAAATTGAATATCAAACCTGGCGTTTGACCAAAGCGCGCGCCGACGCTCAGGAATTGACCAACGAAAAGGAACGCCAGCAAGTCGTTGAAGCTGAATTTGCCACGTTCGTCTTGTCTAAAATCGCGTCATCGGTGGCCAGTCGATTAGATACTGTGCCGCTGAATATTCGTCGGCGTTTTCCGGAGCTGGAAACAAAACACATTGAGTACCTGACCAGGGAGATTGCTAAAGCCCGGAACATTGCAGCCGGACTTGACGCCATGATCCCGGAGTTACTTGATGACTATCTCAACCGCACAGATTGATTCACTGCGGCGAGCAGTGGCGGTTGGGTTAACTGCACTGCACCGGCCGGAGCCGGTCACGCCGAACGAGTGGCTTAACGAGCACTACTACTTACCCAAAGAATCAAGCTACCAGGAAGGGCGCTGGGAAAGCCTGCCGTTTCAGGTGGCTATCGTCAACGCCATGGGTAACGACGACCTGCGTGAAGTGAACTTCATCAAGTCGGCCCGGGTTGGTTACAGCAAGGTGCTACTGGGCGTCACGGCCTACTTGATCGAGCATAAGAAACGTAACGGTGGCATCTACCTGCCAACCGATTCTGATGCCGACAATTTCATGAAAACGCACGTTGAGCCGACGATCCGCGACGTGCCACCTCTGTTGGCTATTGCCCCCTGGTCTGGCAAGCGCCATCGCGATAACACCCTGGGCATTAAGCGCTTCTCGAATGGTCGCGGCTTATGGGTGATGGGTGGTAAGGCGGCGCGGGCCTACCGTGAAAAGTCGTTCGATTACGTGATGTATGACGAGCTGTCGTCATTCGATGAAGACATCGAGAAAGAAGGCTCGCCCACGTTTCTGGGTGACAAGCGAATTGAAGGCTCAACCTTCCCCAAGTCGATTCGAGGCAGTACGCCAAAGACCAAGGGCCACTGCCAAATCGAGCGCGCGGCCAGTGAGTCACCGCACTTTCTGCGGTTTCATGTGCCGTGCCCACACTGTGGTGAGTTCCAGTTCCTTAAGTGGGGTGGGGCGGATTGTGCTTTTGGCATGAAGTGGGAAAAAGGCAACCCCAAAACTGCCTATTACTGCTGCGAGCATAACGGTTGTGCCATTGAGCAATCGGATCTGGTTCAAGTAGCAGGGGTGTGGATTTGTGATAACACCGGCCTGACTACCAAAGACGGTATCGACTGGTTTGATGATAAAGGCCAGCCGACCGATACACCGGACAGCGTTACCTTTCATATCTGGACCGCATACAGCCCGTTCACGACCTGGGGCCGGGTGGCGGTGGATTTTTATAAGGCCAAGGACGACCGCGGCAAGCTCAAGACCTTTACCAACACCACGCTGGGTGAAACCTTCGACGATACCGAAGGCACCAAACTGGAGTGGGAGCAGGTCGCAGCGCGGCGTGAAGTCTATACCGCCGAGGTGCCATTACCCGCTCTGTATTTGAGCGCGGGCGTCGACGTGCAGGATGACCGCATAGAAGGCGAAATCACCGGCTGGAGCACGGGCGAAGAAAGCTGGGTGCTGCATTACTTCCGGCTTTATGGAGATCCGGGCAAACAATTGCTGTGGGATAAGCTGCGTGAGCAACTCACTCAGCAATATACCCGAGCCGATGGCCAGCTGATGGATATCAAAATCGCCTGCATTGACTCCGGTGGCCATTATACCGATGAGGTGTATACCTTTTGCAAGCCGCGGCCCATGCAGTGGATCCCCATTAAAGGCGCCAGTATTTACGGTAAACCGATTGCCAACTTCCCACGCAAGCGCACCCGCAAGGGCGTGTATTTAACCGAAGTGGGTACGGACAACGCCAAAGACGTGATCTATGGCCGGCTGGTTACCGTACCCAGCAGCCTGGATGGCAATAACCCCGGCTACCGACATCACCCGATAGCCGAGTGGGCCGACGATGATTACTTCAAAGGCCTGACCTGCGAAGTGAAGAAAGTCGACTTCGTGAAGGGAAAGCGGGTGTACCGGTGGGTTAACCCCTCCCATGCCCGTAACGAACCGACCGACTGCGCGGTTTACTCACTGGCGGCGTGTCGCATTGGCCAGCAACACTTTGGTTGGAACCTCAATCAGCCGCGACCCACGTTAGAACCAGAACCTAAACCCATTAAACCCGCCCAGCAGCCACCGCCGACTAACAAGGCGGCTAGCAGCTGGATGGGCAACACCAATCGAGGCGGATGGCTATGAATGAAGCTGAATTAAGATCGCTGCTTGCTAAATACATACAAGCCGAAGCCGACCTGCTGTCCGGCAAGTCTGTAACGTGGGGCAACCGCCAGATCAGCCGCGAAAGCCTCAGCGAAATCCGCAAAGGCCGCCACGAGGTGGAAACCAGGCTGGCGGCGCTAAACCCTCGTGCCCGTAATCGACCGCAATACAGTCTGGCGAAATTTTTATGAAGATAATCGAAAGGCTCATCACAGCGGTATCGCCTGGCTGGGCGGCGAGCCGAGCGAAGAAGATATATACAGCTAATGTCTACGAGGCCGCTAAAAAATCACGTACTCATAAGGCAGAGCGAGAGCAGCGTTCGGGCAACCAGGCGGTGTTTGCCGCCGGCCGCAGCTTGCGCGAACAAGCCCGCTGGTTGGATGAAAACCACGACATTGTGATCGGCCTGCTCGACAAGATGGAAGAGCGCATCGTCGGCGCGCGCGGCATTCAGATAGAGCCGCAGCCCATGAGTATGACCGGCGACATTCACGAAGAACTGGCCAGCAACATTCGCAAGGCGTGGGCCGAGTGGTCATTGCGCCCCGAGGTCACCGGCCGCCTGAGTCGCCCCGAGATGGAGCGCTTGGTGGCTCGGTCCTGGCTGCGCGACGGCGAAGTGTTTGGCCAGCAGGTGAAAGGCACCGTGCCTGGCTATCAGCACCTGACCAGCACCCCGTTTGCCATCGAACTGCTCGAGGCCGATTTTGTGCCGCTGGAGCTGAACGACCTGGCTAAAAAGGTACGCCAAGGCATCCGCATTGACACCTGGGGCCGGGCGAAGGGCTACCAAGTATTGCTCGATCACCCTGGCGAAATGGGTATCCGACACAAGACCAAAGAGGTGCCGGCAGACAGCATGCTGCATTTGGCGCTGGTGCGCCGCTTGCACCAGTTGCGTGGCGTGAGCCTGCTGCATGGGGTGATCACCCGTCTGGCCGATCTGAAAGACGTGGAAGAGTCCGAGCGGGTGGCCGCGCGTATTTCGGCCGCCCTGGCGTTCTTTATTCGCAAGGGGGCGGCGGATATGTACACGTCCCCGTCGGATGGCACTGACTCGACTCCACGCGAATTCCCCATTGCCCCGGGCATGACCTTTGACGATCTGCGCGCCGGTGAAGAGGTGGGCAGCATTCAAAGCAACCGGCCCAACGTCGCGCTCAACATCTGGCGCGAAGGGCAATTGCGCAGCGTGTCAGCAGGCACCCGTGCCGGTTACTCTAGCGTGGCGCGCGACTATGACGGCACCTACAGCGCCCAGCGCCAAGAGCTGGTTGAAGGCTTTGAAGGGTATGCCGTGCTGCAGGATGCGTTTATTGCCCAATGGTCCCGGCCTGTGTATCGCACCTGGTTAGAAATGGCGATTGCTTCTGGCCAGATAACCATACCGCCAGAAGTGGACCGTAACAGCCTGTTTAACGCCCTGTATCTGGCGCCGGTGATGCCCTGGATTGACCCCGCCAAAGAGTCCAAGGCGTGGCGCGAACAAATACGCGGCGGCGCCGCCAGTGAAAGCGAATGGATACGAGCGCGGGGCCGCAATCCGGATGAAGTTCGTCGCCAGCGCACGGCGGATAAAGAGTTTAACCGTCAGCACGGCATTACCACCGACTCGGATCCAGCCAACGACAGAGGACCACATGAACCCAATGAAGCCCCCAGCTCTGATGAGCCCGAAAGCAGCGGCTCACGCAGTCGCAGCAAGTGATGAACGCTGGTACCAGATTTATGCAGCGACCGACAGCCACCCGCTAGAAATCACCATTTACGGCGTGATTGGCTGGGATGTATCTGCTCAGCAGTTTATTAACGACGCCAAAGCAAGCGGCCTGTTTGAAGCCAAGAACATTGCTATCCGTCTGCACACCCCGGGCGGTGATGTGATGGACGGTTTTGCCATCTTCAACATTCTGTCGGGCCTGAGCGCCAAGATTGATATTTATGTGGATGGCATGGCCGCCAGCATGGGCAGTGTGTTGGCGTGCTTACCCAATGGCACCCTGCACATGCCAGAGAACGCCTGGCTGATGATTCACAAACCGTGGGGTGGCAGCGTAGGCGATGCCGACGACCTGCGTGATTACGCCGAGTTTTTGGACCGTAACGAAGCCATGCTGCTCAAGGCTTACACCGGCAAGACCGGCAAGTCGGAAGAAGAAATCAAAGCCATGCTCAAGCCGGATACCTGGTTAAACGGTGCAGAAGCCAAAGAGCAGGGTTTTGTTGATCACGTTATCGCCCCCTTGAAGGCGGCGGCTTTACTTACTCATAGAACTGAGGAACTGAACATGCCAAAGGCATTGCAATCCCTGATGGGCGCTCGCGCCGAAGGCGGTCAACCGCCAGCAACACCCAACGCCGCGGCACCTGTTGTTCCTGCTGCGCCTGCTCCAACCCCAGCGCCGGTCGCTCAACAGTCGGCGCCGGTAACGGCGCCACCCAGCGCCGCCGACCTGCAGGCTCAGTTCAAGGCGCAAGAGCAAGGCCGACAAGCCGAGATCCGCGACCTGTTCGCGCTGGCGGGCAATCGCCACCTGGACTTGATGGCCACCTGCCTGGGTAATCTGGACACCACGCCCGCACAGGCGCGGGCCAGCCTGCTGGAAGCCATGGGCAGAGACACCACGCCCAGCACGCCGGCCAATGGCGCCCACATTCACGCCGGCAACGGCAATATTGTGGGTGACAGCATCGCCGCATCCATTATGGCCCGTGCCGGCTTCGCCAACGCCGAAGCGGACAACAACTACAACCACATGACGCTGCGAGAGCTGGCCCGAGCATCCCTGGCTGATCGCGGTGTGGGCGTTGCCAGCTATAACCCGATGCAAATGGTCGGCATGTCGTTTACCCACACCAGCTCCGACTTTGGCAACATTCTGCTGGACGTGGCGCACAAGGCCTTGCTGCAGGGCTGGGAAGAAGCGGAAGAAACCTTCCAGCTGTGGACCAAGCGCGGCCAGTTGAGCGACTTCAAAACCTCCAAGCGCGTGGGCATGGGCGAGTTTCCGTCACTGCGCCAGGTGCGTGAAGGGGCCGAGTACAAGCACATCACCGTCGGCGATACCGGCGAGCAAATCCAGCTGGCCACCTACGGCGAGCTGTTCGGCATTACCCGTCAGGCCATCATCAACGATGATCTGGGTGCGCTGATCGACATTCCCATGAAGATGGGCATGGCGGCCAAGGCCACCATCGGCGACCTGGTGTATGCGGTGCTGATGGACAACCCCAAGCTGAGTGACGGCAAAGCGCTGTTCCATGCGGATCACAAGAACACCACCACCGGTGCCTTGAGCATCGAGTCGCTGGACGCGGCGCGCGCCATGATGCGCACCCAGCGCACCATGACCGAAGGCGGCAAGGCGCGTTCGTTGAACATTCGCCCGGCCTACGTGCTGACGCCGGTCAGCCTGGAGTCCAAGGCCAAGCAGATCATTGGTTCTGCCTCCGTGCCGGGGGCAGAAACAAACAGCGGCATTGAAAACCCGCTGCGCAACTTTGCCGAGGTGATTGCCGAGCCGCGACTGGACGGTGACGCCGGTACCAACAAGCAATGGTACCTGGCGGCCAAGGCGGGCTCCGACACCATCGAGGTTGCCTACCTCAACGGTATCGATACCCCGTACATCGAACAGCAGCAGGGCTTTACCAGTGATGGTATCGCCACCAAGGTGCGCATCGATGCCGGTGTGGCGCCGCTGGATTATCGCGGTCTGGCTCGTTCAACCGGCGTTTAATCACCCCCCCCATTTAAAGCGGCCAACTCGGCCGCTTTGTTATTTAGAGAGAAACATCATGGCGAAAAACTATGTACAAGATGGCGGCACCATCGTGCTGATCGCCCCCGCTGGCGGCGTGGTTAGTGGCGGCGTGGTCGTCATCAACGATCTGGTGGTGGTGTCCCTGGCGGATGCCGCAGCAGGTGACCCCTTTTCAGCTTGCACCGATGGCGTTTGGTCTGTGCCCTGTACCGCGGGCCTTAAAACGGGTGTCGCGGTGGGCTGGCTTACCGACAAGCTGGTAGCTGCCGCCACCGCCTCGGCAGTAGCCGCCGGTAAGCTGGTTACCGACGAAGCCGGCGGTTATGCGGATCTGCGACTGAGCAACTAACCACGGGGCCGCTGGCCCCACTTTTTCAAAGGTGGCGACATGAGCTGGAGTAACATCACCAGCCGGATGGATGAGGCGATCATGGCCACGGTCAACGACGGCCTGTGCCAGTACCAGGGCACGGCCGCCAACGCGACCGACGCGCCCTACATACTGGATCGGGACGTTGAGCTGTTCGACGGCTCGGGGCCGGATCAGGGCGTGGCGCAGCTGGTGACCACGGTCAGCATTCAGTCCGGCCTGCTCGGCGGGGCATCGCGCCAGGGGGATCGCATCATCACCGCAGAGCGCAGCTGGACGGTGCAGCAAACCCTGAAGGATGACGGCCACATGCGTCAGCTGTACGTCACATGATCGGCGTTAAATACGACATTCGCATGCTGCAGAAGCTCCGCCAGCAGTTTGATCAAAAAGACGTTAACAAGGCCCTGATCTGGGCGCTGGATGCGACTACGCGTAAGGCGGCGACCTTTATCAGTCGCGACTTGCGCGGCACCTATGCGGTGTCGGCCAACCAGGTCAAACAGCACCTCAAGATCAAGCGGGTGGAACGGGACGCCAGTCGCGCCCTGCTGTACACCGGTAAAAAGCTGCCGTTGGCTCAGTTTGCACCCCGGCCAAAAGTGGTGCGGGTGCTGGCCACCAGCAGCCGGGGCAAACCGTTCAAGACCAAGCGCAAAGGGGTCACCCTGCGGGTGCGTAAAGATGCCGGTCGCAAGCTGGTTAAAGGCGGCTGGCACGCCAAGGGGCACATATTGCGCCGGGCTGACGCGGCCGATAACCGCTCGGATCCGCGCATTCAGTACGGCCCCAGCATTCCCGGCATGGTGGCGCACCCCGCCACCATAGACCAGGCACAGGAGCTGGTTCGTCGCGAGCTGCCCAAAGAGTTCAGCGGCCGGCTGGAATACATCCTCGGCAAAAAGTAGAGGCCAACATGGACCATGACGTGATCGAGCCGTTGCTCGCACACCTGGCGCAGCAATGCCCGGACATTCCAACCATCGACGAGGCCTGGTTCGCGGCGCCGCTCGACCGGTTTGACGAACAGTGCCCGGCGGTGATGCCGTACCTGGCCGAAGAACGCATTCGCGGCCCGGTCGCAACCCTGCGGCCGGTGCAGCCGGTGAGCCTGGTCTATGGCCTCTGGATTGTCTGCCCCCGCGCCGTTTTTCGCACCGTGCGCCAGAACGTCGCCGATGCGTTGTTTGGCCATCAGTTCAGCGAGCGGCATGACCCCGCCGCCTACATGGGCGGCAAGGTCGATGACATTCGCGGCAACCTAATCTGGTGGCAGGAATTCTGGACCGTCGACAGCCATCGCCGCACCACACCGTAACGACACAATTTAAAGACGGGAGGCCTCATGGCATCTGGTGGCAGTTATCAAATCAACGAAAACGGCGAGCGCGAACTGAAGCAGCGTTCCGGTCATAAGCTAACCCCCGAACATGCGGCCCCGGCGGCCCAAACCAAGAAGGTAAACACCGATGAAAACACGCAAAAAAGCGCTGCTGGTCGCCGCTGAGTCCAGCTATGGCGTATCACCGTTAATCTCGACCGCCACCCTGATGACAGTGTCCGAACTGGACAGTTCGCCGTATGAAGGTGACCGGGTAGAGCGCACCCGGCTGCGCGAGCAGTTTGGCGCCCAGGCCGAGGTGAACGTGGCCCCGTTCGCCACCGTTACCGCCACCGTACCGCTGGCCGGCTCCGGCGCCGCCGGCACCGCCCCCAACTTTGGTCTGCTGCTGCGCGCCTGCGGCCTGGCCGAGACCGTATCGGTCGGCACCTCGGTGGCCTACCAGCCCGCCACCGACGACCATGAGTCGTTCACCGTCTGGTTTGTGGAAGACGGTCAGTTGCAGCAGGTACCGGGTTGCCGTGGCACGGTAGAGCTCAGCCTTACCGCCAAAGAAATGCCCACCATGCAGTTTACGCTTACCGGCCTGTACCAGCGGCCCGTGGTGCACGCGGGCCCCCTGGCGCAAACCCTGACCAACATAGTCGACGAGATCCCGGTCAACAAGGGCAATACCACCGAGTTTACCGTGCACGGTCACGCCGGTTGCGGTCAGTCGCTCAGCATCAACCTGGGCAACACGGTCGGCCATCGCCACCTGATTGGTTGCGAAAACGTGCAGATCACCGATCGCGTGGCCACCGGCAGCGTAGAAGTGGAAGCGCCCGACCTGGCGACAAAGAACTACTTTCAGGCGCTGGAATCACACGAAACCGTCACCCTGGGCGCTATCGGTCTGACCCACGGCACCACCGTCGGCAACATAGTGCAGCTGGCCGCACCCAAGACCCAACTGTCGACCATCAGCCGCTCCGACAGCGACGGCATAGTGCATTACGCCCTGGACCTGCGCCTGATCCCCGACGTCGGCGACGACGAACTGACTATCACGTTTAAATAAGGAAACATCATGGCTTTTGTAATTAAAAACGTGCCCGAGATTACGGTGCCAGTGGATATTCAGGTGCCGGGCGAGCCGGAAAAAAGCCGCATCCATGCCACCTGGAAGTTGTATGGCTATGACGACGCGCAAACCCGCATCGCCGCCATCCACAAGGGCGAGGTGACCGACGAGCAGTTGACCGAAGACCTGATCAACATCGGCGACCTCAGCGACGAACAGGGCCAGCCGGTGGCGTTCAGCCCCGAGCTGGCCCGGAAGCTGCTGCAGATGACCTATGTGCGTATCCCGCTCATCAACAGCTGGTTCAGCGCCCAGCAGTGCCGCGCCGAGGCCGCCGCAAAAAACTGATCGCCCTCGGCCGCACCTGGGCCGAGGGCGGGCAGGGGGGCAAAAACGAGCTGGACGCGGATTTAGCCGTGCTAGGCATTCAGCTGGATGCCCGGCACACCGAACCGGAAAAAACCGAACTGTGGGCCGAGCACATAGAGGCGTTCGAGTTGTTCGCCGCCTGCTCCAGCCAGTGGCGCATCGTCGCTGGCATGGGCGGCGCCTTCTACCAGGGGCTGGATGCCGCCGCCCTGGCCGCCACCATGGACATGCTGGGCATTGAGCAGGGCCACCGCCGCGAGCGACTGCAACAGGTGCGGCAGATTGAGTCGGGCGCGCTGGAGGTACTGAATAAAAAATAACCCCGACCAGTGCGGGGTTAACTTATTGGAGCTTACAGGCTAAACCCGATGTGCTGGCCTGTGGGCAACTCTATGTCAATGCGCATTTTACCGCCCGCAGCTTCAACATAGCGCTTCATGCTGGACAGCTTCATGTCTGCCCCGCGGCGCTCTAAAGCAGCAACAGACGGTTGACTGATGCCCATGGCGTTAGCCATTTGCAGTTGCGACAAGGTTAGCGCCTCTCGAATAGCCTGAATGTGCACTTCGAGCAGCATTTCGTCGGCCATCTTTTCTATGTTGGCTCGGCTTTTGGTGGGACGGGAGGCCAGTATGTCGTTCAAGTTGCGTGCCATTTGACGTCTCCTTAGCGTGTTAGTGTTGCCAGATGCTTGGCGTATGCCTCATCTGCAATCGGTATCATTCTTTTATAAAATCGCTTTTCATCACCCACTTTATTGCCCGCGCACAACACCATGGCGGTGCGGTTGGGGTCGAACGCGAAAAAAGCTCTTAATGGATCGCCCTGATGCTGAATACGCAGCTCTTTCATATTTGAATGGGCTGAACCATACACCGAGTCAACTAAGGGGCGCCCGATACTGGGCCCGCCCTTTTGCAGCGCGAGCATCCCGGCCAGTACTTTTTCTTGGGTGGCGTTATCTTGCGCATCAAGCCACTCATCAAACAGATCGGTGGTTTCCACGTTCCACATGTGGCGGCCCTTCGTTTTATAGATTGTAGTCTATATTACGGCGGCAAGAAAATTGATACAAGCTTAGATGGCCGCCTACGGGCGGTTTTTTATGCCTGACATTCGGAGTGTTCCATGGCAAAAACCTTTACCACCGGCCTGGTGATCACCGGCGATGCCGGTGGTGGCGTGCGCGCCATCAAGAGCACCGAAGATGCACTGGGGCGGCTTAACCGTACAGTCAAAACCTCGGCCAACACCAGCAAAGACTATACCGCCAGCACGCAGCGCAGCGATGCCGGGCTGGCCACCCTGACCAACACCGCCCGCACGGCGGCGGCGGCGCTGTCTGGGGTGTTTGCGGTGGGGGCGCTGCAGGGCCAGGCGCGACTGGTAGCCGATGCCGAGATACTGTCGCGCACCCTCAAGGTGTCCACCGGCACCCTGATGGAGTGGCAGTACGCGGGTGAACAGGTGAACCTCTCCGCCGAGAAAATGGGCGACATCTTCAAGGACGCCAGCGACAAGATCGGTGATTACCTGGCGAACGAAGGTGGTGAAGCCAAGGATCTGATCGAAAACCTGAAAATCAACATGCAGGAGCTGCGGGCACTTTCTCCGGAACAGCAAATTCTGAAGATGGTCGAGGCCATGGAGCAGCTGCCGGACCAGTCGGTCAAGGTCAACTTCCTGGAATCGCTGGCCGATGACGCCAGCCGCCTGCTGCCGCTGCTGGAAAACAACGGCGAGCTGCTGAAACAATTCAGCGCCGAGGCCCGCAACATGGGCGTGGCGCTGGACGATGGCGACATCGCCAGCATAGTGGCCGCCGACCAGGCGATGAAAACCCTGTCTGCCACCACCCAGGGCCTGACCAACGCCCTGATCGCCGACCTGGGCCCGGGCCTGAACGAGAGCGTGGCCGGGCTGCGCGACTGGATAACCGAAGCCGGTGGCGCCGCCGAGGTAATGGATAACCTGACCACCGTTGGTGGTGCCCTGGCCACCCTGTATGCGGGGCGCCTGGCCGGCGGCATTGCCAGCAAAACCGCCGCCACCCTGCAAGGCATGGCCGCCGAGCGGGCCGCCACCGCCCAAACCGCCCAGCGCATCGCCCAGGAACAGCAGGCTGCCGCCCAAACCGCCCGCCGCGCCGCCGGTGAGCAGACCGCCGCCGTTACCTCGGCGCGCATTGCGGTGCAACGGGCGCAACAGGCCCAGGCCGAGGCTGCCGAGCGGTTGCGATTGATCCAGCTGACCCAGCAACAGATGGCCGCCGAACGGGCGCTGGAAACCCAGCGGCTGCAGGCGCAAATCAGCGCCAAGGGGCGGCAGATGTCGCTGACCCGGCTGGCGGAAATTCGCCGCACCGAGGCCGCGCTGACCGCCCAGCAGGCCGCCGCCGAGCGCACCCTGGCCGCCGCCGAGACCACCACCACCGGCAGCACCCGGGCGCTGAGTGCCGCCAAGCTGGATTTAGCCCGGTCATCCAAAATTGCCGATGCGGCCATCGTATCGTCTACCGTTGCCACTCGTGCGGCCAGCGTCGCCCAGGTGGCCATGACCACCACCACCCGCGCTCTGTCTACGGGCATGGCGCTGCTGGGTGGTCCGGTGGGTGTGGCCATGGTCGCGGCCGGTGCGCTGTACTATTTTGCGCAGCGCTCACGCGAAACCGGCGTGAATGCCGATGAACTGAAACGAAAAATTGATGGTCTGGCCGGGTCCTTTCGCGAGCTCAGCGATATCGAGCGCCGGGTCACACTGGAGAAGCTGAATTACGAGATGGCGCAGACTCGCGCAGAGGTGGCCGAGTCCGAGCGAGTTATCGAGAGTTGGAAGCGAAACCTGAGCTCACTCGACCCCAGTGGCCGTAACGATGCCAACAGCATCATCAGCCAGGAAACGGCGAAGCTGGAAGCGCTGAACGCCAAGCTACAGACCACTCAGGCCACCATGAAGGCGGTGTTTGAAGACGGCATTCCCGATAACTGGACTGACGGCAACAAACCAAGCACCACCCTGCCGCCGGGAAAAACGGATGATGCCGCCGCCAAAAAACTGGCCAACCAGCGCGAGCAGGCCCAGCAATACCTGCAACAGCTGGAACGCCTCAACGCCGATGAGCAGCAGCAGGTGGCCAACTGGCGCACCGACAGCCTGACCCAGACCAAATCCTACTACGACCAGGGCCTGCTTAGCGCCCGGGATTACGAATTCGGCAAGGTGGCCATTGCCGAAGAAGCCGCCCGTCGGCTGCAGGAACTGGAAGACCAGCGCTGGTCAAAATACACCAGCGGTGGTCTGGGTGAGCTGGCCACATTGCAGCGGGATGCTCAGGGGCTGGAAGGTCCCCGCGGCGCGCTTATTCAGCGCGGTGTGGACCAAAGCATTACCGACCAGACCTTTCAGGGATTGCCGTCGGTGGGCGGCCTGGATCCGCAGTTTGGCGGCGCCTTTGGTGAAGCCAACCGCATCGAGCAGGAAAAGGAGAAGATGCTGGCCGCCTACGACCAGCGCATCGCCGACTACCAGAACTATCGTGAAATGGAGCTCGAAAACGCCGAGCTGTACGACGAGCAGATCGCCGCGCTCAGGGATCGACGTACCGAACAGGAAATGGCGGCCGACCAGCAAATCAACCAGGCCAAGCTGGCCGGGGCCGAGTCGACCTTCGGCAGCCTGGCCAGCATAGCGGGCACCTTTGCCGGTAAGCAATCCGGCATCTACAAGGTGATGTTTGCCGCCGAAAAAGCCTTTTCCATCGCTCGCTCCATCATGGCCATTCAAACCGGTATCGCCCAGGCGGCGGCTATTCCGTTCCCTGCCAACATCGGCGCCATGGCCAGCGTGGCGGCGGCCACCGCCAGCATCGTATCCACCATCAGCAGCGTGGCCATGCCGGTGGGTCAGGCCCACGACGGCCTGGACTACGTGCCCAACGAGGGCACCTGGAACCTGCAAAAAGGCGAACGCGTTACCGGCGCCGCCCTTAACCGTGACCTGACCCAGTTTCTGGAGCGGGAGAACAAACAGGGCAACAGTGGTCGTGGTGGTGAGCAGTCGGTGCGCATTGAGCAGAATTTTCATATCGATGCCAACGCCAAGGCCGATCCGCAAACCCTGGCCGGCTTTTACCGCACCGCCAAGCAGGCGGCCCATGAGGCCATCGGCGAAGCTATGCGGCCTGGCGGCCAGTTGAGCAGAGGTTATTGATGGATCTTTTTGAGTTTGAGCCCAGCAGCTGCGAACCATCGCTGCAGCCCAGGGTGAAAGCAGTGCGTTTTGGCGATGGCTACGAGCAGCGCCAACCCGGTGGGCTGAATCACATGCTGCGACGTTACAGCCTGGAGTTTTCCGACCGGCGTGCCGACATCGACGCCATTGATGAGTTTCTTGAGGCCCACGGCGGGGTGGACGCGTTCCGCTGGCTGGCCCCGGATACCTACCGGGAAATTACCGTGGTGTGCCGGCAATGGGCTGGCCCGTTAAAAACCAACTGGCGCACCTTGAGTTGTGTGTTTGAAGAGGTACCCGCATGAGAGATTTATCAGCAAGCCAGCTCATCGACCTGCGCAATGTAGTGCAGGGCGCCGAGGTTGAGTTGTGGGAAGTGGATTTAACGAGCATGGGCGGCGACGTGTATCGCTTCTGCAACGAGGTCAACGAGCGGGGTCAGTCAATCACCTGGCAGGGCGAGCTGTATCAGGCTTATCCCTGCCAGGGTGACGGCTTTGATTGGAGCGGTCAGGGGCCGAGCAACCGGCCCAAGCTGGTGCTGGCCAACATCACCGGCCTGGTGACCGGGTTGTGTGAAGACTACGAGGATTTGGCCGGGGCTTTGGTCACTCGCCGTCTGGTAGAGGCCAAGGCGCTGGACGCGGTGAATTTTCTCAACGGCAACCCCACCGCCGATCCCAGCCGCGAGTTGATGGTGGCCCGTTACCTGGTGGAGCGCCTGACCGACCTTATCGCCGATATCGCCGTGTTTGAGCTGGCCCTGCCCAGCGAAACCGACACCCTGCTGATCCCGGCGCGGGTGGCGTTGACCAACTCGTGCTCCTGGGTGTATCGAGAGTCCGACTGCGGCTACACCGGCGGGCCGGTGGCCGACGCTAAGGATCAGACCACCAGCGACCCGGCACAAGATCGTTGCGGCAAGAGGCTGGCTAGCTGCAAATTACGCTGGGGCGCCAATGCGCCGCTGCCGTTCGGCGGCTTTCCTACCGCCAACAAGTTGGGGTAATTCATGGCGTTAGAGCAACAAATACTGGCGCACGCGCAAGCGGTGGCGCCGGCCGAGTGTTGCGGCCTGGTGGTGGCCACCGCCGAGGGTGAGCGCTATTACCCGGCCGACAATATCTCGGTGATGACCGACACCTTTGAAATTGATCCGGCCGATTGGATCAAGGCCGAACTGGCCGGCGACATCATCGCCGTGGTGCACAGTCACCCAACTGGCCCCGCCGCGCTGTCGATTGCCGACCGCGTCGGCCAGCGTAACACCGGGCTGCCATGGTGGCTGGCGGTGAATGACGAGATACGCCGGTTTCGCAATGTGGCGCCACTGCTTGAGCGTCAGTTTGAGCACGGCAGAACCGATTGTTACACGCTGATCCGCGACGCTTACCACCTGAGCGGCCTGGAGCTGACCGACTATCCGCGCACCGATGACTGGTGGAGCGCCGGAGATGATCTGTATCTGGATAACATTCGGCGCGAAGGCTTTGTGCGGGTGGGGCCAGCGGCCCCACCTCAACTGGGGGACGTGGTGCTGATTTGCCTTGGCGGCACCAAGGCCTGTCATGGCGCCATTTACCTGGGTGACGGCTACCTGCTGCATCATCCGGTTAACCGGCTCAGTAAACGTGATTTGTATTCCGGGTACTGGCAGCGCCAGACCCACAGCATTTGGAGGCACAAACAATGGCAACAGTGCGACTTTACGGCGATCTCAAACGATTTGGCCGCGAGTTCGTTTTCGATGTAAGCACGGTGGGGGAAATATTCCGCGCGCTGTGCTCGCAGCTGCCCGGTTTTCGCCAGGCCATGACGCCCCATCATTACCGGGTGCGGGTGGGTAAAGGTTATCTGCAAGCAGACCAGTTGCAGCAGGGCATGAGTCAGGCAGCCGGGCCGGACGAGGTGATTCATATCGTGCCGGTGGCATCCGGCGCAAAGAGTGGCTGGGGTATTTTTGGCGTGGTCGCCGGTGCCGTACTGGTGGTCGCCGGGCTTGTAACCGGTCAGTTGTGGCTGACCGGTTTGGGCGTAACCCTGATGGTGGGTGGTGCGGCCATGATGCTGACCCAAACCCCGCAGATGATGGATAACAACAAGGGTAACGAGGCGGAATCATCCCGCAACACCTCGTTTTCCAACGTCTCCAACATGTTGCCACAGGGCCGACCGGTACCGCTGGCCTACGGCGAAATTTATACCGGCTCCCTGGTGATAAGCCAGGGGCTTTACAGCGAATAAAGGAGAGATAGCATGGGTGGTGGCGGCGGAAAAGGCGGCGGCGGAGGTGGCGGCGGTAGCGCGCGCACACCGGTAGAGCAGCCGGATACGCTCAAATCCCGCCAGCGGGCACAGATCGTGGATTTGATTTGTGAGGGGCCGATTCTGGGTCCGGTTGACGGCCTGGAGTCGGTGTATCTGAATGACACGCCGGTGCTAAATGCCGACGCCAGCGCCAACTTCAGCGGCGTCGATATTGCGTGGCGAGCCGGGCATCAGGTGCAGGATATACTGCCTGAGCAGTCGGCGCTGGAAACCGAGGTAGCGGTCAGCGCCGAGGTCAAGCAAAGCACGCCATTGGTCAGAACCATCACCAACCCGGACGTTAACCGGGTGCGGGTGACCATTGGTGTGTCGGCGCTGATCTACAGGAATGAACACAGCGACCGCGAGGGTAGCGCGGTGGAGCTGCGGATCGAGACGGGATCCGATGGCGCCTGGACGCTGGCAAAGCAGGTGGTCATCTCGGGCAAAACCAAGTCGCCATATACCGAGTCCCACGTCGTCGGCCCGCCCTCAACCGTGCGGCCGTGGAATGTGCGGGTGGTGAGGGTGACGCCGGATTCCACCTCGGACAGCCTGCAGAACCAAACCCAGTGGCACAGCTACACCGAAATTATCGATGCCAAACTGACCTATCCCAATTCGGCGCTGGTAGGTCTGCGCTTCGATTCAGATCAGTTCCAGAGCATCCCTCGGCGCAACTATCACCTGTACGGGCTCATCATTCAGGTGCCCAGCAATTACGACCCGAACGCGCGCACTTACAGCGGCATTTGGGACGGCAGCTTCAAACCGGAATGGACCGATAACCCGGCGTGGATACTGTACGACTTGCTGACCAATACCCGCTACGGCATGGGCAGAGCGATGGCCGGATTTGCGCCGGACAAGTGGCGACTGTACGAAGTTGCCCAGTATTGCGATCAGCTGGTGGATGACGGCTGGGGCGGCCAGGAGCCGCGCTTTACCTGCAACCTGTTTATTGCCGATCAGCGACAGGCCTACCAGGTGATCAATGATTTGGCCTCGGTTTTTCGCGGCATGCCGGTGTGGGATGGCCTGCAGCTGGGTGTAAATCAAGACCGCCCGCAAGACAGCGTGTGGCAGTTCAACAACAGCAATGTGATCGACGGCCAGTTTCGCTACCAGTCCAGCGCCCGCAAATCGCGCCACACGGCAGTGCAGGTCGAGTACCTGGATAAAGACAACGGCTGGGAAAAGCAGACGGAATACGTACAGGACGACGAGCTGATTGCCCGCTACGGCCTGAATCTGTTTAAAGCCACGGCGTTCGGCTGTACCTCGCGGGGCCAGGCGCGCCGAGTCGGTCAGTGGATGCTGGTCACCGAGAAGTTGGAGCGTCAGCAAGTGGCGTTTGAGGTTGGGCGCGAAGGATTGGTATGCCTACCGGGCGACATTATTGACGTGATCGACAATCAGTATGCGGGCACCCGGCTGGGTGGCCGCGTGCTGGCGGTGGCCGAGAACGTGGTTACCCTGGACGCGCCGATTACCCTGACGGCCGGCCAGGTCAACTGGTTTCACTATCTGGATCACAACAGTCAATTACAGCAACTGCAGGTGTTTAGCCCGACCGAGGGGGCCACCGACACTCTGGTGCTGGGGGATGACCCACTGGGCCTGCAACCGCTGGACACCTTCAACATCAGTGCCGCCAGCCTGACGCCGCGCAAGTGGCGGGTAGTGGGCATCAGCGAAAACCGCGAGCAGGGCACCTATGCCATCAGCGCCCTGCAGCACGTACCGGAAAAACACCAGATCATCGAAAACGGCCTGGCATTCGAGCCGCCGAGCAACACCCTGATTGGCGGCAAGCTGCCACCGGTGGAGCACCTGCAGGCAGACCTGCTGCCGGAGTCTGATAACGCCCAGGTGCGGCTGACCTGGGACACACCCCGAGTGCTGGCGGGCATCCTGTTCGACATAAAAATAATGCTGAATGGTCGCGTCACAGAGCGTACGACGGTAGAAAGCACCGAGTATTACGTCAGAGGTGTGACTCAGGGCAGTTATACCGCCGAGATTCGGGCCAAGAACGGCCAGGGGCAGCTAGGGCCGGCGACGGACCTGACGTTTACCGTGGCACCGCCCCGCGCGCCGGACTCGCTTAGTTTTACCGCCACTAACTTCAGCATCACGATTCGCCCGGAATTCACCGGCCCGGCCAATAGCCTGGGCACCAGTTACGAGTTCTACCACGGCACCAGCCAGGCGGAGGTGACGGCGCAAACCAATCTGTTGGGCCGAGGATTCATCCTCGATCAGCAAGGGCTCAAGCCGGACACTAATTACTGGTATGGCGTGGTGGCGGTTAACGCCATCGGCCGCAGCGGCATGACCGTTGGCAGCAGTAAAACCCTGCTCCAGCCTGAGGACATACTGCAGCTGATTGGGCCCGAGATCCCCAAGCTGGATTGGGCAACGGAACTGCAAGCTCTGGTGGATGAGAACAGTAGCGGTCTGGTGCTGCTCAATGACCGGGCCGCTCTGGTAGTGAACGCCCAGGGCAAGGTGAGTGGCATTACCGTTACAGCCGGCAGCGAAGCCAGCGCTGTGGATTTTCTGGCGGATTTTGTGTCGTTTACCGACCCGGACACGCTCGAGCGCAACCTGTACTGGGACAACACCAAAAAGACCCTGGTGGTAAAAGGCGAGCTGCGGCTGCTGGACGGCACCGCCGTGGGCAGCAAGGGCGACCTGCGCAACGGCGACGGCGGTATTTTTCGGCTCAAAACCGCCACCGGCGAGTTTTCCGCCGATGATGCGCTGACCACGGCGCTGTTCACTTCGGCGTTCAGCATGCAGCCCGGCAATGACACGGTGCTGACCTTGTATGCTACCGACGCCGGTGGGGTGATCACCGCCAGCAGCTCGCGCATGTTTGACGGCACGGCCTGGGTAACACCAACATTGTTTATCGACGGCGATATGATTGCCCTCGGTACCATTCGGGGTGATCGCTTCGTGGCCCGCACCATACTGGGCGAGCACATCAAGGCCGACACCCTGGAGGGCGAGCACCTCAAGTTCCGCACGCTCGACGGTGAGCACATGAAAGTGGGGGCTATCACCGCCGCCAGCGCCGTGCTGGGCAACGCTTCGGTGGAGACCCTGACCGTCGCCGGCAATGCCATCAGTGTGCCCATCGGCATTTACACCCAGGACAACATCACCCTGAGCAACGCCGGCAGCTGGGCCACGGTGCAGACGCTGGTGATCCCCAGCATGGGTTATCCGGTGGATGTGCTGATCGGCTTCAGTTGCCGGGTCAGTAAAAGTGACTCGGTCGGTGCGGGTGGTGGCATCGTCGATTACCAGTTGTTGCGCAACGGCTCCAGTCTGTTGCAGGCAGAGAACCTAAACGCCTACATCGACGACGGCATGCAAATGCTGAGCGGCGCCCGCATCACCAACATCTCCGGCTCGGCAACCATTACCCTGCGGGTGCGCCGGGTGGACAGCTACGCCTCGGTGGCGGTGGGCTACCGCACCCTCTACGCCATTGTGCTCAAACGCTAGGAGACTCCATGTTTGCACTCTATCTCGCCAGCGGGGAAATCACCCGCCTGGTGGACGCGCCGCTGTTTGTGGTG
Organism: Oceanisphaera sediminis; assembly: GCF_039539745.1. Classification (NCBI taxonomy): domain Bacteria; kingdom Pseudomonadati; phylum Pseudomonadota; class Gammaproteobacteria; order Aeromonadales; family Aeromonadaceae; genus Oceanisphaera; species Oceanisphaera sediminis. The sequence continues at coordinate 189,378 of NZ_BAABDS010000010.1, forward strand.
GCGGCCCAGCTGCAGGAGGGCGAGCTGGCCGCCTGGGTGGATGACGACGTGCGTGACGACACCCACTGGATTGACGACGCCGCCACCCCACAGCCGAAGGCCGATTACACCCTTGAGGCTCTACCAATACCCTGCACGGTCACCATCGAGGGGGTGGAGTACCACTGCACCGAACAGCCGGAATTCGAGTTCGACGCCCCCGGTACCTACGTGATCCTGGTGGATGCCGGGCCCCGTTATCTGCGCAAGGAGTTCAACATTGAAAATACGCCACTGCTCGCCTGAGCGCCATGCCCGGGCCAATCAGGAGCGGGACCAGGCCTTCACCGCCGGCATGGAGTGGGGTGGTCATCACTGGCAAATCGATGCCGCCAGTCGTGCCGACATCGCCAACCGCGCCTTGTGGCTGCTGCTCGACCCCAGCATCACCAGCGTAGAGTGGCGCAATCAGGCTAACGACATGGTGCCGCTCAGCCGGACCCAGTTCCTGCAGCTAGCCCAGATGGTGCCCAAGCACTGCGAGCATCTGCAGCGCCATTGCTGGCGGCAGAAAGACTAACCCCATGCCCGCCCAGTGCGGGCCTTTTCATATCGAGGTTTTATGATCACCGTTTCCGGCATTCTCAAAACACCGGGCGGCGCCGTGCTGGCCAACACCGAGATCAAGTTTTACGCCGTGGCCACCGCCAGCAACGTGCTGCAGGGCACCACCGGCCTCATTCTTACCGGCAGTGACGGCAGCTACAGCGTGACCCTGCAGCAGGGTAGCCACCGGGTAACGGTGCGCCAGGGTAACACTCGGCCAGAAACTATCGGCACCGTGCACATCAGCGTCGACACCACGGCGTCTACGCTCAACGAACTGCTGCTGGCTGCCAGCGCCGCCAGCCCGGGAAATCCCCTGGCCGATGAAGTGCTGGCCGCCCGAGATCGCGCCGAAACCGCGGCCACCGAGGCCGAAGCGACCCGGGCTGCCACCGAGGCATTGCGTGACAACACCCAGTCGCTGCGCGACCAGACCAGCGAAATCAGCGGCCTCAGCACCGTGGCCGAGGCCATCGCCACCGCAAGGCTGCCCCAGCCCGATGTCTTCATCCCATTTAACGACAGCCTGCGCATCGAGCGCGGCTACGGCACCCATGACCAGATCGACGTGAGCGCCGCTCAAGACGGGTCGGTGATGGTTAACCTGCCGAGCAAGAGCGCTGACTTTAGCCGCACTTCTGGTGCCGAAAGTATTAACAAGTTTGGACAACTGACGACTCAGGGGGTAGACGAAGCAGGTATCTCATCCCAAGGTGTGGACATCTATAACGCCGCACTGGCAGTGACGAAATGGTCTGAAGATCTGAATAATGTTTCGTGGAAGTCTGCCCGTAGCACCCTTGCATCACTGGGCGCCATTACGACGCTAAACAACAAACTCGGCTGGAAAATTGAGGGGGATGGTACTGAGGGGACCAGTTATATTTATCTGCCATCGTTTACTACCGAGGACAGTCAGGTCTACCAAGTGGGTGTATTTGTTAAGGCTGCAGAAAAGGATACCTTTCAACTGGGATTTCCTGTCGGCAACGGCTTTGACGGGCAGGCGTTTGAGTTTAACCTGAGTACGTTCACGGCGGTGAACCTTAGTTCCACCAACAAAGGCACAGCAACCCTGGTTCCTCTCGATGATGACTGGTTTTGGTGTACGGCCTGGGCGGAATGCACGACAGGTGCTACTGCCAACTGGATCCTGTTTTCCATGGGATTAAATTTGCCGCTCGGGTCGGGTGTGCAGCTTACCGGGCTGGTGGTAACTAAAGGCTTGAGCCCCTACATCAAAACGGAGGATACCAGTGGTGTGTTGCGTTCGCCAGACTCCCTTCGCATCCCGATCGTCAACAACATGCCTGCCCCTGGCCGCCCCTTTACCCTCGTACTGGATTACAGTTTGCCGTTAGGTACCTCCTTTAATTTAATATATATGCTGACAGTAGGGTCTCTCACACACCCTGAGGGGTGCTTACGTCTCGCCTTGAGCCAGACCGGGGCACTCTACGCGGGGTCGGTTAACAACGCGCACGTATCAATCTTTCCTACAGGCCTAGAGACGCCGGGTATGCGACGACTGGGGATAGCCTATGATGGGTCCATTGTTCGCGCGTACGCTGATGGGGTGTGGCTGGGAGATTCCGACCCAGGAGCTATGCTGTACCCCCGCAGCGGAGACATTCACCTGGGCCGATACTCCTCAAGTGGCTATGCCATGGACGGCTCGGTGAAGGCGTTACGGGTTTATCACCGCACCCTAACTTCAGAACAGATGGCCGCACTGGGGGGCCCGCAATGAGCTATTTAACCGTTTACCTTCATGCTGCCGAACGGCAGACCTTGCATGACGCCCTGGCACAGCTGCGGCCGCTGGATGAAGACAACCAGATCTTGGGCGACAGCCCAGATCACCACCTGTTCTGGCTGTCCGATCTGCGTCGGCCAAACGGGGTCATGCTCACCGACGGGGACGGTAATGAGTATCCCGAGACCGAATTAGTGCCGGGATGTCACGCCAATTTGCGCACCCGGCATCAGTCGGTGGTCGACACCCTTACCGCAGCCGGTGTAGTGGTTAACCCGGTCACGCCGATGGTGGTGTTTGCATGAGCCACACCATCATCACCCTGGCCGCCGTACTGGCGGCTTTTTTATTTAACTGGCAATGGCAGGCTGCACTGGCCATGACCGCGTTTTGGGCCGGGCGCGAACATGCCCAGGCAGAATACCGCTGGCTCACCGCCCACAAAGCCAACCGCAGCCGCATGCCCTGGTGTGCCGGTTTTCTGCCGGAATCCTGGCACCGGGACGGCCTGGTCAACGACCTGCTGCTGCCGTCCGTCGCCGGACTGGCCTTGTGCCTGGTCATTTTCTGGCTGGCGTAAAAACAAAAAAAAGCCGGCACATGGCCGGGCTTCTTCTCTCAAATCTCGGGGAATAACCCCGCCTCGCAACACCGCAAAACAGCTACTTACCCGCCAATCATATTCCCCGAAACTCCCGCCAGCCCGTGCCAATACCGAAAACCAAGGGGGATTTAAAATCCCTCGCGCCCCAGCTAAACCTGCCCACCTGCATTGGGGGTCACATAGGGGTCAAAAATCGGCGCGCTTTGTTAGATGCTCACCCTTACACCCAACAAAAAACACCCCGCAACCCGCGCCCCGAGCGCCTCTGTTAGCTTCTGTTATTTCTCGTTCCATAATCAGGTATAATGCTGCCCTCTTTTATTTGAAAAGCCTGACTATGCTGCCGTTTTTTGCTACCTGCCCCAAGGGCCTGGAATCCTTACTCACCGAAGAACTGAAAAACCTGGGCGCCACCTCGCTTCAGGAAACCGTGGCCGGTGTGGCCTTCAAGGGTGAACTGGCCACCGCTTACCGTGCCTGCATGTGGTCCCGACTGGCGTCGCGTATCATGCTGCAACTGGCCGACTTCACCATGCGTGATGATATGGACCTTTATCTGGGCGCGGCCAATATCGAGTGGGAGCAGCATATTCAACCAGGGCAGACCTTTGCCGTCGACTTTTCCGGCGGTAATGATGCCATCACCAATACCCAGTACGGGGCGCTCAAGATCAAGGACGCCATCGTCGACCGGCTGACCAAGCGCTGGGGCGAGCGGCCGAACGTGGACAAGCGCACGCCGGACATTCGTATTCTGGCGCACCTCAAGCGTAATCAGCTCAGCATTACCCTGGACTTGTCCGGCCCGGCGCTGCACCAACGGGGCTACCGCCAGCAGGCGGGTGAAGCCCCCTTGAAGGAAAACCTGGCCGCGGCCATTTTGCTGCGCAGTGGCTGGGATATCAGTACCCCGCTGGTCGATCCCATGTGTGGTTCCGGTACCTTATTAATAGAAGCGGCCTTGATGGCGGCCGATCAGGCGCCGGGCCTGTTGCGGGTGCGCTTCGGCTTTATGGCCTGGAGCGGCCACGATCGCGCCCTGTGGCAGGAGATCAGCGCCGAGGCCACGGTACGTGCTACCCGGGGTATGAAGCAGGCCAACACGCAGCTTTATGGTTTCGATCAGGACAAGCGGGTACTGGCCTTCGCCCAGGAAAATGCCGAGTCTGCCGGCGTCGCCGGGCTTATCCGTTTTGCCCAGGGCAGCGTCAACACCCTGGTCAACCCCGCCGCCGAGCCCGGCTGGTTGATCTCCAACCCGCCTTACGGTGAACGCTTGAGCGAGTTTCCTTCTCTATTAGGCTTGCATCAGCAACTGGGTGATACCCTGCGCGATCAGTTCAAGGGCTGGCACGTCAGTCTGATTTCCAGCTCGCCCGAGCTACTCAGCTGCCTGCGTCTGCGCCACGAAAAAATCTACAAGCTGTTCAACGGCGCCCTGGCCTGTGAGCTGCGTAATTATAACATCGCCGAAGATGCCCGGGCAGCACGCCCGCTGGCGGAAGACTTTGCCAACCGCCTGGCCAAGAACATCAAGGCGCTGGAGAAATGGGCCCGTAACGAGCAGATTGACTGCTACCGACTCTATGATGCGGACTTGCCGGAATACAACGCCGCCATCGACCGTTATCAGGACTATATCGTCATTCAGGAATACGCGGCACCGAAAACTATTCCCGAGTACAAGGCCCGTGGTCGTTTCTACGATCTGGTGCAGGCGACCATGGCGGTTACCGGCGTACAGGGCAGCAAGGTGATACTGAAAGTCCGTTCGCGCCAGCAGGGCAGGGAACAGTATGAAAAGCTGGATCGTCGCGATCAGTGGCTGGAAGTGCAGGAGCACAACGCCCGCCTGTTGGTCAACCTGTACGATTATCTCGACACCGGCCTGTTTCTGGATCACAGGCCCATCCGCAAACAATTGGGCGAACTGGCCAGGGGCAAGGATTTTCTCAATCTGTTTGCCTATACCGGCACCGCCTCCGTACATGCGGGGCTGGGCGGCGCCAAATCCACCACCACCGTCGACATGTCCAGAACCTATCTGGGCTGGGCCGAGCGCAACATGCAGCTCAACGGTCTGACCGGTCGTCGCCACCAGTTTGTGCAGGCCGACTGCCTGAACTGGTTGAGCAAGCCGGGTGACGATTACGACCTGATCTTCGTCGATCCGCCGACCTTCTCCAATTCCAAGCGAATGGAAGATGCCTTCGACGTGCAGCGTGACCATATCGAATTGCTGCGGTTGCTGAGTAATCGACTGCGTCCGGATGGCCTGCTGATTTTTTCCAACAACAAGCGTCATTTCAAAATGGACATGGTCGGGCTGGAAGAATTGGGCCTGGTGGCCAAAGACATTACCAAGGCCAGCCTGCCGAAAGACTTCGCCCGTAATCCGCACATTCATAACTGCTGGGAAATTCGCCGGAGCCGATGATGAGCCTGACGCTGTTTTCTACCGATGGTTGCCACCTGTGCGAACAGGCCTGGGCATTGCTTGAGCAGTGCGGCCTGGCTGGTGACACAGAGCAACAAGATATTATCAACAATGAGCAATGGCTGGCCGCTTACGCGGTACGGATTCCGGTTTTGCGCCGACAAGATGGCGCCGAGCTGGACTGGCCCTTTAGCGCCGCCGATATTATTGCCTTTAACCGAGTGACTTCATGAGTTTGTTAACCCTGCAAAACGCCCAGTTGGCGTTTGGTGATGCCCCGTTACTGGACGGGCTGGAATTCAATATACTGGCCGGAGAACGGGTCTGTATCGTGGGCCGTAACGGTGCCGGCAAGTCGACCCTGATGAAGGTGATTGCCGGCGAACTGCAGCTGGACGACGGCCGTCGTCAGCTGCAGCAGAACATCAATATCGCCCGACTCGAGCAGGATCCCCCCAAGGTCGCCGACGATCAAACCGTGTTCGACTATGTGGCCGGTGGTTTGGCCGAGATGGGGGCCTTGCTGGCCAAGTATCATCATCAGCTGGATCTGGTGTGTCACGACACCTCGGAAAAAGCCATGAATGAGCTGATGCGGCTGCAAGAGCAGGTAGAGCATGCCAATGGCTGGCAGTTTGACACCCGTATCAATCAGAGCCTGACCCTGCTCGGCCTGAACGGCGATACCCGGCTGAACGACCTGTCGGGCGGCTGGTTGCGCAAGGTGGCTCTGGCCCGCGCACTCACCAACGATCCGGATATTCTGCTGCTGGACGAACCGACCAACCACCTGGATATCGACGCCATTGCCTGGCTGGAAAGCTTTCTGGTGGACTTCAGGGGTGCCATCGTCTTCGTCAGCCACGATCGTGCCTTTATTCGCAAGATGGCCACCCGCATCGTGGATCTGGATCGCGGCCTGCTGTCCAGCTGGCCCGGCAACTACGACGACTACCTGGTCAGCAAGGAAGAAGCGCTGCGGGTAGAAGCCGAGCAGAATGCGCTGTTCGACAAGCGCCTGGCGCAGGAAGAAGCCTGGATCCGCCAGGGTGTCAAGGCGCGCCGCACCCGTAACGAAGGTCGGGTTCGTGCCCTCAAGGCATTACGTAATGAGCGCAGTCAGCGTCGTGAAAGCGTCGGCAAGGTCAGCGTGACCCTGGACGATGTGCGTCGTTCCGGCAAAATCGTGTTCGAGGCCGAGAACATCGATTTTGCCTACGAAGGCAAACCGTTGCTCAAGAACTTTTCCACCCTGGTGCAGCGCGGCGACAAAATTGCCCTGGTGGGCCCCAACGGTTGCGGCAAGAGTACCCTGATCAAGTTGCTGTTGGGCAAACTGCAAGCTCAGCATGGCACCCTCAAGTGTGGCACCAAGCTGGACGTGGCCTATTTCGATCAGTACCGGGAACAGCTGGATCCCGAGCGCACCGTGATGGACAACCTGGCCGAAGGCAAGCAGGAAGTGGAAGTCAATGGTCGCAGCCGGCACGTGCTCGGCTACCTGCAGGATTTTCTGTTCGAGCCCAAGCGCGCCCGTACCCCGGTAAAAGCGCTGTCGGGCGGCGAGAAAAACCGTCTGCTGTTGGCGCGGCTGTTCCTCAAGCCCAGCAACCTGCTGGTGCTCGATGAGCCGACCAACGATCTGGACGTCGAAACCCTGGAGCTGCTCGAAGAGTTGCTCGCCGATTACAAAGGCACCCTGCTGCTGGTCAGTCACGATCGGGACTTTATCGACAACACCGCCACCCATTGCTGGTTGTTTGAAGGCGAGGGCAAGGTCAGCGAGTTTGTCGGTGGCTATCAGGACATGCAGCATCAGTTGTCCTATCAGACCGAGGTGGCGGTAGCGAAAGAAAAAGCCGCCAAGCCGGCAGCCAAGTCCGACAACAAGGCTGAGAACAAACCCAGGCCGGGCAAGAAGCTGTCGTATAAACTGCAGCAAGAGCTGAATGGTTTGCCGTTGCAGCTGGAACAGCTGGAGCAGCAGATAGCGTCATTGCAGCAAACGGTCAATGGGCCGGACTTTTTCGGCCAGCCCGAAGCGCAGACCCAGTCGACCCTGCAGCAACTGGCCGATGCCGAAGCCGAGCTGGAAGTGGCCTTCGCCCGATGGGAAGAGCTGGAAGCCATGTCCGCCGGCTAAGCCGCCGACGTCACGCTTTTTTACTTTCAAGATGCCCGCCGATGCGGGCATTTTGCTATTTAATTTCTGAATCAATCCCGGACAAAGGGTCCGCTCCGCCGACCCGCTTCGAGCACATCCTTGTGACGCTCAGCACATGACGTCCTGTCATGTGATGGTCGGCTGAGCAGATCCCTTTGCCCTCCTTGATGCTCCTGCGTCGCCTGTTATCACGGCCTGCGGGCAACTCGGTGTTCCAGAAGAGGCAACAGAGAACGCCTCCCACGACCGTGAAATGCCAGGGACGGCATTTCCGAGCTTACATGGATGTACTCGTAGCGTGTCGAGGGAGGCGGCTCTATTGCCTCTGGAACCGAGATCTAAAAGATGACCAGATTATTACTGGGATTGGTATAACTCGGTGTTCAGGAGGAAGCCACGCAGCTTGGATATGATCAGAGTGAACCAGTTCACATTTCGACATCTTCGATATTAATAAAAATGTCATAAATATCAGTCGTTAATCCAGAAGTCACGCTTTTGGTTAAAAATTAGCCTTGATCTCGGGCCCTAATTCCCTTATTGATAAGAGGCGGCGGTGGTAACGCTGCCGTGCACTTTTTGTTGATTATACGAGGGTTATACCTATGAAGAGACAAAAACGTGACCGTCTGGAAAGAGCACGTACCCGCGGTTATCAGGCTGGCGTCAGTGGTCGAGCAAAAGAGCAATGCCCCTATAATGATTTCGATGCCAAGGGACACTGGCTGGGGGGTTGGCGAGATGCCATGGAAGACAAGGGCTCGGGCCTCTTCATAAAATAAAGATATTACCGTTTCAACAAAAAAGGCCCCGACATGTCGGGGCCTTAATATTTTCACTCTTCTCTATCAGAAGCTGGACGTATCGGTAAAGAGACCGACTTTCAGATCTTTTGCTTCATAGATCACGCGGCCGTCGACTTCAACGATACCATCGGCGATGCCCATGACCAGCTTGCGCCAGATCACCCGCTTGAGGGTGATTTTATAGGTGACTTTCTTGGCGGTCGGCAGGATCTGACCGGTGAACTTCACTTCACCCACACCCAAAGCACGGCCCTTGCCGGGGCCGCCTTTCCAGCCCAGGAAGAAACCGACCAGCTGCCACATGGCATCCAGACCCAGACAACCGGGCATGACCGGGTCACCGGGGAAGTGGCAATCGAAGAACCACAGATCCGGATTGATATCCAGCTCGGCGATGATCTCGCCCTTGCCGTGTTCGCCGGCATCGTCGTTGATGCGCATGATGCGATCCATCATCAGCATGTTGGGGGCCGGCAACTGGCTGTTGCCCGGGCCGAATAATTCACCCTGGCTACAGGCCAGCAATTCTTCTCTGGTAAAGGAATGTTTACCCAGTTCTTTTTGTGAAGACATTTCACTATTCCGTTTTGTTCAGGCCAAGGCCTGGATTGCAAATTGGCGCCACTTTAGCGAACAGTTGTTCGCCAGACAAGTCCGATCACTTCAGTCTGATTACTTCAGCGTCGGAACAGGCGCCGTAAAAAGCCGGTTTCCACAGTATGGCCGTTCAGTTCATCGAGGCGGTCACGAATGCGGCCGAACAGCGTATCCGGTTGCTCGACATCGCCGGCCACGCTGCCGGTGAGCAGCTCGATGGCCTGCTCGACATGGGCGACGGGGTAAATATGAAACTGGCCGGCTTCGATGGCAGCACTGACCTCATCCGACAGGTTGAGCTGCAGCCGATTGCTGGCCGGCAGCAAGACACCCTGCTGTCCGGTGAGCCCCTGAATCTTGCACAGCCGGAAGAAGCCTTCTATTTTCTCGTTTACTCCGCCCACCGGTTGCACATGACCAAACTGATCCACGGCGCCGGTTACTGCAAAGTGCTGATAAATCGGCTCTTTGGCCAGGGCCGAGAGCAGGGCACACAGGCCGGTGAGCGAGGCGCTGTCGCCGTCTATCTCGTGATAAGACTGCTCGAACACCAGATTGGCGGACAGGGGGGAAGGATGCTCGGCCCCGAACAGGTTGGCCAGATAGCCATGGATGATCATCATCGCCTTGGCATGAATATGACCGGCCAGATCGGCCTTGCGCTCTATATCCACCACGTCGCCATCGCCCAGGTGCACGGTGGCGGTGAGTCGTACCGGCTCGCCGAAGTCGTACGGGTGGCCGGTGATCTGAATGACCGACAGGCCATTGATTTGGCCAACGATCTTGCCGCTGGTCTGCAGCAGGTACTGGCCGTCACGCACGCCCAGATCCGACTGCTCCACCAGAAAGCTCAGGCGGTGATCCTGCTCTTGCTGAGCCAGCACCACATGGGCTTCGGTAATCAGTTCGCTCTGCTCGCGCCGGGCGATGACGTCCGACAATTGCATCATGGCCACCAGCTGGGATTCGACCAGAGATAACCGGTGCTGGTGTTCGGTCAGCCGGCATCCATAGCCGCAAAGACGCAGTATGGCGCCGGTGTCCATGTCCAGCAGCTGGTGTTTCTGGCGCAGGTGAGACAGAAAGCCGAGGTAAGAGGGGAGATCATCGCGTACATCCCATTCGGGAATAATGTCGGCCCGCAAAAACGCCAGGGTATCGAGCTCCCGGTCGAGCAGGTAAAGCTCGGCCACCGACAGTCGATCGCCAACCAGGATCAGATGAATATCCAGTGGCGGCGGCTCGGGCTGAAAGTAGAACGATGTCATTTCTGCCGCCCGACTCCATTCTACCTGACGGGCGGCGAGGGCATGCTTGAGCCGAAACCAGAGGTTGGGCTGATCGAGCAACTCTTCAATCGGTACTATCAGGTAACCGCCGTTGGCCTGATGGATCAGGCCGGGCTCCAGCAGATGATGGTGACTGAACACAGATCCCTGCTCGGTTTGAAAGTGAATGGCACCAAACAGCTGCTCGGGGGTGAACTGACGGGCATAAACAATGGGGATGGTATTGTCGTGCCGGTGCACCATCAGGTTGATCAATACGGGGTGGCTAAAGCCCTGACCGGCGGCCACATGCTGCGACAGCAATGACAGATAGTCGGCAACTTTTTCGTCGTTGCCCTGCTTTTTCAGGATCCGCTGCACCACGTGCTCGGCTTCCAGGTGGCGGGACGACAGTTCCAGCAACTGGCCGACCAGTTCACAGAACTCGAGGCCGGTGCCAGCTTTCAACCGTAACCAGATGGGTTTTTGAGGATGATTCAGGTTTTCAGCGTAGCAGAGGTCAAACAGGTCTGCATGCTTGGCATGCTTTCTGACCAGATCCTGCACCAGCTCTTCATAATCGGTACCCGGAAATCCGTTGAGTAACAGCACCGGATTGACCGCGTTCAGTTCCGACAGGGTGGCGAAGGCGGAATCTACCCGGGCCTGCAGCGCGCTGAACGGCCGCGAGGGCACATCGTTCAGGGTGGAGAGTTCGGGTAGTGTAAAGACGGGGTTCAGTTCGACGTGACTCAGTGGCTGCACTCAAAAACTCATCAACATTGGTAAATTGCCGTCAGTATACTGCAGCCACGCCCGGGGTCGACAGCGCTATGGTGAATATGCGCTAAAAAGCGCGTTTTCATGGCCGTTTTCCGGCGTAATTGCCGGTAATTTAATCATTGATGGGATGATACGCCACGGCGCTCCGGGCAGCGATAAAGGACTCGGAGCCGCCTGTTTTGCTCAGCGGGCCCGTCGGCGGCGGTATGGTGCCAGCTCCACCACGTTATTGCACACCGGCTGATCCGGATACGGGCAGGGAAAGTCACCCACCCGGGTGTCGGGGTAGCTGGTTGCCGCCAGGCCCGAGCCAAAACGAAACAGGGCATCGTCCAGCAAGCGTATCATGGGCCGAAACGCCTTGGTGCGTTGGCCCCCTACGGTTTTGTACAGCTGGTTGATGTGCATGCCCAGGCCATAACAGTGATTGTCGTCCAGGTATTCCATGCCCTCGTGTGCCAGGGTCTGTTGCACCCATTGCCCCGCATCGGCGATATGGCCGTTGATACTGAGATCGGTGTTGTTGACCCAGCGGGTGTGACAGGCCTGACCGGCAAAACAATCTGCCATCAGGGGCAGCTCGTCGTCGTTGATGGCCCCGCTGTTCAGCGCCAGGTGCAAGGCCTCGTTGCCCCAGCGTTCCAGCAGCACCTTTTCCAGCTCGACCTGGGTTGGCGGCCTGGTAAAAGGCAGCAGAATGGCATAGCGGCTATAGGCTTCTACCGCGATCACCGTATGGTAGCGAGCCCCGCGCTTGTTGCCGTGCTCCAGCACATGGCATTGCCAGGCGACCTGTGCAAAGCCGGTGCTCAGCGGTTGGGTACCGATGCGTTTGCCATCGGGACTGGGCTGCCGAGGCAAGGTCAGTTGCATCCATTTGGTCAGGGCATTACTGGCCGAGATAATGATATCCATGGTGTCTCTTGTTGCCGTTTGTTGTCCGGATCATAACCGAGGCTGCTGATTTTTTGTGGTAAAACTGTGATAATGCTCAAGTATATCGACTTTACTGTCGATATGACCTCGTTGTTAGTCCGGCTGTTTTTATTGCATTTTTACGCCGATATAACAAGCCGTATGGAACAAGCTTCTGGACAGATGGATCGCCAAGTGTACCTCCGTGATTTTATCCTGCCTGTAGTATCTTTATTGTAGGTTTATGACCCTGTATGAGCGCTGTCATGCCGCAAGCTGAGGCTGTCATTCAGTTGTGTTCATGCTGATCATTCACCTCTGCTTTTTGAGTAAGGTAGTGATATATGAGAAAAAATCTCCCCGTCACCGACAGAGAGAAAGTGTTTACCAACGGTGAAAAGCTGATTACCGTGACCGACAAAAACGGCAACATCATCGAATGCAACGATGCCTTTGTGGCGATGAGCGGCTTTGCAAGGGATGAGTTGCTGGGGCAGCCCCACAACATAGTGCGGCACCCTGACATGCCGGTACAGGCCTTTGAGATGATGTGGACGCATCTGTTGGCCGGTAAACCCTGGATGGGGCTGGTCAAGAACCGGTGCAAGAATGGGGACTATTACTGGGTAGATGCCTATGTGACCCCGATGACCCACAATGGCCACATCATCGGCTACGAGTCGGTGCGCTCCCGGCCCCGCAAAGAGGACGTTGCCCGGGCCGAGCGACTTTATGCCAACATGCGAAATAATAAACGAATCACCCCTCGACTGAATATCGCATCAGAAAACCTGTTTCTGCTGCTGGCGCTGACAAGCTGGGCCGGACTGCTGCTATATGGTCATACCATGCTGGCGCATGGGTGGCTGTTGGCCGGTGTGCTCGGTTATGCCGGTTGGGTAACACTGGCCAGAAAGTCCACGGTCGCGTCATTGAATGCGCTGTTGAAAAATGCCTTTTCACATGATCTGGCGGTACAAAGTTATACCGATGACAACATGGAAACCGGCCGGTTGAAAGTTGCCATTCTCAGTCAGACATCACACCTGGGTACCGTGATCACCCGCATTGAAAATGCCGCAACCAATGTCGCCCGCGAGACCGACACCGGTCTTGAACTGACTCAGGTGACCAGCTCGGAAATAGAACGCCAACAGGCGGAGACCCTGCAGGTGGCCACGGCGATGAATGAAATGACCTCGACCATTGCCGAAGTGTCTCGCCATGTCAATGAAACCGCCGCGTCGGCCGAGATGGCCAATGAGCTGGTCAACAAGGGCACCGGCCTGGCCGAGGTCACCAAGAAGTCGATAGAAACACTGCGTGATACGGTAGCGGAAATCAGTCATTCGGTATCTGCGGTGTCGGAGCAGACCGCCAACATTGCCAGCGCAGCCCAGATGATTGAGCAGATTGCCGATCAAACCAACCTACTGGCGCTGAATGCGGCCATTGAAGCGGCCAGAGCCGGTGAGCAGGGGCGTGGCTTTGCGGTGGTGGCGGAAGAGGTGCGAAATCTGGCCAAACGTACCCAGGAGTCCACCCGGGAAATCTACGCCATTATCAAGGAGCTGACGACGCGGGCCGACAATGCGGTGCATATCGCCAATCACGGGGCCAGCAATGCCGAACTGGGACTGGAGCGGGTCATCGAAAGCGGTGTCATGCTGAACGGTATTTCGGATGCGGTCGGCAATATTGCCGATATGTCGACCCAGATGGCGGCGGCGGTAGAAGAGCAGGCCCATGTGTCGGAAGACATCAATCGCCAGGTGGTCAATATCTCCGGCCTGGCCGACTCCAGTGCCGGCAGTGCCGTTAATGCCTCGCAATCCATTACCTACCTGAAGTCAATCTCGGGTGAGCTACAGGAGCTGGTCACCCGATTCAAACCGGCCTAAGGGGCGGCACAGCCACTCCTGTTGATGAGCGACAGACAGGCTTCGGCGGGTTCACCGTGCGAAGCCTGTTTCTTTTTGGCGTGCCTGTATGTAAAAACCTGTTCTTTTCCTCGATAATCTCCGCTCATATCATTCGCCTTGATGATGCGTGTTAATGATTTCCAAGAGGTATCATGAAAGTGACCAGTGCACTGGGTACCTGTCTCAGACAGGCCACCCGCGATGCTCATCATCGTCTGGACAGCCATTCGGTGTTACGTCCGCTTGTCAGCTCCGGGCTGACAAGCGAAGATTACCTACAGGCATTGCTGGCGCTCTATTCCGCTCAGTGCCGGCTGGAAGAAGCCATCGCCCGCGGCTTGCACCATCTGCAGCTGGACTATCCGCTGCAGCCCCGAGCCCCGGCGCTGACAGATGATCTGACCGCCATGAATCAGCCGTTGCCAATCATCGATAAAACGCCAATGCTAACGGTTTGTCGTCCCGGGCAGCTCATCGGGTTACTGTATGTACTGGAAGGAGCACGGCTGGGCAGCCGGGTTATCGCCCGCAACGTTCATCGCAGCCTGGGCGACCGGGTGCCGAGTGGTTATTTTTCCATTGCAGAGGAAGCGGAGAGCTGGAGTGCCTTCTGGCCGTTTGCCGAACGGCATTGTCCCGCTGCCGAGCAGCCGGCTGCGATGACGGCAGCCGATGCCGCGTTTCAATTGTTCCTGTCAGGTCTCGATGAATATCAGGCAGCAGCGAGTCTCGGTTGTGCCTGATGCTGAAGATATCCCTTTAACTGGAAATGATACCGTGCCTCCCAAGATAACTCCTGAACTGACTGCGCTACAGGCGCAGTGCAACCGTGAAGCGGTACATGCCCCCGGCGCGATTCAGCCTGCCGGTTGCCTGCTGAGTCTTGATCATGAACTCGCGGTTATTGTGCAGATTAGCGCCAATATCGAACAGGTGTTGGGGATCGGTGTATCGCAAGCCTTGCAGGCAACGCCCTCGCAGCTACTCGGCGCCAGGTTGATCAATCGGCTGCGGCAGGAGCTGCAGCAAAGGGAGCGACTGCCCGGCACCCTGACTATCCACCGACAGATTAATGGCTGTCGTTGTCGTTTCCGGATCATCGCCTATCGTCACCGCCAGCGGGTACTGATAGAGCTGGAGCGGGTAGGCGGTATGACAGAGCAGCGTTTGCTGCCGGCGGTGAATGAATGGCTGACTCGAATCGCCGGTGCCGAGACTGAGGATACACTGCTGCAGTTGCTGGTAGAGGCAGTTCGCTCACTGACTGGTCATGACAGAGTCATGGTGTACCGGTTTGATGCCGACTGGCACGGTACCGTGGTTGCCGAAAGCCGCAGTGAACAGGCGTCCGGCTACCTTGGCCATTCGTTTCCGGCCAGCGATATACCGCCACAGGTGCGCGGCCTTTATCTGATCAACCCGGTGCGCAGCATTCCCGATGCCACCGTGGCGGCGGTGCCGCTGGTGCCGGCGGTGGATCCCGAGCACCCGGAGCCGCTGGACTTGTCTCCGGGCGTGCTGCGGGCGGTGTCGCCCAGGCATCTGGACTATATGTGCAACATGGGCGTACAGGCGGCATTGTCTGTGGCTATTCAGGGTGACAGCGGCCTCTGGGGGCTGCTTGCCTGTCATGGCCTGGTGCCGACGTCTTTGTCGCCACTGGTGCGTGACGCGGTTTACACCCTGGTGCAGATGACGACCCAGCGGCTGTTTCTGCTCAAGTCCCGGGATGAAACGGCGTACCTGCGACGGGTTCAGGAATGTCGCGAGCTCTTGGGTGAGGCTCAGACAGGGTTTCAGGAACCCGGGGAGCTGTTGCAGCACCGGAGCAAAGAATGGCTGGACGTGTTCAATGCCGGCGGGGTGGCGCTGATCCATAACGGGCGGATATGCAGCTCGGGTCAGGTGCCGCCAAAAGACGAATTGTCGAGAGTGGGAGCCTGGCTGAATGCGCATCATCAGGGAAGCGGGGTATGGTGCAGTCAGCATCTGGCCTCGACGCCGCTGAGTGACGTATGCGGACGGCCGGAATATGCCGGCTTGTTGGCAGTACCTCTCCCCGTGGATGCGAAACAGCGAGACTGGTTGTTGTTGTTCCGCGCCGAACGACTGAAAAGCTATCGCTGGGCCGGGCGGTTGGAGGCCATGTCGCAGATGGAAGATGGTCAGCGGATTCTGTCACCGCAGCGCTCCTTTGAAACCTGGGTAGAGGAGGTGCACGAGCAAAGCGATCCCTGGTTACCGCGGGAGCAACGGGCGGCACTGGATATCGGCGAAGATGTCACCGTGGCGATTCTGGTCAAGGCTATCAGTGATCTCAATAACCGACTGACTCAGGTCAACCGGCGCCTGGAAGGGATCGCCACCACGGATGCACTCACCCGGGTCTGGAATCGTTATCGTATCGAACAGGCGATTGAGACCGATATCGGTCTGGCGGTACGTCTGGGGCAGCCATTGGCGTTGCTGATGCTGGATGTGGACTTTTTCAAGCGCATCAATGATCGGCACGGGCACGAGGCCGGCGATGCGGTACTGGCTACCCTGGCAGAGGTCATCACCAGGACGCTGAGAGACAATGACTGTCTGGGGCGCTGGGGAGGGGAGGAGTTTGTGATTCTGGCATCAGGTTGTGGCCTGGATGACGGAAAAGCGCTGGCCGAACGGATCAGACGAGCGGTCGGTGCAACCGACTTCGGCGCCGCGGGTCGGGTGACCATCAGCCTGGGGGTCAGTCAATGGCGCCCCGGAGACGACCGCAAGAGCCTGGTGGAGCGGGCCGACACGGCCATGTATGCCGCCAAGCAGGGGGGACGAAATCGGGTCATGGTCGAAGATGACCAAGGGAGCATCCCGTAGCTGCCGCTTCAGCGTCCAAACACCAGCGCCTTGAGTCCGGCCTCCGGGTCTATGTCGGCAAACTCGGGCGGGTTGTCCAGCCGCTCGACAAAGTGCAAGGCTGGCGCCTGCTCGGCCATGTTATCGATCAGAAACCGGCTGGGCACATTCGGATCGTTGACACAGGCCAGCACCTGACCATTTTCGGCCAGCAGCTCGGGCAGGCGGCGCAGTATCTTGTGGTAGTCCTGGGTCAGGGCAAAGCTGCCCTTCTGGAATGACGGCGGATCTATGATGATCAGATCATAGGGTCCCAGTTTGCGCACCTTGCCCCAGGACTTGAACAGCTCATGACCGAGAAAGGCCACCTTGCCCAGATCGTGCCGGTTGAGCCGGTGATTGTCCCGGCCCCGACTCAGCGCCGCCCGGGCCATGTCCAGATTGACCACCTGCTCGGCGCCGCCTTCGATGGCCGCCACCGAAAAGCCGCAGGTATAGGCAAACAGATTCAGTATTCGCTTGCCCCGCGCCTGTTGCCGCACCCAGCGGCGCCCGAGCCGCATATCGAGAAACAGCCCGTGATTCTGATTACGCCCAAGCTCCAGCTGATAGTGCAGGCCCTGCTCGCGCACTCGGGGGCGTGGCTCCAGCGTTCCCCATATTACCTCTACCGGTGCGCCTTCCCGGCTGCGGTGTTGTAGTAACAAGGCGCGGGCACCGCTCTGTTGCCAGGCGTCCTGCTCGGTCAGACTGTGCAGCAGGGTGTTAAGCTCGGTCAGAAACTCGCTTGTTGGCTCCTTGAACAAGGACACCAGCAACTGCCCATCCAGCCAGTCGGCGGTGAGCTGCTCCAGCCCCGGCCAGCAGCGGCCCCGGCCATGAAACAGCCGCCGAATCTCATCGGGGTGTTCATCTTGGGCCTGCTCGAAGGCGGCACACAGTTGGCGATAAAAAACGGGCAGGGCGTGGGTATCCATGGGGTTCTCGGCTGGCGAAACAGGGGCGCTATTCTAGCGGCCGCTTCCTGATTAGGCCACCGCCGCCTGTTAGCATTGCCTGCGGACAACTCGGTGTTCCAGAAGAGGCAACACTGGGATGGGTATTATTCTGCCTATGTCAGGGCACAACAGGGGCTGGCGCCAACGGGCAGATGAATGTGCCAGGACGAAGGAATGGGCCGATAGGTCTGGCGGCTGGCGCCGAGCACCGCCTCGATATTGATGCCGTTACCTGCCTGTTGGATGGCACTGCTCAACGCCGCCTGCATCAGCTCGGGGGTCACCGGGCTGCGCCGATGCATCACAAAAGGTGGAGTGGGCGCCTCTGTGCTGTTGTCGATGATGGTGATGCCGCGACTGTCCAGCAAGGGCCAGCTGTGGGCATCGATCGCCGCCACATCGGCGCGACCGTTACGCAGATATTCCAGGCTGCTTGCATGGCTGCCGCTGATCATGACCTGATCGCAGTCTATTCCGTTGGCCGTTGTCCATTCAAACAGGGCGGCACAGCCGGAGCGGGAACTGGCGGAATTGATGACGAAGCGGCTCGGGCGGTGAAGGTCATGCCGCCTGAACGGTTTATGGCTGGCGCTGACGATATAGCTGAAATACTGCCCCGGAGTACAGTCGAGATCGCCGAATACCGGGCGGGCGATGGGCACCAGCTCCCGTGCCTGAGGGGTAAACAGGTCCGGCCCGCAACATTGACTGAGCAGCAAACCCGGGTGGCTCCACTGTTCGATGAGCGGAGTGTGACGATTCAGTCTGCCCGGCAACGGCACCGGGTCGGTATGCACAGGCTGGCGCTCGTTGTTCAACTCGTGGCTCAATACGGACCAGAACGCATCCAGCCGTGGCCGCAACGCCGGCAAATCATACCAGGGTAAACTCGCGATCAGTCGCACGTGATGGTTTCCTTGTATATCGAAGATTCAACGTGACGATTTGAACTGCTTGATGCTGCGCTTGCCGGCGCTGCGGCGATTGGCCTGTTTGTCTCGGGGCGGACGCTTGCGCTCGCTACTGGCGGCCTGATCCGTGACCGGGAAGCCGTCCAGTGCCTGCAGCGGCAACTCGGATCCGGTCAGCGTACGTATCGCCGCCAGTGCTTCAGCCTCGGCGTGGCACGCCAACGAGATGGCCAGGCCACTGCGACCGGCGCGGGCGGTACGGCCTACTCGATGTACATAGACGGGGGCGCTGGTGGGCAGGTCCAGGTTGAAGACCACCGGCAACGCGGTGACATCGATACCCCGGGCCAGCAGATCGGTTGCCACCAGCACCCGCAAGCGGCCGTCTTTAAACGCGGCCAGGGTTTGTTCCCGCACCCGTTGTTCCTTATCGCCGTGCAGCGCCGCGGCCTGAATACCGGCCTTGTTCAGCTTCTTGGCCAGGGCATCGGCGCTGTCGCGCGCATTGATGAACACCAGTACCTGCGACCAGTCATGCTGTTTGAGCAGGGCAATCAGCGCCTGCGCCTTGCTGCCCTTGTTGACCAGATAACAACGCTCTTCCATTGCCGTGACCAGGCTATTACCGGCGTGGGCTTCGAGTCGAGCGGGGTCAGTGAGCAAATGGCTGGCGATATTCTCCAGCTCGGCGGGCAGGGTGGCCGAAAACAGCAGCGTTTGCCGCTTTGCAGGCAGTTTGGCCAATATTTTCTGAATGTCCGGCCAGAAGCCCATTTCCAGCAGGCGGTCGGCTTCGTCCAGCACCAGTTGTGTGATGGCATCCGGGCTAAGCAGTTGTTGTTCCAGCAAGTCCAGCAGGCGACCGGGCGTGGCTACCAGCAGTTGCGGGCCGGTGGCCAGCGCTGCCAGTTGTTGTTCCTGTGCCACGCCACCACACAGCGTCACTGTGCCGATGTGCATGGCCTGAGCAAGCGGCTGTAAAACGGTGCCGATTTGCGTTGCCAGCTCGCGCGTGGGTACCAGTATCAACGCCTGGGGTGGTGTCAGATCTTGCTGCAATTGCTGTAACTGTATTTTCTGTAATAGGGGCAAACCAAAGGCGAGGGTTTTGCCACTGCCGGTCTGGGCCAGCGCGAGCACATCCTGTTTGGCCAGGATCACCGGAATAGTCAGCTGCTGAATACGGGTTGGCCGCTGATACTGGCTCGGCAAGGCGGCCAGCAGGTCAGGATGGAGCTTTAGCTCGGAAAAGGTCATGGCAATACCAACAGAGAGAGAGGAGCGAGAGTCTAAACAGCGAAAGCGGACAAGTAAACGGCCGTGATTTAAGGTGTGGAGTAGCACAAAAACCTGCATGGCCGAGTATGGCCCCGGGATAATGGCAGACCATGCAGCATAAAATGCTGATATATGGCGAAATGGAGGGGCAGGGAGGCCAATTCGGCATTAACCTCCCTGTATGAGCTCAGAAAAAGGCGAAGCGAAATCGTTGCTTGCCGTTCACATCACGCCAGCTTGTTCTGCACGCTGGTTACCTTGTCCGCCATGGTCTGTGCTCTGTCTATTCGGGTACCGAGCTTCATGTGGCTGGTAATACGCACCGCGCCGGCGGCATGAAGATCCTCGTGACAGCGTTTTACCGCCGCCATTACCTCTTCCCATTCGCCTTCTACATTGGTGCCGTAGCCATGCATGCTGTGGGTGAGGCCTGCCTGTTCAAAAATTTTCTGGCACATGGCCACATAAGGTGACACCGAGGTGCCCACGCCGCCGGGCGATACCATGATATCCATCAGTACATACATCCCTATTGTCCTCGTTGGTTGCTGATGACGCTTATCTTCAACCCCGGCACTTCGATGGCACAAGGACCAGTCTGCCGTTTTATAGTGGCCACATATGATGAGCCAAGGCACCGGCGCAACGAGTAACGAAAACATAATAATTATGCCAACATACACATTTGCTCATAAAGCATATAATGGCAACATGCGATGTGATATGAATTGGATGAGTCAAAATGCAATATTTTTAATGCTTGGTAACAACAATAAAAGCGTAATTAGGATAGAATCCCTGTCCAACAATTTTGTGCTCTTTGGTTACACGCACAAAAAAATAAAAAACAACACAATCAAGCGCGATGACCACGCCTTGGGAGCGGTGCTAGTGGCAAAATACGGATTCGGCCGGAAGCGTTCGGTTATGTCAGGACTACTGGGTCTTATATCTCATGGACAGCAACTTGTACTGTTACTGTTGTTATTGAGCGGTACGACGGCAGCACAGCCGACGGAACGACCGGTATTTGTTTATGCACTCAATCAGCAGTCACTTCCATTCGAAGCAAACAGCATTACCAATCGGGCCATCGGCTTTAATATTGACCTCATGCGTGACATTGCCGATACCATGAACTTTGCAGTGGAATTTAGGGCCATGCCGCTGGCGCAGGTACTGCAACAGCTACAGACGGGTGAGGTCGATATGGCCACCATTATTTCGTCACCGGAACGTGACGCCCTGTTTGATTTTGCCAAACCACATCATCTCTCGCCTGTGGTGATGATCGTCAGAGACGATAACTCCGAGATCTATCGCCTCGAAGATTTGCAGAACAAGGAGGTCGTTGCCATAAAAGGGGGCTTTGCCCATCGCCATCTACTGGCCGGTCAGCGTAACCTGGTCACGGTGGCAGATATAAAAACCGGCTTAACGCAGCTTTCGGCGGGCCATCACGATGCCATGCTGACCTTGCAAAGCATCGCGCTGTATCAAATTCAGCAGCATAAACTGACCAACATGGTGATTACCGGCTCGGTTGGCTCTGCCCATGCCTACAGCTTTGCGGTGACCAAAGGTAACCGGGCATTGCTGGCGCAGATTAACGAGGGTATGAGCATACTGCGGCGTAATGGAACCTTTCAGCAATTGCATGAGAAATGGCTGGGAGGAGGGCGAACCGTCGAGCAGGAAAAACGGGCATTGATCGTTTTTTTCATCATTACCCTGCTCATTATCCTGATACTGGGGCTGGTGCTTTGGAAATGGAAAACCGAAGAAACCCGGGAGCAACTCGAACGGGCCCACCACGATGCACTGACCGGCTTGCCGGCGCGTGCCCTGCTGATGGACCGGCTGGAACATGCGCTGAGCCACACAAGACGTACTGGAGCTTCGATGGCGGTGCTGTTTATTGATCTGGACGGTTTTAAATCAGTCAATGACACGCTGGGGCATGCCGCCGGCGATCTCTTGCTGCAAATGGTGGCCAAACGGCTGTTGTATTGTATGCGTGAAGAAGACACGGTAGCCCGGTTCGGCGGGGACGAGTTCGTGATTGTGCTGGAGAATATTGATCATGTCGGTGATATCGACATGATTGCCGATCGCATACTGGAGACGTTGCAACAACCGTTTACCGTCGTTGGCCAGCAGGTGTGCATCAGTGGCAGCCTGGGTGTCAGTCTGTATCCCCAGAATGGCACCAATGCCGATAGCCTGTTACGACACGCCGATGAATCCATGTATCAGGCCAAGAAACCGCTTGTAACCGAATCCGATCGCAACGGGCGTGGCGGGGAGGGCGGCATCATAAATCAGCACGATAGTATTTGACGTCACCCCTTGGTCCGCGTAGAGTGCGCTCCAGCATAGAGTTTCAAGTTAGCGCGGCCTTTGTATATTGTTTGTTCCTTACGGCACTACAGTCACCAAACTTCCTTTCTTTGATATTTGTTGCATTTTTCGAGCATAAGCTCTCACTAAATAAAGGTAAGAAAAAATGGCTAACGGTACCGTTAAGTGGTTCAACGAAGCAAAAGGTTTTGGTTTTATTACTCCTGCTGATGGCGGCAAGGATTTGTTCGCGCATTTCTCCGAAATCGTCGGCAGCGGCTTTAAGACTCTGGCAGAAGGCCAGGCAGTATCCTACACCGCTACCGAAGGTGCCAAGGGTCCTCAGGCTTCACAGATTCAGGCTCTGTAATTACCCTTCGGTAATTCAAGACCTAAAAAACCCGCTTCGGCGGGTTTTTTTGTGTTTAAAGCCATGCCGGATCAGGCAGTTTTGCCTCTTTTCGAGCACCGAGTTGTTTGCAGGTCGTTCCACTGGCGACTTATCAGCATAGAAGAAGCTGTAGCTGGCGCCAGATAATGTAAGCCATCCATTAACATCATCTTATGCCAACATGCATAGTTGTATCAATAAAACCTCTCGTATCTGAAACATCGCAACGGTCGAAGGTCTACACCATGATACTGCCGACTATGCCATCCAGTCTGGTTTTAACGGCTTCCTAATGGGGCATTACCTGTTTCAGCAGCCGGTAGAAACGCTCGCCGTGGTTGTGCTCGGCGATATGGCAAAGCTCGTGCAGTATCACGTAGTCGATGCAATCGCGGGGGCTTTTTACCAGGTGCGGGTTCAGGGTCAGGCGGCCCAGAGGGGAGCAGCTTCCCCACTGGGTTTGCATGGTAAGAATACGAATAGGCGGGCGGCCCGTTACCCATAATGCCTGATCTAGCATGGCGTCCAGCCTGCGGGCAAATACATCCCGGGCCTTGTGCCGGTACCAGTCATTCAGCAAAGTCTGTACCTTGTCGGGGTTTTGCTCGCGTACCTTAAGCGGTAAGGATATGAAACAGATAGAAAAAGGCTTCAATAGTTACTTAACTGAGGTCAGTTGTATCAGCTCCCAAAATGTTATTAATTTCTTCGATATGAATTTTTAGCTTGCTCAAGCAAGTACTGGTATCTTGATCAGCCATCTCATTGCCTTCTAACAGGATATAGCGGCCTTGATCCAAATCTGCAATATGTGAGAAATAAAAGGCATCCTTCCAGAACTTACAAGGTACCGGCTCGGTGTTCAGGTGCTCCTGGCACAGCTGTTGATCCTTAACATAGGCCAGAACCGCCAGCGCCTTGTGTTTGTAAACTTTAACTGAAACACCTTCAGGCCAGTGCTTTAACCTGATGTCGAGATCGCACTTAATGTCGGCGTTTTCTTTCTTTACGTAAACTTTTTTTACTTCAAATGAGCCTCGCCATTGCGAGAACATATCGCCAGAAAAAATTTGGTGCTCGATATCATTAAATTTTTCTTCAATTTGCTGAGTGATGACATTGATATTATCTGACATGAGGGTTGTGACCTTGATTCTGTTGGGTTAACTGTTTTTAACGACAGTTTAATGCCGGTATGCTACTGGAAGTGCCGAGTCGTGTAAAGTTGTTGCGTTTTTTTTGTTATGAGTATTTTTTATTTTTTGATAAGTTTATTTGTCACATAACGCTACTTGCCAGCATAGCTGCTGGATTGACCGTATTCTTTGCCTTTACTCGGAATTACTGTGATATGGCGCCGGTTGATTTTGCTGTATGATGCCCGGTTTTTCATGAGGGTGGTAACAGACAGTGCAGCGCTCTATTTTTACTGAACATAATTATCTGACCTATTTGTGTGGCAGTATCTTTTCTACTCAGGGTCTTTGGATTCAACGCATGACACTGGGCTGGATGATGTGGGATCTGACTCATTCAGAAAGCTGGTTGGGAATGCTGGCCTTTTTAATGTTTTTTCCGACTATTTTGGTCGGGCCATTGTTTGGAGCAATGGTGGATCGTATTAACCGTCGTCAGGCGGCCGTCGTAACCAGTATTTTACTTGGGCTGTTATCGCTGTTATTAGCCTGGTTGGTGTGGCAACAGTTAGTGAATGCGCTGATGCTGTTGTTGTTTGCTCTTGGGATCGGCGTCGCCAATAGTGCCTATCAGTCGATACGGCTGTCTTTAGTACCAGAATTGGTCAGTGCCGAAAACATGCCTAAGGCCGTGGCCATTAATGCAATTTTATACAATACTTCACGTTTTATTGGGCCGGTTATTGCAGGGCTGCTAATTAAATATCAGGGCAATGCTACCGCACTGACGGTAGTTGCTACCTGTTATGTACCACTAACTATTGTATTATTATTATTGAAACTCGATAACTGCCAGCGAGTGTCAAAGGCACAGCAATTGACCTTTTTCATGGATATAAAGGCCGGATTTTATTACGCCCTGAGTTCAGCTCTGATCCTTCGCTTATTAATGCTGATTGCGGCTTCGGCGATGTTAGGTCGGGGCTTGCTGGAAATTTTGCCCGCAGCGGTTGAGGTACTCTACGATAGGGGGGTGGAAGCCTTAGCCTGGCTTAATTCAGCAGCGGGGATAGGTGCGATTATTGCGGGTTTACTGCTGTCATTCTTTAGTGCCGAGCGCTTATTTCCGGCGATGCGTCTGGGGGCGATTTCTTCAGGTTTATTGTTGGTGCTGTTCAGTTATACCAATAGTTTTGAACTAGGGTTGCTAATTGTGGGGGGCTTAAGTTTTTGTGCCACAGTTTGTGCTGTAGGCACTCAATCACTTATTCAGGTTTCAGTGGCAAGTGGATTTAGAGGCCGGGTTATGAGCCTGTGGGGAGCGATTAATGTTGGCGGTGGTGCATTGGGTGGTTTGTTATTCGGTGTGCTGACCGAATTTATGGGTTACTCATTTACGCTGATCACTGTCGGACTATGCTGTGTTATTATTGCCCACATTGTCACTCGTTGTATTGCCTTGCCCGAAGAGCTAAAATCGGCATAACAGTAAGCAAGTGCTTACTGTTATGCCAAATATCAAGAATCTTAAAATAGGTTGGCGTTGGAACGCGAAGGTAAAAGTTTCTATCCGACGTTTACCTTCCCGATCCCGTCGCCCTGACTAGGGTGCGTTCTCAATGGCGAACTTGCGATTCATGGGATAAGTCTCGTCAAACATGGATTGTGAATGGCATTAGGTACCCAAAGGACTTGTTTGCTAACTGCTGCCAGTGAACCCAAGGGCAGGGGATTGATGTAAATCCAAGGCTTGGCCTTTGCTGAGTTGGTATCCATCAAATGGCGATAATGGTCTTGCGCCTCAGGGGCAGGTGACTGGATGGTGGATCTCACGGGTTTGTAAAAATCTCACTTTTAGCTCAAACCCACACACAAACTGTGGGTTTAAATTTAAAATGAGATTGATACGTCAATAAAGTCAATTGCTTAGGAGTAATTTACAATTAAAAATGAGATCGTTTACAGCTAAATATGAGATTCGCCGTGATTTTTACAGTTAATACTGAGATTAACCCATTGTCAAAATTAACCCGTTAACCCGTTAACCCGTTAACCCGTTAACCCGCTCAGGTCGGGGACGTTTATTAGGTTTTTTAAATAATATCACCAACCATAAAATCATGTCAGTGCATGGCCATCGCTTCAAAGTGTGGTGCTGGCGTTATCTCATTGCCAGATAGGGTGGGTTTGCCAGTGCTCCGGTAGGCCCATGGCAATACGGTATTCGGGAGTGGCGGCAATCGGCGCCAGCAGTTGGTTGACTTGATTAGCCCAGTGATCGCCGTGTTGATGTGCACGCAACAGATGGCGAATCATCAGCAGGATATAAAAGACGCGATTATTGCGCGGGGTGATGGGAGGAAGCCATTCTTCATCCTTGACCTTATCGGGCCGAATGGCCAGTTCTCGGTTCCACAGGCGGCTATGATGGGCGCAGACATTGCGGACATAAGTCAGAGTATGTAACCAGTCGGTCAGGCGTTTATGATGCAGATTGAAATGCTGACTGATGGCCTTTTTGTCTTCCACGCCGGCTTTGTGATCATTTTTCAATCCTTTGTAGCATAACGAGAGGCTACCCAGGCTCATCACTTCGGTCAGCATCCAGATCGGAACCTGAGGAAAGCCTTCGTAACTGGCTTGATAATGACGGATGAACTCATCTGATGAGCGCATTGTTTCCGCCTCCAGCTGGTTCAGCCATTTGCGATGATCAAACTTGTGATGAAAATGGCGGGCGTCGGTATGGGCGAAGGCGCCGTAGGCATGTCCCAGGTGATAAGTCAGCTGAGTACGGATGGCCACTTCGACACGTTCGATACCATCGAGCAACAGCAGACGTAAATGGCGATCAAATTCGTAGAGCTGAACCACTTGTTCAAAGCAGGTGCCAGGACGAAGAGTGCTGGTGAAATGGTTATGAGCATCACGTTGGCGAAACGGGTACCAGTAAGCACTTAATCGGTAGTAGCTGATCGAGGAGAGGGCATCGATGGCAGCTTGCTCATCAGCGATCTGCATGCCTCGCAGCCTCAGCTTGGCCAGTTGTTGGTCAAACGTCAGGGCAGGTTTCAGATAAGGCTTGGGCATGCGGCACTCCCGGATCACAGGCATAAAAAAACCGCCAAGGTTGCGCGTTGCCCCAAGGGGTACTAAGCGTGGCGGTTGTGTTGTCCCTAGTATCGTTTTTGTCGTTGGGCAAGTCAAGTACAGGGGCGGGTGATCGCGGGTAGTACTGCGTTATGGTAAATAGAGAGTATCTGTATAACATGCCAGGGCCCGAAGGGCCTGGGTCTAGCAGTTGAGTGCTAATAAAAGAGAAACCAACTTCAGCCAGCTACATGAGCATGGCCTTAGACGGTGATGAGCATCTGGCGCCATAACCGCCGAGATGGGTCTGGCCAAAACCTAATCATCGGAGCCGCAGTGAATGAATGTATGGCTGAATACCGGCTGTCCGGCACTGATGATGTTGTCAGCCGAAACAGAACGACCAGAGCAACAGGCATGGATCTGGTGGCCACGTGCATTATCTGATCAAAACGTTGAGCAAGAACCGAGGATGCTGTCGGCATTGCACGGTATCGGGGGTATTTTGCTTAATCCGGAGAATCCGAGCGAAAGTGAAATGATACTGCCAGCCAAAGCCCGTGATGATGTGGACTGGCAGTCGACCAACCGGATCTTGCTGGAGAATGAAGACTTTCGGGGTTTCATCGAGCTGGTATCGACATACTATCAAACAGGTCGGGTACGCAGTCGGTACTGAAACCGGATATGACACTGCACATGTCATTGCGCTGACGGGCCGCCGGAACAACTGGTGGCCCGTTTTTCATATCTGGCACCGGCAATCCTGCGCAGCAGCTTTGGGGCAGGTGACTGGATGGTGGATCTCACGGGTTTGTAAAAATCTCACTGTTAGCTGAAACCCACACACACATGCTGTACATCGGGTTCTCGGATATCATATTTAACATAATATACATTATGCGAAGTTATGATTATGCCGGGAAAGGGCCGCTTCAGGGCCCGGCGTCTTCGTTCATGTATCAAGCCTGTCCAGCCGCTTACCGGCGGCGCTTTCATGGCGTTCCACCTTGCCGGTGTGCAGATACTGCGAGGTGGTGTCTATGCTGTCGTGACCGGCATCGGCCTGTACATGAGACAAGGGTCGGCCGTTGTAGTTGATGTCGTGGGTAATGCCGGTGTGGCGAATACTGTGTACGGTCAGGCTACGCATTTCACTGGCGTCCTGCTCAAAACCGTCTTCGGCGGCGGCATCGGCGGCGGCGGCCATCAGTTCGTTGAGCAGGTCGCGCAGTTGGCGTATGCCGAGGTTGGCGTTAAGCAGGCCCTGATCCCGCCCCCGACCGGCGGCCCTGTGGCGCACAAACAACGGCGTGGCGTCATTGGGTGCCGGCAAGGGTGACAGCTTGAGATAACGGCGATAACACTGCAGCGCTTCGAGCAGTTCGCGGGATACGGCCACGGTGCGTTTTTTGCCGCCTTTGCTGACCGGAATATGAAAGCTCCAGATCCCGCTGTGGCCGTCGCGGCGAAACTGGCTCATCACCGGCGAAAAACCGGGCCTTGCCGCGACTTCCGAGATACGCAGGTAGCAGCCGTACATCAGGGAGATCAAAAACAGGGTACGCTGGTGCCGCTCGGGCGTTTGTTCTGCCAGCAGACGCGCGGTACTCATCACATAGGACCATTGCAGATCGCTGAATACCCGCACTTCGTCTTCGTCACCCAGGCCCGCCACCACCACGGGGCTGGAGCCGAAGCGGCTGTGACGCATCCACATCACGGCCGGGTTGCGCTCGGTGACTTCTTCGTTGATCAGATAGCCATAGAAGGAAGACAGGATGGCCATCTTGGTTTTCAGCGCCTTGTCGCTCAACCGGTATGGCTGCTCGATGCCATCAACTTTTTTACCCAGGAATGGCCGCCACTGCAGGTTGGGCTGGCGTTCGCCCCAGTCCTTGTTCAGTACAAACTGGGCCACGTTACGGTAGGCAATCAATGCCGTCGGGGGCGCCAGGCAATACTCCACGTAACGGTTGATGCCCCGACGGTTCAATTCGATGGGCGAAACCTGCTCGACGTCGAAGCACCAGTGTAAAAAGGTGGTCAGCTCGCTGCGGTAGGTCTTGTAATTATTCTCGTTGAAGCGGCTTTCCAGCAGCCAATCCATGGCATGCTCATAAATAAAGGCGGCATCGGGTACCGCATTCAGGGTGATATCGGCAATATGCTGGTTAACGACGCTGTTGCCCTCTTCGAGATACTGGGGGGCATCAAACAGCGGTAATACGGGGGCATTCATAGGGCTGATTGTTCCGAGATAGGCTGTATGGATGCACAGTGTAACGTATTCATAAAGACTAATGCCGATAAATACAGTTATCGGCATTAGTCACTCTCTCCATGCCAACCATCACTTGTTCTATGCTTATGCCTCAGTCACAACCCGGACAGACATTATGAACAGATACGGCTTGATGGTGGCCGCGCTACTGGGGTTTTCGACTCAGGCGGCGGTGGTTAGTGAATCGGTGAGTTACCGGGTCGATGGTCAGGAATTCAAGGGCTATCTGGCATTTGATGACAGCCAGACCTCCCCGCGGCCCGGCGTGCTGGTGGTGCATGAATGGTGGGGATTGAATGACTATATTCGTGGTCGTGCCGAGATGCTGGCCGAACTCGGCTATGTTGCCCTGGCACTGGACATGTACGGTGACGGCAAAGAAGCCTCACACCCTGCCGAGGCCGGTGAATTCGCCAAGGCATCATTGGCTTCCCTCCCCCTGGCCGAGCGTCGTTTCAACGCAGCCCGCGAACAACTGGCCCGGCATCCGCTGGTGGCCGGTAGTCCCATTGCCGCCATTGGTTACTGTTATGGCGGTGGCGTGGTATTGCACATGGCGCGTAATGGCGCGCCTCTGGCGGCGGTGGCCAGTTTTCATGGTTCCCTGACACCCAAGACCACCCCCCTGCCCGCGGATAGCAAGACGCGTATTGCGGTGTTCAATGGTGCCGCGGATCCGCTGGTTCCCGCCGATCAGGTCGCCGCCTTTCAACAGGAAATGGAAACGGCCGGCGCCGATTATCTGCTGGTGAATTATCCTGGTGCCCTGCACGCCTTTACCAACCCGGACGCCGATCGGGTGCCGGCCGAGTTCAAGATGCCGGTGGGCTATGATCAGGCGGCCGATCTGGACTCATGGAGCCAGTTGCAGACGTTTCTGCAAGAGACGTTTGAGTAATGGAGGTGTTCAGCGTTCGACTTCAAACAGGAACTTGAGCTGGCGTGATTCGCCATTTTGTTCGACATCCAGTACCCAGGCCCACACCATGCTGCGCTCGGTACAGGCTCCTACCAGAGCTTGTCCCTGCCAGTGACCCGGCGTGCTTTCGCTGACCAGCGCCGGTAGCGTGCCCATGTACATACTTTCTCCCTCCAGACGGCTGCGGGTGACCTTGACGTCGGGATCGGACAGGGTCACTTCAAGCTGAAACGGGGCTTCCGGTTGCAATTGATCGGCCTGCAACTGTGCTTCGGCCCACAAATCCTGCAACTCAACCCGGCACTTTTTGTGAGATATATC
Organism: Oceanisphaera sediminis; assembly: GCF_039539745.1. Taxonomy (NCBI): domain Bacteria; kingdom Pseudomonadati; phylum Pseudomonadota; class Gammaproteobacteria; order Aeromonadales; family Aeromonadaceae; genus Oceanisphaera; species Oceanisphaera sediminis. The sequence goes on from NZ_BAABDS010000010.1 coordinate 219,724, forward strand.
ACAAAAATCAGCATTACCTTTCTCTAATGCGGTGCCGTCATCGTCGTTAAAGTAGGTTCGAAGCCAGAATGCACTCGATAAAATCCCCAATACCAGCAGTATTTGCACCAGTTTGGGGCCTGTCAGTCGATCTCTCATGCCAATTCAGTTCCTGTATCGCACACAATTGACTCCCATCTTTGATCTTGATCAAGGTAGTTTTTTTATGCGTTATGGGGTTGGTTAAGTGGTAATCATATTACTGTTTATACTGTTATTTTTGCAGCCACTCATTTATCATCGCCCTGTGTATTCAGTATTCCCGATTTGCTTTGTTAGCATCATGTTAACGAAGCCGTTCAGGTACCTGATGCCGAAATGAAAAACGGTTGTCTTCAATCCTTCCTACGTGATCACCCTGGGTGAGCGCAAACCTGAATAACAGCAGTGGAAGCGGAACTATAACGATGAATCAAACTAATAATCAACCAAACTACAATTACACTGTAGTTCGCCAGTTTACGGTGATGACCGTAGTCTGGGGTATCGTCGGTATGTCGTTGGGTGTGCTCATTGCGGCACAGCTGATCTGGCCTGCCCTCAACTTCGAAACACCTTGGCTAACCTATAGCCGGTTGCGTCCACTACACACCAACGCGGTTATCTTTGCGTTTGGTGTCAGTGCCTTGATGGCAACCTCCTTCTATGTCGTGCAGCGTACCTGTCAGACTCGCCTGTTTGGCGGTTCGCTGGCCTCGTTCGTGTTCTGGGGCTGGCAGGCTATCATTCTGGCGGCGGTTATCACCCTGCCTCAGGGTTATACCTCCTCCAAAGAGTATGCCGAACTGGAATGGCCAATCGATATCGCCATTGCCGTGGTGTGGGTGGCTTACGCTATCGTGTTCTTCGGAACCCTGTACAAGCGTGCGACTTCCCACATCTATGTGGCTAACTGGTTCTACGGTGGTTTCATTCTGACCGTAGCCGTACTGCATATCGTCAACAGCATGGCGATTCCGCTGACGGGCATGAAGTCCTACTCCATGTATGCCGGTGCTGCCGATGCCATGATTCAGTGGTGGTACGGCCATAACGCGGTTGGCTTCCTGCTGACGGCCGGCTTCCTGGGCATGATGTACTACTTTGTACCCAAGCAGGCGGGTCGTCCGGTATATTCCTACCGCTTGTCCATCGTGCACTTCTGGGCACTGATCACCCTGTATATCTGGGCCGGCTCTCACCACCTGCATTACACTGCCCTGCCCGACTGGGCTCAGTCTCTGGGTATGGTCATGTCACTGATCCTGTTTGTTCCTTCATGGGGCGGCATGATCAACGGCATCATGACCTTGTCCGGTGCCTGGCACAAACTGCGTTATGACCCCATTCTGCGCTTCTTGATCGTGTCGCTGTCGTTCTACGGCATGTCCACCTTCGAAGGCCCCATGATGGCGATCAAAACCGTTAACGCCCTGTCTCACTACACCGACTGGACCGTAGGTCACGTGCACTCCGGTGCGCTGGGCTGGGTTGCCATGGTATCTATTGGTGCCGTGTATCACCTGATCCCCAACCTGTTCGGTCAGGAGCGTATGTACAGCAACAAGCTCATCAATACGCATTTCTGGCTGGCGACCATCGGTACCGTGCTGTACATCGTGTCCATGTGGATCAGCGGTGTAATGCAGGGTCTGATGTGGCGTGCAGTGAACGACGACGGCACCCTGACCTACAGCTTTGTAGAAAGTCTGCAAGCCTCGTATCCGTTCTACTTCGTGCGTTTCCTTGGCGGCTGCTTCTTCGTGACCGGTATGCTGCTGATGGCCTATAACGCCTATCGCACCATCAATGCACCGAAAGGTTCATTGCAAGCCATTCCCCAACCGGCATAAGGAGACTTGTGAATGAAGAACCCAAACAATCGTCACGAGTTGGTTGAAACCAATACCACCTGGTTGGTGATATTCACGATTATTGCCATCAGCTTCGGTGGCCTGGTAGAAATTGTGCCGCTGTTTTTTCAGCAGCAGACCAATGAACCGGTTGAGGGCCTGCGCCCTTATACCGCGCTGGAAATGGAAGGCCGTGATATCTACATCCGTGACGGATGTCATGTGTGTCACAGCCAGATGATCCGTCCCTTCCGTGCCGAAACCGAACGCTATGGTAACTATTCCGTGGCCGGTGAAAGCGTGTGGGAGCACCCCTTTCTGTGGGGTTCCAAGCGTACCGGTCCGGATCTGGCGCGCGTAGGCGGTCGTTACTCCGACGAGTGGCACCGTGTGCATCTGCTCAATCCGCGTAACGTGGTGCCCGAGTCAAACATGCCTGCCTTCCCCTGGTTGGAAGAGAACACGCTGGACGGCAAGGATACGGCGGCCAAACTGGCTCTGTTCCGGGACAGCTTCGGTGTTCCCTATACCGACGCCGATATTGCCGGTGCCGAGGCGGCGGTGAAGGGCAAAACCGAAATGGATGCCATCATCGCTTATCTGCAGTCTTTGGGCCACGCCCTTAAATAACCGGAGTCGATTATGGATTTCAGTACCCTGGAAGCGCTCAAGCCAACGCTGATCAGTTATCAGACTTTGGTATTGATGGTGATGTTTATTGGCCTGGTCTGGTGGGCCTACGGTAAGCGACGCAAAGACAAGTTCGATGCAATAGCCAACTCTATTTTTGATGATGAAAACCAGGCGAGCGGAACGCCTTCGGGGACTGAGCAGGATCGCGCAGGAGCTAATAAAAAATGAGTACTTTTCTGAGTGTGTTTGTCACCATCATCAGCCTGGGGACCATTTTTGGTTGTCTGGCCCTGTTGGTCTGGTGTTCTCGCGACAAAATGGGGATGGAAGAAGGTGCACCTACCGGCCATACCTATGACGGCATTACCGAACTGAACAACCCGCTGCCCAAGTGGTGGTCGTATCTGTTCGTGTTCATGTCGGTGTTCGCGCTGTTCTATCTGGCGTTGTATCCGGGTCTGGGTAACTTCAAGGGCCTGCTGGGCTGGCAGAGTTCCAACCAGGACGTACGTTCGCTGGAAGAATATCGCGCCGCTTCAACCGAAGCGCGTGAAGAAGGCAAGCTAGTGCAGTACGAGCGGGAAATGGTCAAGGCCGATGAGGTGTTTGGCGCCAAGTTCCGTGAGCTGACCTATGAAGCCGACGGTAATACCTATCGTGCCATTGCCGACATCGCCATGGACGAAGATGCCACCAAGGTGGGCCAGCGTCTGTTTTTGCAGAACTGTGCCCAGTGTCATGGCTCGGATGCTCGCGGTGCTCGCGGCTTCCCCAACCTGACCGATGCCGACTGGCTGTATGGCGGTTCGCCCGAGCAAATCAAAGCAACCCTGCTCCATGGCCGTAAAGCAGCCATGCCGGCCTGGGGTGCCAGCCTCGGCGAAGACGGCGTGCGTGAAGTGACCTCCTATGTACTGAGCCTGTCCGGCCGCAAGGTTGACCCGGTAGAAGCACAGAAAGGTGAAGCCCGCTTTGCCATGTGTGCCGCCTGTCATGGTATGGACGGCAAGGGTAATCAGGCCGTGGGTGCGCCCAACCTGACCGATGGTATCTGGCTCTATGGTGGCTCTCGCGCCGCGGTAGCAGACAGCGTGCGCAACGGCCGTGCCGGCGTCATGCCTGCCTGGAAAGACATTCTGGGCGAAGACAAGGTTCATCTGCTTTCCGCATATGTTTACAGTCTGAACAACAGTAAATAAGGCCCACCGGGCTTTGGTGAAAAAGCCCCGCTGGTCGGGGCTTTTTTTTGTTATATTAGTCACCGCTTTTTTTGTCGTAGGAATTGGTTATGCAACGTCCCTGGTATCAGCAGTTCTGGCCCTGGTTTCTTATCGTATTGCCGCTGTGTGCGGTGGCGGCCAGCCTTTATACCTTTCACCTGGCCAGCTCCGGGGCCGACAGCATGGTGGTCGATGACTACTACAAAAAAGGCCGGGCCATCAACAAGGACATCAGTGAGCTGAAAAAGGCCGCCGAGCTGAAGCTGATAGCCGAGCTGCGCTATCAGAATGATGAGCTGATCCTCAAGATGGAAGGCCGGCATAATAACGGTGAGGCGGTGAGAGTGAACTTCACTCACCCTACCCTGGCCGAGCAGGATCAACAGTTGCTGATGACCAGCGATGCGAATGGTGTCTATCGTGCGCGACTGGAGCAACCCTTGATAAAAGGAAAGTGGAATCTGCAGATTGAGGCCTTCGATGGCCACTGGCGCATGCAAAAACGCATCGTTCTGCCGATCGCCAATCGGCTGCTCATTCGCGCCGGGAGCTGAGTGTGGACGGCTGCTTTCACTGCGGTGAGGCCATTCCCACCGGCAGTACCCATCAACTGGCGCTGGAAGGGGTCAATCATCATTTCTGCTGTCCCGGCTGCCTGGCGGTGGCCGACACCATTATCGAATGCGGTCTGGGCAGCTATTATCAGCACCGTTCCGCCCTCGCCCCCAAAGCCGATGCGGTCCCCGACGAGCTGAAACAGCTGCAGCATTATGATCTGACCGAAATACAGCAAGACTTCGTCAGCAATAAAGACAATCTCAAAGAAGTACAGCTCTCCATCTCGGGCCTGAGTTGTGCCGCCTGTGCCTGGCTGATAGAACGCCATCTGGCACGGGTGCCGGGGGTGGCGCTGATTCAGGTTAATACCACCACAGAGCGGGCCCGCTTGCGCTGGCATGATGAACAGGTGCCCCTGAGCCAGTTGTTGGCCGCCTTTGCCGATATCGGCTATCAGGCGCGGCCTTTTCAGCCCCATCAGCAGGAGCAGGCCTACAACCGGGAAGTAAAATCGTATCTGTTGCGCATGGGCGTGGCAGGCATCGCCAGCATGCAGGTCATGATGGTGGCATTGGCGCTGTATGAAGATCTGTTTCCGGGCACCGACGCCGATTTGGTCGAATACTTTCGCTGGATAAGCCTGTGGCTGTCGATTCCGGTGATGAGCTATTCCGCCCTGCCCTTTTATCGCAATGCCTGGCGTGGCCTTAAAAACCGGGCGCTGAACATGGACTTGCCGGTGTCGCTGGCGATGGTATTTGCCTTTGTCGCCTCCGTCTATGCCACCGTAACCCAGACCGGTGATGTCTATTACGAATGTGTGTCCATGTTCGCCTTTCTGTTGCTGACCGGCCGTTTTCTGGAAATACGCGCCAAACGCCGGGCCTCGGAAACCACCGCCAACCTCACCTTGCTGGTGCCCATGCTGGCCCGGGTAGAAACCGAAAACGGCGAGCAGGAAGTCGCCGCCAAAACCCTGCAGCCGGGCCAGATTGTGCTGGTGGCCCCGGGCAGCCAGATTCCGGCCGATGCCGAAATACTCGGCGGCAGTACCAGCGTGAATGAGTCGATGCTGACCGGTGAGCACCTGCCGGTAACCCGGCATCAGGGCGATACGGTCTTTGCCGGCACCACCAACGTGGAGTCGCCGTTGCGGCTGCGCGTATTGCGCTCGCTGGACGAGGCCCGGGTATCGGAAATTCTGCGCGCCCAGGACGACGCCCTGGCGGAAAAGCCCAAGGTGGCGCTGATTGCCGATCAGCTGTCGCGCTATTTTGTCGCGGCCCTGCTACTGGTCACCCTGGCCACCTATCTGGTCTGGCTGCAGCTCGATGCCGACAAGGCGTTCTGGGTCATGTTGTCGGTGCTGGTGGCGACCTGTCCCTGTGCCTTGTCGCTGGCAACCCCCACCGCCTTGACCGTGGCGACGTCACGGCTGAGTCGTTCGGGCGTACTGGTGCGCCGTTCCCACGTGCTGGATACTCTGCCCAAGGTCAACCGAATGGTGTTCGATAAAACCGGCACCCTGACCCGGGGCGAGGTCGCCGTGACCTCTGTAACCCTGCTCGCCGAGCTGAACGAAGCGCAGGTGCTGGCGCTGGCCGCCGCGCTGGAAGCCCAGTCGGAGCATCCCATTGCCCGAGCCTTTGCTCCATTTCGGGATCAGGCGTTGATGGTGACCGAGCGGGAAAACCGGGTCGGCCGCGGTATCTGTGGCCATATAAACGGTACTCGCTGGCGTTTGGGCAGTGGTGCCTGGCTGGCACCGGAGAATCAGGATGCCGAACTCTGCGTCTATCTGGCCAATGAGCAGGGGCTGGTGGCACGTTTCGAGCTGACCGACCCGCTGCGTGAAGAAGCCGGTGCCTTGATTGATGAATGCCGGGCGCACGGCATTGCGACCACCATTCTGACCGGCGACAGCTCCGGTCAGGCTGAGCAGGTCGCCAAGCGGCTTGGGGTCGACAAGCTGGTCAAACATGCCAGCCCCGATGACAAGCTGGCCTATCTGCGCCGCTGCGACCAGGCCGGTGATATCTGCCTGATGGTCGGTGATGGCATCAATGATGCGCCGGTACTGGCCGGGGCACATGTGTCGTTTGCCATGGCCGGCGGCACCGATATCGCCAAAAACAGTGCCGATGCCCTGCTGCTGTCGGACGATCTGCGGCGCATTCTGATTGCCCGTCATATTTCCGCTCGCTGCCGGCGAGTGATCAAACAAAACTTCAGCTGGGCGCTGGGTTATAACCTGGTGGTGCTGCCGCTGGCGGCCATGGGCCAGGTGTCGCCCTGGTTTGCCATGGTCGGCATGTCGGCCAGCTCGCTGATTGTGATGACCAATTCACTGAGACTGTCACGCTTATGAACGATATCGAAGTCTGGTACCTGATGATCCCCATCGCCATGGTGTTTGTCGCCATCGCTATCGCGGTGTTTTTCTGGTCGGTAAAAAGCGACCAGTTTGAAGATCTGGATCGCCATGGCAGCAATATCCTGTTTGATGATGACGACACCGCCCATCGTCAGGCGCAAGGTAACCAACCACAGGATCAACAAACACCACCGCACGCGAATCAACAGAAGGATCCGCATGACCACTCAGCTTGATGCCTGGGCGGCCTTGTTGATCGGTCTGTTGGGCGCCGGTCATTGCATTGCCATGTGCGGCGGTGTGGCGGCGGCCTTTTCCATGGCCATTCCTGCCAGCCAGCGCCGCTGGAATTGGCTGTACCTGCTTAGCTACAACGCCGGGCGCATCGTCAGTTACAGCCTGGCCGGCGCCCTGGTCGGCGGCGTGTTCGCCAGTCTGGCGGACGTCAGCCTGGGCAAGCAGGGGCTGGTATTGCTTCGCGTGCTGGCCGGGGTGATGACCATATTGCTTGGCCTGTATCTGGCACGCTGGTGGTTTGTGTTGTTGCGGCTGGAAAAACTCGGCAATGGCCTCTGGCGCCACCTCAAACCGCTGGCCGGACGCTTTGTGCCATTCAGGCATCCGCTGGCGGCCCTGCCCTTCGGCATGATCTGGGGCTGGCTACCCTGTGGTCTGGTTTATTCGGCACTCACCTGGAGTGCGGTGGCTGGCGGCGCGCTGGAAGGCGCCCGGGTGATGGCGCTGTTTGGCATCGGCACCCTGCCCACCCTGCTGGCATTAGGCGGCCTGGCCGGCCAGTTGCGCCATTGGCTCAATCATCCCGGCTTTCGCCAGGCTTCTGGTATCTTGTTGATTTCTTATGGTTTATTCACGCTTTATCAGGCTTTTTCGCTGTTTTACTAAACTATTATGCCCCGATTATTAATGCTATGATTACGTATTGATACCACTAAAGTATTGAGCTATGGGAAATCAGACAAAAACAATTAAAACTGCCGCGAGCAGTTGTGCCATCCACTGCCAGGATTGCAGCATCAGCCAGTTGTGCATACCGCTCGGGCTCAATTCCGATGAGCTGGACGAGCTGGACAACATCATAGAACGCAAGAAGCCGATTCAGAAAAGCCAGGAATTGTTCAAGGCCGGGGAAGAGCTGAAGGCGCTTTATGCCATCCGTGCCGGCTCCATCAAGTCCTATACCATTACCGAACAGGGTGATGAGCAGATCACTGGCTTTCATCTGGCCGGCGATCTTATCGGCTTCGACGCCATCAATACCGGCAGTCACCCCTCTTTTGCCCAGGCGCTTGAAACCTCCATGGTCTGCGAAATCCCCTATGAGGTGCTGGACGACCTGTCGGGCAAGTTGCCCCGCTTGCGGCAGCAAATCATGCGGTTGATGAGCAACGAAATCAACGGCGATCAGCAGATGATACTGCTGCTGTCCAAGAAAACCGCCGAAGAACGACTGGCCGCTTTTCTGCATGGTCTGTCGAGCCGCTTTTCCCAGCGCGGCTTTTCTGCCCGTGAGTTTCGTCTCACCATGACCCGGGGCGATATCGGTAATTATCTGGGGCTGACGGTCGAAACCGTCAGTCGTCTGCTTGGCCGTTTTCAGAAAAACAACCTCATCGAGGTGGACGGTAAATATATTCGTATTCTGGATCTACCGGCGTTGGCCCTGCTGGCTGGCGCCCCCACTCCGACCTGATTCTTACTTTCATGAAAGGGACGCTTTATGATCAAGTATCAACACATTCTGGTGGTCATGGATCCGGTGGCAGAAAACCAGCCGGCCCTGCATCGCGCCGTGTCTGTTGCCGCCCTGCAGGAGCAGGCCGGCATTACCCTGTTTTTGCCCATCTACGACTTTTCCTATGAAATGACCTCGATGCTGTCCAGCACCGAGCGGGACGAAATGCGTGAGGGAGTGGTTCAGGGCCGGGAAGAGTGGCTGAAAACCCTGCTTACTCCCTATGAAGACAGCAAGATTAATTTTGATATCAAGGTGGTATGGCACAGCCGCCCCTTTGAAGCCATTATTCAGCAGGTGCAGGATGGCCAGCACGATCTGGTAGTGAAGAGCACCCACAAGCACGCCATGATCCAGTCCTTTATTTTTACCCCCACCGACTGGCATCTGTTGCGCAAGTGCCCCTGCCCGGTATTGCTGGTCAAGGAACGAGACTGGCCCATGGGCGGCAATGTGCTGGCGGCCGTCAACTGCTGTAGCGACGATAAGGATCAGGAAGCACTGAACAACAAGATTATCGGCGTCAGTGCGCAAGTAGCCGAGTTGCTGTCGGCAAGCCTGCATCTGGTCAACGCCTACCCGATAACCCCGACCAACATGGCGCTGGAACTGCCCGACTTCGATCCTCAGGTTTATAATGCCGCGGTGAAGAAACACCATGAACGTGCTCTGTATGAGTATGCGGTGCGCTTCGATCTGGAAGCCAGTGCCTTGCACCTGGAAGAAGGACTGGCAGAAGAGGTTATTCCGGACTGTGCCGACGAGACTAACGCCAGCCTGGTGATTCTGGGATCGGTGGGACGCACCGGCCTGTCTGCCGCTTTGCTCGGCAATACCGCCGAGCATGTGATCGACAAACTCAGTTGTGACGTACTGGTGCTGCGGCCCGATGCCTGATCTGGCGACTGGTGCCTTGCCCTTGAGGCGCCAGTCACTATAATAGCCCCAGTTTTTTTGCCGGGGTTACCATGACCGAACAAGCCACTTCCGAACCAATCAATGCGGCTCACACAGAGTCAGTTCAAACTGCCAAGCAGGTATACAACTTCAACAAGCTGTACAAGCGACTGCGCCGAAATGTGGGCGAAGCCATTGCCGATTTCAACATGATTGAAGACGGTGATCGGGTCATGGTGTGTCTGTCCGGTGGCAAGGACAGTTATGCCATGCTCGATATTCTGCTCAACATGAAAGCCCATGCGCCGATCCATTTCGACATTATCGCGGTGAACCTGGATCAGAAACAACCGGGCTTTCCCGAGCATGTGCTGCCCGCCTACCTGGATGAACTGGGGGTGGAATACAGAATAGTGGAAGAAGACACCTACTCCATCGTGATGGACAAGGTGCCGGAAGGCAAAACCACCTGCTCGCTGTGCTCCCGGCTGCGCCGGGGTATTCTGTATCGCACCGCCACCGAGCTGGGGGCCACCAAAATTGCGCTTGGCCATCACCGAGACGACATTCTCGAAACCCTGTTGCTGAACATGTTCTATGGCGGCACCATGAAGTCGATGCCGCCCAAGCTGGTCAGCGATAACGGCAAGCATGTGGTGATCCGCCCGTTGGCTTACTGTAAAGAAAAAGATCTGGTGCGCTTTGCCGAGGCAAAAGCATTCCCGATCATTCCCTGTAATCTGTGTGGCTCGCAGGAAAATCTGCAACGCCAGGCCATCAAGAACATGCTGCAGGATTGGGACAAACGTTTCCCCGGCCGTATCGAAAGCATGTTCCGTTCGCTGCAGAATCTGGTGCCTTCTCATCTTTTGGATCATCAGCAGTTCGACTTCAAGAGCATCAACAGCGATTCGGGCGTGATCGACGGCGGCGACATTGGTTTCGACAAGCCGGAGGTGGCGCCGCGTTTTATCGATGCAGACGAGGAAGACACCGCGTCGGCACCGGGCGAGCGGCTCGATATCATCGAAGTGAAATAACGATGTAATATGAAGTAACAAAAAAGGCGCTACGGCGCCTTTTTTATTGGTGATGCTGAACGGTAAGAGCAGGATTTTATCCTGCCAGGTCTCTTATTTTACCGAGGCTATATTTTAGCGTGCAGATACTTATGTCGCCATAATGTAAAAGCCGGATTAACCTGCTACTGCATGTCTTTTTGTAACCAGTGAGTTGGACCACTACAACGACCTGAGCCCCCCTCACCTTCTGCTACTCACGGTTTAAAACCAGGGCGTGACCCGCACTGCCGGCAAGGACTGGCTGCGCTCGCCAGCCAGTTCGGCCTTGTTCAACTGTTGCTGTTCCAGGCCGTTCAGGCGTTGCCCCGGCTCGGCCGGATGCAGCTTGATGCCCTGCAGTTCCGGCACAAAGTATCTTCCCGGCCAACCGGCCATCTTCTGCAGCAGACGATACATTTCATCTTCTACCTGGCGCAGTTGTGCCATGGACACCTCGCCGCCGGCCAGGTTGGCCTGAATCTGAATGGAGATATCACACTGTGCGGTATCGGTGACTTCGAGTTCAACCAGCGCCTTGTCCAGATCCAGTTGCTTGTCGTAGGGCAGTACAAACTGGCCGTGGGGAAGTACCTTAACCTCACTCTTGAGGGTGTCGTCCACCCGAACCATGCCGGTTTCTATGTTACAGAGCCCCTGCCCGTCGGCGCGACTCAGATAAAAACCGAGCTCGGCGTACTCCACCTTGGCCTTTTCTACCTTGGCCATGTATTTGTAAAACCCGCTGTAACCGAGGCTCAACGGTGTCGCCTGCGCCGTCGTCGTGATAATGGTGGCAGTCAGGGCCAGCGCGGTAATGATAAAAGAGAACTTCATGCGTCAAAACGATCCTTGGGGGTATGAAAAGAAGGAGCCTGGCTATCCGGTAACCCTTCAACGCCACAGACTTCCCGGTAGAGAATGCCTTTCACCACGATATACAGAGGAGCAACCCAGACCAGACCGATGCCGAAGGTCAATACCGCGCCCATGAACAGTAACATCATCATCAAATGGATAGACAGCAGCACCAGCCACTGGCGGGCAAACAGCCGCAGCGAGGTGGTAATGGCCTGTACCGGACTCAGGCCCTTTTCCAGGATCAACGGAAAGGTGAACATCAGCGCCACGCTCAGGATCAGCGTGGGCAGCATCGACAGCATGGGCGGCAGTCCCAGGCTCTGCCCCAGAGGCAGAAACAGGCTGCTGATAATACCCATGATCATACTGGCCAGGGCCAGGGGCAACAGATAGCGGAAGTAGTCGAAGATCTGATTCGGGCGTATGGGTCTGTCTACGGATCTGTGCACCCCCATCATGTCCAGGCCACCACTCATCGGCGCCATGATCATCGAAATCAGCAAGCCCAGCAGGCTAAGGCTCCATGAGGTTTCTTCGCCCTCGCCGCTTACCGTTACCAGTAACTGGTTCAACAGCAGCCAGCAGCCGACCACACCGACGGTGGCCAGCAGTATCGGCATCTTGGCGCCCTGAATACGCTGCCAGGCCTCCTGAAAAATAGCCTTGGGAGTCAGCGTAAAGCCCTGCTCCAGCGATTGTTGCAGCCGGGCAAATCGTGGTTGGTTCATAATGCGGTCTCTTACTTGAAGTGGTGCCATTATAACGAAGTAAGCAGGCCGAGGCAGTAGCGCCAAGCCATTATTAAAAATGGGGAATCCGCTAAACATAAAAATCCCGCTGAACGCGGGATTTTTATGTTGCTGATTTTTGTGATCATTCCCATCAGGCCGGGTTAGGTGCCCAACAGGTCTTCTCCGGGGGAGAATCTACCCTGGCTACTTTTGGGCACCGAGCAGTTCGTCCACATAGTCGGCCACTTTCCGGGTAGCCGGCCCGTAGCGGTGCTCGTCAAAATGATTGTTGACCTGACTGGGCTCCAGATTGATCTCTATGGTGTGGGCGTTATGCATCGCCGCTTCATGCACCAGACCGGCGGCGGGATAAACATTGCCGGAGGTGCCGATGGCGATAAACAGACTGGCCTCGCTCAGGGCATGGTAAATGCGATCCAGCAACAGCGGCATTTCGCCAAACCACACCACATGTGGTCGCAGCGGCTCGGGAAACTGGCAGCAGTGGCATAGATCCGTGGTGTGTAACGGCCCCGTCCAGTCGATGGTCTGATTGGAGTGTGGGCAACGGGCCTTGAGCAACTCGCCATGCATGTGCAATACGGTGTTGCTGCCGGCTCTTTCGTGCAGGTCATCGATATTCTGGGTGACCACGGTAACTTGTCCCGGCCATTCGGCTTCCAATCTGGCCAGGGCAAAATGAGCGGCATTGGGATTAACGGTCTGCAACAGCGTTCTGCGGGCATTGTAAAAACGATGCACCAGCTCGGGATCACGCTGGTAGCCTTCGGGAGTAGCGACATCCTCGATGTGATGTTCTTCCCACAGGCCGTCACTGGCTCTGAAGGTTCTGATGCCCGACTCGGCCGAGATGCCGGCACCGGTGAGAATAACGATATTGCCTTTGCGCACTGTCCGCATACCTTCGCTTGATGATCCTGTGCCTAGGCTAACAGCATAAGCTCCCGTCGGCCAATGCGGCCTTAGTCTAAAATTCGGCAGCAGAGACAAAAAAGCCAGGCTCTCGGCCTGGCTTGGTTCTTATTCTGAATCGTCGAGCTGTGGTACGGTTTCTACCCTGGCCTTGAGCTTCTGGCCGGGCCGAAAGGTCACTACCCGCCGGGCCGATATGGGAATGTCTTCTCCGGTTTTGGGATTGCGTCCGGGACGCTCACCCTTGTTGCGCAACTCGAAGTTGCCGAAACCGGAAATCTTGACCTGTTCACCTTGTTCCAGAGCAGCGCGAATCTCTTCGAAAAACGCCTCCACCATGTCTTTGGCATCACGCTTGGTCATGCCAAGTTCGGTGAACAGATGCTCTGCTATGTCGGCCTTGGTTAACGCCATATCAATCCCTCAAGGAAGCACTAAACTCGTCGGAAAGTGCCGAGACAATTCGCGCCACGGTATCGGCAATTTCCTTTTCTTCCAAAGTCCTGTGGGTATCCTGCAACACCAAGCTGAGCGCCAGGCTCTTCTTGTCGTCGGCAATGCCCTGCCCTTGGTATACATCAAACAAGTTTAATCCAACCAATTGATCTCCGCCAACTTTCCTAACTAAATCAAGGATATCGCCGGCGGCTACCGATTGATCAACCACCAGCGCCAAATCACGGCGGTTGGCGGGGAAGCGAGAGACCTCTACCGCTTCCGGCACCCGGCGTCCGGTGAGTGCCGAAAGTTCGACTTCAAATACATAGGCTTGTGACTTCAGACCCAGCTTGCGCAGCAGACTGGGGTGCACGGCGCCGAGCAGACCGACCTGACGGCCCTGTTGCAGCAATGCCGCCGACTGGCCCGGGTGCAGGGCACCGGTATCGGTACGGGCAAAGGAGAAGCTAGACTCATTGGCACTCAGGGCCAACAGGCTTTCGACATCGCCCTTGAGGTCGAAGAAGTCCACGCCCTTGCCGGCCATGTCCCAGTGCTCGTCGACCACCGGGCCCAGCAAGAGACCGGCCAGCACCGGCGTCTGACGCACGGCGTTTTCTGCGTGCTGGTCCGGCACAAAGGTCAGGCCCTGCTCAAACAGACGCAGCCGTGATTGCTGACGGTTCTGGTTGTAAACCGCCGCCTGGATCAGCCCGGTCCACAGCGAGACCCGCATGGCGGACATGTCGGCGGCGATGGGGTTGGGCAATATCATGGTGTCGACGCCCGGGAACAGATGCTGCTGCTGAGCGGGATCCACGAAGCTGTAGGTAATGGCTTCCTGATAACCCAGGTCGACCAGCGCATCTTTCAGTCGGTTCAGGGGCAGTCTGGCTTCCTGATGGCGAGACATGGTCAGGCCGGCCACCGGGGCCACATCGGGAATATTGTTGTAGCCGTAGATGCGGGCCACTTCTTCCACCAGATCTTCTTCGATGCCGATGTCGAAACGATAGCTCGGTACCACCACCTGCCAGCCATCGGCGGTAGTGGTGACATCCAGGCCCAGACGAGCCAGCATGTCGGTTACCTGGGCGGCGTCGATGTCGATACCAATCAGGCGATTCAGCCTGGCATGTCGCAGGGTCACGGTATTGGCCCGGGGCAGTTCCGACTCGGCCGCGGCTTCCACCACGGGACCGGCTTCCCCGCCACAGATTTCCAGTAACAGCGCAGTCGCCCGCTCCATGACCTTGTGCTGCAGCCGGTAGTCGACGCCACGTTCGAAACGGTGGGATGAGTCGGTATGCAGGCCATAGCTGCGTGCACGGCCGGTAATGGCCAGCGGGCTGAAGAAGGCGCATTCCAGCAGCACATCGCGAGTGGTCTCGGTCACGCCGGTGGCTTCACCGCCGAAGATGCCGGCCATGGCAATCGCCTGCTGTTGGTCGGCAATCACCAGGGTGTCGCTGTTCAGGCTGACGGTGTTGCCGTCGAGCAGGGTCAGTTTTTCGTCCTGCTCTGCCATGCGTACGCTAACGGCACCGTTAAGGGTCGCCAGGTCGAAGGCATGCATCGGCTGGCCCCACTCCAGCAGCACGAAGTTGGTGATGTCTACCACCGGATCTATGCTGCGAATGCCGCTGCGGCGCAGTTTTTCCTGCATCCACATGGGGGTGCTGGCCTTGACATCGATATTCTTGACCACGCGACCGAGGTAACGAGGGCAGGCCGCCGGGGCGTTCAGTTCGATACTGACCTGGTCATCGATGGTGGCGGTGACCGCCGGGATCTCGGGCCAGTTCACATCCTGCCGGTTGAGTACGCCCACTTCCCGAGCCAGACCGGCCATGCTCAGGCAGTCGGCGCGGTTGGGGGTCAGATCCACTTCGATGGTGACATCGTTCAGGGACAGATATTCACGCACCGGAGTACCCACAGGGGCGTCGGCCGGCAATTCGATGATGCCGCTGGAGTCCAGCTCGATGCCCAGCTCGCCGTAAGAGCACAGCATGCCGTGCGACGGTTGGCCGCGCAGCTTGGCTTTCTTGATCTTGAAGTCACCGGGCAGCACGGCACCGACCACCGCCACCGCCACTTTCAGGCCCTGGCGACAGTTGGGCGCGCCGCAGACGATGTCGAGCAGCTCGTCACCGCCGACGTTGATTTTGGTCACCCGCAGCTTGTCCGCATCCGGGTGCTGGCCACATTCAACCACTTCACCCACTATTACCTGGCTGAAGTCGCCGGCAACCGGCTCTATGCCATCCACTTCCAGCCCGGCCATGGTAATTTGCTCGGCAAGAGCCTCGGCGTTGAGGCCGGTGTTGACCCATTCATCCAGCCATGATTTTGAAAATTTCATTATTGCTCCTGCCGCTTACCGGAATTGCTTGAGAAAACGCAGATCATTTTCGAAGAAGGCGCGCAAGTCGTTCACGCCATAACGCAGCATGGTGAGACGCTCGACCCCCATGCCGAAGGCGAAGCCGCTGTAACGCTCGGGATCGATACCCACCGAACGCAGTACATTGGGATGCACCATGCCGCAGCCCAGCACTTCCAGCCATTTGCCGTTCTTGCCCATCACATCCACTTCGGCGCTGGGCTCGGTGAACGGGAAATAGGAGGGCCGGAAGCGGATTTGCAGGTCTTCTTCGAAAAAGTTGTTCAGAAAATCGTGCAGCACCCCTTTCAGCTGGGTAAAGCTGACGTTTTCGTCGACCAGCAAGCCTTCCACCTGATGGAACATAGGGGTGTGGGTCTGATCGTAATCGTTACGATAGACGCGACCCGGTGAGATGATGCGGATCGGCGGCTGTTGCTGTTCCATGGTGCGGATTTGCACGCCGGAAGTCTGGGTGCGCAGCATCAGCTTGGGGTTGAAGTAGAAGGTGTCGTGATCGGCGCGGGCCGGATGATGCGCCGGAATGTTCAGGGCATCGAAATTGTGGAAATCGTCTTCGATTTCCGGCCCTTCGGCCACCTGAAAGCCCAGTTCGCCGAAAAATGACTCGATACGCTTGATGGTGCGGCTGACCGGATGAAGACCACCGGCAGACTGACGGCGGCCCGGCAGGGTAATGTCCAGGGTTTCACTGGCCAGCTTCTGGTTCAACTCGGCCAGCTGCAGCGCTTCACGCTTGGTGTTGATGGCGTTGCTGACGGCCTGTTTGGCCTGGTTGATAATCTGGCCGGCAGCGGGGCGCTCTTCGGCAGACAGCTTGCCCAGGGCCTTGGACTGCTCGGTAAAGAAGCCCTTTTTACCCAGATAGTGTACCCGGATGTCATCCAGTTCGGCGGCGTTGGCGGCAGCCTGGATCTCCGCCTGTGCTTTGACGATCACGTCTTCCAGCTGATCCATGTATTCCTCGTTACTTGCCCGCTTGATGCAGACACTGAATAATTTGAAAGGTCTTGATAATAAAGGATATGTCTCGTTCCTGCCACCTCTGAGCCTGGCAAGGAGCAACAAAAAAGGAGGCCGGAGCCTCCTTTTTTATTTATCGTCTAAGCGACTTAAACCAGGGCTTCTTTTGCTTTGGCAACCAAAGCGGTGAAGGTGGTCTTGTCGTGTACGGCGATGTCAGCCAGGATCTTGCGATCGATTTCAACAGAGGCTTTTTTCAGGCCATTGATGAAGCGGCTGTATGACAGACCGTTCTGACGGCTTGCCGCGTTGATACGGGCAATCCACAGCTGACGGAACTGACGTTTTTTCTGACGACGGTCACGGTAAGCATATTGACCGGCTTTGGTTACTGCCTGTACCGCTACGCGATAGACGCGTGAACGAGCACCGTAATAACCTTTGGCCTGTTTCAGTACTTTCTTGTGACGAGCGCGTGCAGTCACACCACGTTTAACTCTTGGCATTATTCACTATCCTCTTAAGCAGTCGGCAACATGGATTTGATCTGGGCAACGTCAGACGCCGCTACCAGACACTTACCGCGCAGCTGACGCTTACGCTTGGTGCTTTTCTTGGTGAGGATGTGACGCAGGTGGGCTTGCTTGCGCTTAAAGCCACTCGCTGTTTTCTTAAAGCGCTTTGCAGCGCCTTTGTTTGACTTCATCTTCGGCATAACAACTCCGCATTGTTAATAACAACAAACAGACAAGGCGAGCCGGATAACCATTACCCGGCTACTTGTAAAACCTTACTGTTTTTTCTTCGGGGCAAGCACCATGACGGCCTGACGCCCTTCCAGCTTGGGAAAGGCCTCGACCACGGCCAATTCGTCCAGATCCGTTTTGATACGGTTGAGCAAATCGAAACCGAGCTCTTGGTGCGCCATTTCACGACCGCGAAAACGCAGCGTGACCTTGGCTTTGTTGCCCTCTTCTAAAAAGCGAACCAGGTTGCGTAGTTTTACCTGGTAGTCGCCATCATCGGTACCGGGTCGGAATTTGATTTCCTTGACCTGGATTTGTTTCTGCTTTTTCTTTTGTTCCTTGGTCGCCTTGCTCTTCTCGTAGAGGAACTTGCCGTAGTCCATCAGGCGGCAGACGGGCGGCTCGGCATTGGGACTGATTTCCACCAGGTCTACACCTGCAGTGGCTGCAGTTTCGAGAGCCTCAGCAATGGAGACCACACCCATGGGTTCGCCTTCCAGGCCGACTAATCGAACTTCTGGCAGTCGGATTTCTTCATTCAGTCGATTGCGAGGAGCTGGTTTGCTCCCTCTTTTAGCGCCTTTTATAACCTATCCTCCACTGTTTTCTTACCGCGAGTATGGATTTCCTGCTGTATCAGCGAGGTCAGCTCTTCTACGTTGAATACGCCGAGATCCTGTCCTTTCCGGGTACGAACCGCTACTTTGCCGGCTTCGACTTCTTTGTCGCCGCAAACCAGCATGAAAGGTACCCGCTTCAGGGTATGCTCGCGGATTTTAAAGCCTATTTTCTCATTTCTCAAGTCCGCTTTGGCCCGAATGCCAACATTATTCAGGCTGTTAGCCAGATTGAGAGCGTAATCGGCCTGATTATCGGTAATATTGAGCACCACTACCTGATTGGGAGCCAGCCAGGTCGGGAACAGACCGGCGTACTCTTCAATCAGAATACCGATAAAGCGCTCGATTGACCCTAGGATAGCACGATGAATCATCACCGGCACGTGACGTTCGTTGTCTTCGCCCACATAGCTGGCACCGAGTCGACCCGGCAGGGCGAAATCGAGCTGAACGGTACCACACTGCCAGGCCCGGTTAAGACAGTCATGCAGGGTAAATTCGATTTTCGGGCCGTAGAAAGCCCCCTCGCCCGGTTGCAGATCATAGTCGATACCGGCGGCCTTGAGCGCCTGCTCCAACGCCAGTTCGGCCTGATCCCAGACTTCGTCACTGCCGATACGCTGTTCGGGACGGGTCGAGAGCTTGACCGCGATGTTGCTGAAACCGAAGGTTTCGTAAGTGTCGTAGACCATCTGAATACAGGCGGACACCTCCTGCTGAATTTGCGCTTCGGTACAGAAGATATGCGCGTCGTCCTGGGTAAAGCCCCGCACCCGCATCAGGCCGTGCAGGGCGCCGCTCGGCTCGTTACGATGGCAGCAGCCAAATTCGGCCATGCGTAGCGGTAAATCGCGGTAGGACTTCAGGCCCTGATTGAAGATCTGCACGTGACCCGGGCAGTTCATCGGCTTGATGGCATAGTCCCGGCTTTCGGAATGGGTCGTGAACATATGATCCGCGTACTTGTCCCAGTGGCCGGATTTTTCCCACAGCACCCGATCCATCATGAAGGGACCCTTCACTTCTTCGTACTGATATTCACGCAGCTTGTCGCGTACAAACTGTTCCAGCTCGCGGAAGATGGTCCAGCCGTCGTTGTGCCAGAACACCATGCCCGGCGCTTCTTCCTGCATGTGATAGAGATCGAGCTGCTTGCCTATTTTACGGTGATCCCGCTTGGCGGCCTCTTCCAGCTGCAACAGATAACCCTTGAGTGCCTTCTTGTCGGCCCAGGCGGTACCGTAGATGCGTTGCAGCATCTTGTTCTTGGCGTCGCCGCGCCAGTAGGCACCGGAGACCTTCTGCAGTTTGAAGTGCTGGCAAAAGCGCATGTTGGGCACGTGAGGACCACGACACATGTCGACATATTCGTCGTGGTGATAGAGGCCGGGTCTGTCGTCCTGACTGACATTCTGCTCAAGAATTTCAATCTTGTAAGGTTCATGTCGCGCGGCAAAGGTGTCACGCGCTTCCTGCCAGCTGACCTTTTTCTTGATGACGGCATACTCGGTCTTGGCCAGTTGCAGCATGCGGGCTTCGAGCTTCTCGATGTCTTCTTCGGTCAATACGTGGTCGAGGTCGACGTCGTAATAAAAGCCGTTGTCGATCACCGGACCTATCGCCATCTTGGTCTGCGGCCACAGCTGCTTGATGGCATGACCCAGCAGGTGGGCACAGGAATGACGGAGAATATCCAGACCATCCTGATCCTTGGCGGTAATGATGGCCAGTTTGGCGTCGTTGGTTATCAGCTCACAGGCGTCTACCAACTGACCGTCGATACGCCCGGCGATACAGGCCTTGGCCAGGCCGGGGCCGATATCCTGGGCCACCTCGAGTACGGAAACGGCTTGTTCGAAATGGCGTTGGCTGCCATCGGGAAGAGTAATTGTCGGCATGAAATGTCCTTAACAGTGGTGCACCCTACCAAAGCGCACATGTAGTGTATGAAAATGAACCTATTTAATGAAAAGCTTCACGACTGCATCAACCATCTGGCGTACTCTGCCAGTCCGGCGCGCCCGGGGATGCGAACACAGCCCGGCGGCACAGGTTGAAAGCCACAGACCTTAGCAGAATTGCTCTTTTTCTGCCATGACCGCACCATTATTACGCTGTCCCGCCCCGTGTGATGACCTTCACTTACTGTTCGGCCTGGATTTTTATCCCGGTGGACTTGGGTGCCTGGGTCCTGGCCTATACTGTGGGCAAACCCAGCCCCGGCGGAGGTATTATGTGGCAGGTGATCGCGCATCAGATTGCAGAAGCAACCGGCAAAGATTTTATCATTTGCGAGAAAAAGCCGCTCTCCGGTGGCGATATTCATCAGGCGTTCCGGATTTCGGACGGCCGGCACAGTTATTTCGTCAAGCTGAACGACAAGGAACGGGTGGATATGTTTCGGGGCGAGTGGAACGGCCTGGACCATTTACGACGCAGCCAGACGGTGACCATTCCTCGGCCTATTTGCAGTGGTACCACCGCCGCCACCAGTTTTCTGGTGCTGGAATACCTGTCTTTCGGTGATGCGGAGGAAGAAGACTGGTATATGTTCGGCCGTCAGTTGGCTCAGCTGCATCAGAGCCAGCATCAGCCGATGTACGGTTGGGATGAAGACAACTTTCTCGGTTTGTCGGTACAACCCAATAGCTGGCATAAAAAATGGGCCATGTTCTTTGCCGAGCAACGCATCGGTTGGCAGTTGAAGTTGCTGGAAGAGAAAAATATCCGGCTGGGAGCCATTGAAGAAATCATCGGCGGCATCAAGTTGCATCTTATCCATCACCAGCCCCGGGCTTCACTGCTGCATGGCGATCTCTGGCGGGGCAATGTCGCCTTTTGCGATCACGTGGGGGTGGTGTTTGATCCGGCAAGCTATTTTGGTGACCGAGAAACCGATATTGCCATGACAGAGCTGTTTGGCCAGTTCCCTCAGGTCT
This sequence comes from Oceanisphaera sediminis, assembly GCF_039539745.1. Lineage (NCBI taxonomy): Bacteria > Pseudomonadati > Pseudomonadota > Gammaproteobacteria > Aeromonadales > Aeromonadaceae > Oceanisphaera > Oceanisphaera sediminis. The sequence goes on from NZ_BAABDS010000010.1 coordinate 240,726, forward strand.
TTTATCAAGGCTACAATAGAGTCTGGCCGCTGGAAGCGGGTTACAGGGAGCGGCGAGATATTTACAATCTCTACCATTTGCTTAACCATGTTAATCATTTCGGCGAGCCATATCTCGCTCAGGCCAAAGAGAGCCTGTATCGTATTATTGCCAGTTAGGAGACGCTATGCCGCAACCTGTGGTGTTGATCACCGGTGCCGCCAAACGCATTGGTGCCGAAATAAGCCGCCATTTGCATCAGCAGGGATATCGACTGGTGCTGCATTATCACCGTAGTGAGGCGCTGGCCACCGCCCTGATGCAGGAACTGAACAGTAAACGCCCAGACAGCGTTTGTCTGTTATGCCAGGACTTGACCCGACTCGATGAATTGAGCGCCATGGCCGACCGAGCCTTGAACTGCTTCGGCCGCCTCGATGGTTTGATCAACAATGCCTCCAGCTTTTATCCCACCCCTTTCGGTGAAGGTACACCGGCACAATGGCTGGATTTGTCGGCTACCAATGCGGCCGCCCCTTACTTTTTGAGTCAGGCATTGGTACCGGCATTAAGAGACAGCCGGGGCTCTATCATTAATATGGTGGATATTCATGCAGAAAAAGGGCTGAAAGATCATCTGTTATACACCATGGCGAAAAATGCCCTCGCCACTCTGACTCGGGGACTGGCGGAAGAGCTGGCTCCCTTGATTCGGGTCAACGGCATCGCACCCGGGGCCATTATCTGGCCGGCTCATGCCTTGACCGAGCAACAGAAACAGCAAGTATTGGCATCCATTCCGATGGCTCGACTGGGTGAGCCGAGCGAAATTGCCGAGACGGTCGCCTTTCTATTGGCGGGACCGCGTTACCTGACCGGGCAGATTATCGCCCTCGATGGCGGACGTTCCAGCCGAGGGTTAGCCGAAGCCTGAATTGAAACCGACATAAGGAAACACCCGATGCGAGACTATTTTGAGCAAAACATCCTCTGCCCTCACTGTGGTCATCATACTCGCATCGTGGTTGATGCGTCCGAAGGCGATCAGGATTACTACGAAGACTGCATGGCGTGTTGTAACGCCATGCACATTGTTGTTAAACGTAATGAATTAAGCGATAACGTTGAGCTTAGCGTTGATGCCGATGATGAGCAGTATTTCTGACCGTGTTTTGTAAATGCAACGCATTGTATGTTGGCATAATAATGTTAACGCGTTGCCATCACCCGCTCTACCGTATCCACAATCGCCTGGGTTTGCGGATCAATCTCTATATTAATCAACCAGCCCGGCTCGATATGGCCCAGATTGGTACGCGCCAGGGTTTCCGGTATCAAATGCACCGCAAAGCGGTCTGCTCGCACTTCTCCCAATGTCAGGCTGATACCGTCGATGCCGATATACCCCTTGGTAAAAACGTATTTGGCAAGGGAGGCCGGCAGCGCAAACCACAAGGTGGTATTGGTTGGTGTCACGAGCCGCTCCAACAGCTCACTCTGTGCCATGATGTGGCCGGACATGGCATGGCCGCCTATCTCGTCACCAAAACGTGCCGCTCGTTCCAGGTTGACGCTATCACCAACCGTTAACCGACCCAGATTGGTCACCCGCAGGGTTTCCTGCATTAAATCAAACGCAATGCGGTCACCATCAATGGCGGTTGCCGTCAGACAACAACCGTTGTGAGCCACAGAGGCACCGAGCTCCAGGCCCGCGAGCATGGTCGGTGGCAGTTGAACAAGGTGGGTGCGAAAGTCCTGTTTTTCTATGATATCAAGCAGTGTGCCCTGCCCTTGTACTATTCCGGTAAACATGGTTTTTTCCAGCTAAATCGTCAGTTGAAGATAGTGGGAATATGCCTTCATCAAGGTTATATTCCCAGGCATTGTCGATATTCCATCTACTTTCCACTCTTTATCGGTTGGCGAACCCCGCTTTCGACAGCCTAATCCTCTTACAGCAAGCGAGAACACCATGGCCATAAAGCCTTATATTGCCGAAATTCCCCGTTTGTTACGACTGTGCGGTCCCATCATGGTGGCGCAGGTCGCGCAAACGACGATGAGCTTTGTCGATACCCTGATGGCCGGTCAGGTCAGTGCCACCGATCTGGCCGCGGTGGCGGTAGCCACCAGTTTCTGGCTGCCGCTGATCCTGCAGGTACAGGGCGTGATCATGGCGTTGACGCCCATTATATCGCAATTAAATGGCGCTCGTCGTCATGGTGAGGTCGCCGGGGCCGTGCATCAGGGGTTCTGGCTGACCATATTGGTAACAATACCGGCCATGCTGGCCCTGTATTATTCGCCTCAAGCCCTGCACTGGATGGATGTGGAGCCACTGCTGGCCGAAAAAACCACCGGTTACCTGCACGGCATTCTGTGGGGCATGCCCGCCTATGCGCTGTATCAGGTATTGCGTAACTTCAGCGAGGGGCTGTCGCATACTCTGCCCACCATGGTCATCGGCTTTATCGGCCTGGCGATTAACGTGCCGGCCAATTATATCCTGATTCACGGCAAACTGGGCATGCCGGCCCTGGGCGGCGTAGGCTGTGGTTATGCCTCGGCGCTGGTATTCTGGGCCATGCTGGTGGCCATGGTCATCTATACCCGCCGCTCTCCCCTGTTGCACTCGTTTAACGTCTTTACGCGCTTGAGTTCCCCCGACTGGCCCCGGATTGGTCGCCTGTTTCGCCTGGGATTTCCCATCGCCATGGCCATTTTTTGCGAAGTGACGCTGTTCACCGTGGTGGCGTTATTGTTGGCACCGTTCGGCTCCGAGGTGGTGGCCGGCCATCAAATTGCCATCAACTTCTCCAGCATGATTTTCATGATTCCCCTGAGTCTGGGAATGGCCATGACCATCCGCGTGGGTCATAGCCTGGGTGAAAACAAGGCAGAGCAGGCCAGAATGATCAGCATTGCCGGTATCGTATTTGGTTGTCTCGTGGCGATACTGACTGCCTTGATGACCGTATGGGGCCGCCACTGGATTGGTGCCCTCTATACCGACAACACTGCCGTGCTGGATCTTGCCGCCAGCTTGTTGTTGCTGGCCTCTTTTTATCAGATTTCCGACTCGGCCCAGGTAATTGCTGCCGCCGCCCTGCGTGGCTACAAGGATACCCAGACCATTTTTTACATAACTTTTGTGGCCTATTGGCTATGCGGCCTGCCGGCGGGCATGGTGCTGGGCCTGACCGACTGGCTGGTGCCGGCGATGGGGCCACACGGTTTCTGGGTTGGTTTTCTGATAGGCTTGTCGGTAGCGGCACTCATGCTGATATGGAGACTACGGGTTATTTATGTACGGGTCGAACATCGTCATCGCGCTGGCTTGCCTCTGGTTGACGGCCTGTAGCCCGGCCAATGAACTGGAAGAGCACTTTCAGACTTATCTGAAGCGGGTTGCCCATGTACTGGAGGTGGAAGAGCCCACCTTGAGTCAGGCGTCGGCCTTGCCGCCGTTACCCCCTCAGCGGGAGTTACAACAACAGCAGCCCAGGATCAGCACCGGGCTGCTTGACGCCCTCAAGCTGGGCCAGTGCGGCTTGCTGACGCTGGTCGGTGAACACAACAGCCCGGTCGGCAAGAGCCAGACCGCCGCCGTTCAGCTGCTTTATCATCTGCAGTTTCAACAAGGCCTGCAACGTTGTCTGGCCAATACCGAGGATGCGGAATTAACCGACTGGCTGCACCAGATAGCCGCCCAAAAGTCACCCTTGTTACCCGGTTATCACTGGAACATGATGGTGGCGGAGCCGGATATTCGCGCGGCTCTCACCCCTCGCCTGCGAACTCTGGCCTTTGAACAGCAAGATGGCTACCAGGAAACGGTCAATGCCTTCAGCCTGTTCGAGCGGCTGCAGTTACAGGCCAAAGGTCAGTCCAGCGTGATGATGCTGACCCCAAAGGAGTTAAACCAGGCGCTGAGTGGGCTTTATCGCAATGACTATCTCGGTCGACTGTTTTATTCCCTGCACAGCGCCGCTCACTACCTCGAGCAGAGCCTGGCTTTTCTGCGACAACTGGAACAATTTGACTGCCGGCGAGGCGGCAAAGTCCGAGCCGAACGGTTGCGCAATGCCATGCAACGCTATTATATCGACGTTATTCAGCGTTATTTCGGCCAAATTGACCGACAGTTTGCACAGCTGGCTCCCTTGCTGCAAAGCACACTGGATCCGCCTTCGGGCAGGCAAACGCAGATGACGATGTATCGCACCCAGTTTGGTGACGGACTGAACAGCGAAATCTATCGTCGCTATCGAACCCTGACCCTGGAGCACGCCCGGCTATGGCAGCGCTTTCTTGAACGGTGCGATATTTCACCGACTTGAGCAATAGTTCCTCATCCGCTTGTTCAATAAGAAAAAAGGCTTGCCCCGCCCACGGCCCTTGGCTAGTATACCGCTCGCTTCAAGACAGTATGCGTCCTTAGCTCAGTTGGTTAGAGCACTACCTTGACATGGTAGGGGTCGGTGGTTCGAATCCACTAGGACGCACCACTTCATTGTGGCTACACCGTGAGACAACACGTTAACATCAACACTCTGCGTCCTTAGCTCAGCTGGTTAGAGCACTACCTTGACATGGTAGGGGTCGGTGGTTCGAATCCACTAGGACGCACCACTTCATTGTGGTTACATCGTGAGACAACACGTTAACATCAACACTCTGCGTCCTTAGCTCAGCTGGTTAGAGCACTACCTTGACATGGTAGGGGTCGGTGGTTCGAATCCACTAGGACGCACCAGATTCCGAAAAAGCGCACTCTAATGAGTGCGCTTTTTTCGTTTAAGACCCCTGCCCTCTCTTTCGGCGATATTCATACCTATCTGTAAAACCAACTGATCTGTTGTCAGGATATCTCTGCAGAAAGATACCGGGTCCGTCATGCTGATACTGAATCCAGTTCAGCATGACGAAGATTCTGTACCGGTATGACCGTGCTTAAAACACCACATTGTTATCGGATATTGACTCCATCTTTAGTCCGATTGGTATTACCTGGTTATCAAGGCAGGAATAATGCGGCTGTTGAGTGAGTTTTTTTATTATGGTCAAACATGTATGTTGGCATAATTTTTTTATACTGCTAATCTGCCATGTCATTCACTCCACCCAGCAAAAGCGTTCGGCGCTCAGGGTCTGCTCCCCACTCCAGCGATAGGCACAAAGCTTGCCACCGTCTTCGGCAGCAACGCTGTAGTCCACACAGGCGATATGCTCGTTAAGCGGAGCCGGTATGCCGGTCAGCCAGTAATGCCCTACAAAGACCGGTTTGTGACCATCGTAGCCCGGTAATATGTCGGCAGGCACAGGTGTGTGGGGTATATGAGCGATAGCCTCTTCCGGCACCATGGCCAGATCCCGGTAGGTGACTGCCTCCCGGTTCCACCATCGGCTACGGATATGACGGCGCGGGCTCCGATCCTTGTCAAAAAATGCATGCCCCCGGGGCAAGGGAATTTCCACCCCCTTTAACAGGGTCTCCAGCGCTTCAAACCCGGCTTCACCCGGTCGGGTCAGCACCGGCCAGGCATGCTCCCGAATCCGCAGCCGTTCATCAATATACGGCGCTATCTTGTGTAATTGCCCGGGATGCCAACAGGCATGCACCACCCTGAATTCCGGCAAATCCAGATATAACGGCAGGCTTTTAAACCAGGCGATGTGTTCCCGGTGCAGCTCGCTGCCCTTTTCTACCTGTTCGAGGTAGAGTTGATGTTGCTCGAAATTTTTCCTGGTGTGAGGTCTCAGGAACTGCCCGTCTTGATCCGGCGTGGCATAAGCCACGGCGTTGAATTCATGGTTGCCCATCACCGCCAACGCCTGGCCGCTCTTCACCATGGCGCGGGCAATCGCCACGGTTTTGCATTGCTCAGGGCCACGGTCGATAAAGTCCCCGAGAAAAATGACTTTTCGTGCGGGATGGCGCCAGCCGTATTCACCTTGCCGATAACCCATTTTGGTGAGCAGGGCTTCCAGCTTGGTGGCATGGCCGTGAATATCACCGACAATATCGTACATGGTTGTCCTTTTCGGTTTTATTACAACACTTGTATGTTGGCATAAGTTAAGCATTCTCAAGATGCCGGCGGCGATATCTCAGCCAATCAATCTCATGTGGGCGCGCTCGTCCGGGTGCAGCCAGTGATGAATGGCGGCTCGGGTCTGCTCGTCCGGTTTCTGGTTGCGCGCCAACGCCACCTGACGTATTACCGGCTCTCCGTTTTGAAACGCCACTTCTATGGTCGCCCGCTGAGGCTGCATTATCCGGTAGATATAGCATTCACCCTTTATGATGTTGTGGACATAACTGGCCACGCAGTGGTGCATCAGCCGTCCTTCTTCCTGCAAATCTTCCATCGTCAGAATCGGATGAATATGCGTATTGCCGGGGACCGGCGGCGGTGGAAACTCCACTTTTCCGTGCACCGCAATTAAACGTTGCCGATTCAGGCGATCGGTCCAGCGGTCGTGCAGTGCCTTGAGCGCTTGCGGGTCTTCGCAACGCTCCAATGCAATTTGGGCGTCGGTCATGCCCAGCAGCCGGGCCACATTGAGCGCATCCTGCCAGCATCGGCCATACCGACGGATCCTCGCCCTCATCGCTTCCGGGGTCAGCTCCTTCGTCAACACCAGCGGTCTGATCAGGCGGCCCTGGAGCAGTTGCGGGAAGTCGGTGGCCACCAGCAAGAGGTTGACCGGAATCTCGGCCCATGTCGTCAGGGGCAGCAACCGTTCTGGCTGGGCCAGCGCCTGGCAAAGCAGACGGTATTCTTTCAGATCGGCCTTGCCCAGCCGTACCCTGCCCAACAGCTTGACAATGGCCTTGCTGCCACTACCGGTCAGGGCCTTGAGGATCTGTCGGCGCGGCTGACTCAGCAACTCATCCACCCTGGCGTTCGGCCATTCCTCCTCACCGCTACCGACCATCAGCAACCAGCACAAATTGGGTGAGTGCGAAAACAGCTCACGGGCATTCCGGCTTCGCGCCAGCCATTGCAGCAACCGGGTCTGTTGGTAATAGTAGGGCTGTACGACCTCCCGCACCGGGGCCGGAATGTCGCCAACGAACCGTCCCAGCGGGCTGTCGGCACCGGCCAGGGCCGCGGCATCGAGCAGGGAAATACCAAAATCACCGTCTTCGGGCTGCCAGCGCCCCTGCTCCCTTCGTTCACAGCCAAGGCCTTGCGCCCAGGAGCGATAGCGAAAATGCGCCGCTATCGGTTCGGATAACTGCACTACAAAATGCCCCTCGGGGGTATATTCCATCTGCTTTGCGTCCAGCCACATACGCCTTCTCCGTCAATCAAGCCTGTCGCTCATCCTGAACATGGCTGGCGATAAAATATGGTCCAGCACAGATAAAGAATACCCGATTGACTACCATCGACAAAGGCCGTGACTGATTTACTCTCGCAAAACCGGTTCCGGAGGCAGATCCAGGCTGGACAGTTCGTCCAGGGTCAGGGGCTTGACCGGGGCACGCAGGCGATAATAGCCCCCTTGCTCGACTTCCTGCCCCTGTAACCTGGCCATCAGCTCCGAAACAATCAGCCCGCACTGACGCCCCTGGCAGGGTCCCATGCCACAACGGGTAAAACTCTTCAGCTGATTGGGCCCCATGCAACCCTGGCTGACGGCGCGGCGAATGTCACCCAGGCTTACCTCCTCGCAGCGACACCCCAGCACCTCATCCTGTGCGGGCAGGCGCAAGGCATCTGAAGGTCTGTAGAGCAGGTCGATAAATCGGCGAAAGGCCGTTTCCCGACGTAGCTGGCGGCGCAAACTGCGGGCATGATGATCTCGATCGGCCTGTGTTTGCCGTCCCAGAGTATGGGCCAACTGCTGTACCGCCAGCCGTCCTTTCAGCGCCGCCGCCACGGCACCGCCTATGCCTCCGCCATCGCCGATAATACGGATATGCGGCTGTGAGCTCTGCCCCCAGGCATCCAGTAGCGGCTGCCAGCACAGTTGCGGCTCATGCCAGTGGTGCTCGCAGCCACTGGCCATGGCCAGGTTCACATTGGGTACCACTCCCTGATGCAGAAACAGCTGTTCGGTATCGAGCTGATGTTGCCGTCCGCCGGCCCGATAGGTCACCCGGCTCAGCACCCCGTCTTCATCGTGGGCGGCAAGCTCGGTGACTCCACGCACGAAGGGGATGCCGGCGGCGCGAATGTCCCGCAGCAGTGTCAGTCCCTTCCACAGGTAGCCCGCCCCGTGCAGGGCGCCGTCGAGGGCGCCAAGGGCCCGGCGATAATTGGCGGCCGGCGTGGTATCCAGCAACGCCTTTACCTTGATTCCGGCCTGCAGATATTGCCATACCACCAGATAGAGCAAGGGCCCACAGCCGGCAAAAACGGCACCGTCGGCGGCCAGTCCCGGGCTTTTCAGCAGAATTTGCGCCGCCCCGGCGGTCATCACCCCAGGCAGGGTCCATCCGGGAATGGGAAAGGGACGCTCCTGAGCGCCGTTGGCGATCATCACCTGGCGCGCCTGTAGCGAGGCGGCCCGACCTTGGTGACTGTAATACACCCGGGCGTCACTCTCGATTTGCCACACCTGGGTGTTCGGCAAATAACGACAGCCGCTGTCGGCAAAGGCGTCGGCCAGGGAGCGACCCGCATCATAGTCGGGCCCCAGAATACCTGGGTCGGCCAGCGAGGGCCGGCCTATGTTGCGGTAAATCTGTCCGCCGACCCGGGGTTGTTCATCCAGCAGCACCGACGTCAGGCCCAGACGTTGCGCCTCGATGGCCGCCGCCATGCCCGCGGGTCCGGCCCCCACAATGGCCAGATCAGCATCCATCATCACCCTCCTCCCACACACCCTGCTCTTTCTGCAGAGGCAAGCGAATGTGCATCTCCGGCCGTACCTCGGTCAGACACCCCTGTCGGTTCGGAATACCGTCTATCTCCACCAGACACTCGAAACAGACCCCCATCATGCAATAAGGACCACGCGGACTGCCGGAAACCGGGCTGGCCCGATTGGCCTTGTACCCCAGCGCCAGCAAGGCGGCGGCCACCGTATAGCCGGAGGGAACCTGCCGGGGTTGCTCATCGACATAAAAGGTCAGCAAGGGGCGCGGTTGCTGACTGACATCCTTGAACATGACTTAGTCCTTGAATCGTTGGGGAGTGAAGGCATCCAGTTCCGGGCTCAAAGCGGGTTCCAGCAGCATCGGCGCCAGCGTCAGGGCATGTGCCGCCGCCAGGGTCACACCGCTGTGCGAGCTGAAGGCATGAACCCGGGGGCCCGGTGTCCGGCTTTGCTCATACACCGGATAACCATCCGGACTCATCACCCTGAGCGCCCCCCAGCCGCGTACGATACGCCGGTGGCGCAAGGCGGGCAGCAGCGAAATGGCCCGCCGGGCCAGCTGGGCCATGACAGCCGGGGTATTGCCGTCATCCAGACCCACCTGCTCGGATGAATCGCCGATCTGGATAGAGCCCTCCCCGGTCTGGCGCAGATAGATGGACGGATAATTCAGCAGCCTGGGCAGACGTTCGGTGATCAACAACTGGCCACGCTGGGGAGTCAGGGGTTGCGACAAGCCGACCATGGGCGCCAGTCGGCAATTGTCGAGCCCCGCCGCCAGCACCAGCTGTTCGGCCCGTATCGGGCCCTGATCCGTATGCAGTACAAAGCCATCCTGCGCTGTCTCTATGCTCAGTACATGATGACGCGGTCGGTAATGGCCGCCCCGGGCCAGAAAACCCGCATGCAGGGCGCGCAGCAGAAACAGCGGGTTAACATGACCGTCGTTGGGCGAGTAGCAGGCACCGGGAATATTGGCGTCGATATGGGGTTCCAGCCTGGCCAGCTGTCGGGCATTGAGAAACTGATATTCGAAGTCTGTACCACTGACGGCGGCTTGTTGCGCCAGCTCGAGGCGATAGGCTTCCAGCTCCGGCTCATCCAGGCAGTAATGAATGCCGCCGCGCTGGCGAAAGTGAACATCGATGCCGGTCAGCTCGATCAGCTCGGCGGCAAAGTCCGGCCACAGCCGGCAGGACTCCAGAGTCCAGCGAGCATAGGCCGGAAAGTCGGCCCCCTTGCCCTGTACCCACAGCAGCCCGAAGTTACCCCGGGCCGCACGCAACCCCTGGTCTCCTTCATCCAGCATCAGCGTCTCTATGCCCTCTCGGGCCAGACCATAGCCCAGCGCCGCGCCCACCATGCCCCCGCCGATAACGACTACCCGGCTATCTTTCATGCTTAGCCACCCTTGATTCAGCCGCCCTTATTTCAGCCACCATAGATATCGAATTCGAAGTACTTGTCCTGGATCTGCTGATAGATACCCTTGCTGCGGATGGCCTTGATGGCGCCATTGAATTTTTCGCGCAACTCGTCATCGCGTTTGCGAACGGCGATGCCCACCCCCTCGCCGAACCATTTTTTGTCGGTAATGAGGGGGCCGGTAAAGTCGAAGTCGTCGCCGTTTTGCTTCTCCAGCAAACCGCTTTCGATGGCGGGAATGTTGTTGAACACCAGATCGACACGACCGGAAATCAGATCCAGAAAGGCGTTTTCCGGAGAGCCGTAACGCTTGATATCCACGCCCTCAAAATTATCGGCGACGTATTTTTCATGGGTGCTGGAGCCCTGTACACCGACCGACTTTCCTTTCAGACCGTCCGGTTCGAAGTTGAACTCGGTGCCTTTTTTCGCCACGAAGCGGGAAGATATCTGATAATACTTGTCGGTAAAGTCGACCTTGAGCCTGCGCTCCTCGGTAATCGACATGGAGGCGACGATGGCATCGAACTTGCGCGCCAGCAGCGAGGGGATCATGCCGTCCCACTCCTGCGTAACCAGAGTGCATTTCACCTGCATCTGTTCGCAAAGGGCGTTGGCCATGTCGATATCAAACCCTTTCAGCTCCCCTTCCGTGGTGGTCCAGCTATAAGGAGGATAGGCGCCCTCTACCGCAATCCGTACCTGTTTCCATTCCTTGGCGGCAACCGGCCCTATGGTCAGCATGGTGGTGGCCGCAGCCAGGGCAATCATCTTCATTTTCATCGTGAACTCCTTGTCATCGGTAACAGACGCTTGTCGGAGTTCAACTTATAGTGCGCCGGCCACCGAACACCAATGCCGTTTGCCGCCCTGGGTATGTTCCCGTGTTATAGGCTGCCGTTCTTCTCATGACGCAGGCTGATCCCAACGGCTTCTGCCTGGCTGAACAGGGAGTCGACAAAGGCACGAGCCAGATCGGAGTTCGGGCGAAAGGCGGGGTAGAGGATCTGGAACCGATAGGGAATACAGGGACGAAACTCGCGGATGACGATGTTCAACCCGCACTGCTGCGCATGCCGGGCGGTGAAGGGATCAACCACCGCCACACCAAGCCCTTCGGCCACCAGAGACGCCGCAACCGAGGCGAAAGAGACCTCAACCACATCCAGACTGTGTATACCGGCCTGCGCAAGCGCCCGATCCAGTGCCTGCTGGGTCGAATCGCTGTTTTCATAGCGGATAAAAGGCATGCCGGACAAATCCGCCGGCGTCAGGCTGGGCATCGCCGCCAGTTCGCTGCCGGCAGGCACAATGCAGACACAATCCCCCCACACCGGAATGGCCGTTACACTGGGACTGGTGATCTCCGTATCGGCAAACCCCAGATCACAAGACTGGATCTCGGTACGCCTGAGCACCTCTTCCGACCGATAGCTCTTCAGCGATGCCTTGAGCCCGGGGGTTTCCCGCATCAATCGCCCCAGAATCGCCGGCAAAAAGCTGTTGGACAGCATGGGAAAGGCCGTAATGTGCAGGCTGCCATGATGCTGCTCGGCAATGTCTCGCGCACTGTGCTCTAGATGTTCCAGCGCCGAGAATGCCTTGCTCACCTCCAGATAGAAGGCCGTGCCCTTGTCGGTGGGTACCAGTCGACCCCGTATGCGCTGAAACAGGGCAAAGCCGAGCTGATGCTCAAGGCTTGCCACCAACCGGCTGATGGCAGGCTGGGTAACATGAATATGAGCCGATGCCGCCATCATGGTGCCAAGCTCATAGACGGCTTTAAAGGCGTTTAGCTGCTGAAACTTTATCATCGAATCCTTTCCTCTTCGTCACTATCACCTGCCCGCTCATGTTGAAGCCGGTCAACAGAACCAAAACACACTGCGCACAACAGGCAGATAACCGAGGTGACATCCTCTTTTCGCCAACTAATGGTGGTATGAAAAAGGGACTGCCATGGCAGTCCCTTTCTGGTCGATTCGATATTAATCAACTTCGATATTAATCAACAAGGTTAGCAATCATTACGCACAGCCCGGTTGGTAAGCGACCGCTTTCCGACCATGCTCAGACGGTTGCTACCAAGGCGTCCAGCTGGTTCCGCGCATGCTTCAAACCGGCTTGCTGCGCTTCTTCTCCCATGCCCTGGGCCTCTGCATAAACGAACTCGACCTCATCGATACCGATAAAGCCCAGCACGGTGCGCAGATAAGGCGTGACCATATCATGAGGACTGTCTTTATGTCTGCCACCGCTGGTGGTCACCACCACCGCCTTTTTGCCGGTAAGCAGCCCTTGGGGCCCCTGCTCGGTATAACGAAAGGTCACCCCCGCACGACAGATAAGGTCAATCCAGGCCTTGAGCTGAACCGGAATATGAAAGTTATACATGGGAGCGGCAATCACCAGGGTATCGGCCCTCTTCAGTTCCTCCACCAACCGATCCGACAGCGCCAGCACTGCCTGTTGCTGTTCATTCAGGGGGGCTCCGCCACGCAGTGCCGAGGCGCCAGCACCGTCCAGCATCGGCAGCGGCTCTGCGGCCAGATCACGTAACAGAGTACCCTCGTTGCCCATGCGTTCAACCATATAATCAATCAATTTTGATGATTGCGAGTATTCACCCAAAATGCTGGATTTCAGTACCAATGTCGTCGTCATACGAACCCTTCCGTGTAATAAATTCATGAAGTATCAGCTAATTGCCATCACAACGCAGCGCGCATGCAGGCTGTGTCGTTACTGTAAGGCAGGCGAGACGGGAGAGAAATCGGAAATTAACGCACAAGACTATCAATTTTTTTGAATGAAAGAAAAGAGCGCGCGACAAGTTACGTAAACGTAATGAGGGTGAGGCTACAGATGTTCAGAAAAAAGAAAACCCTCGCAAGCGAGGGTCAAACAAACGGAAACGTGCTTAAACAGAGCTACACATAACACCTGACAAGATGCTCACTTGTAGTGAAGCAAATAACCAAGCCTTAATGCGTGTTCAATCTAACCGGACAAAAATGTGAAGTCAACGTAAAAAATGATAATACCCGCAATTGCACAGCAAACAAACACAAGTCAGACGATTACGTAAAGGTAAGCTTGTAAGTGCCTCACAGATAGATTCAATCGGGTATGAATTGAAGTCTCTCTATTTTCTGACAAAAGCGACCTTGCTCCAGGCCCCGTTCAACACGGTGGGCATCACAAAATCTTCGACATTTCTGGACGTTACACATGCGTAATAAGAAAATACTGACTAACCTTTCATCAAGGGAATGAAATATGTGTGCGCAAGGCTCTTTCTTATGTGGTGAACGTCAGAGCCGGTATTTATGGGGGATAAACCATGGGAATATTCGAGCATTACCAATCGCGCTACGAGAAGGCAAAAGAAGAGGAATACGGCCTGCTGGAATTCCTGGACATGTGTCGGGAAGACAAGGCCTGTTACGCTTCGGCCTCCGAGCGCCTGCTAATGGCCATCGGCGAGCCGGAAATGATCGACACCGCTCAGGTGCCAAGATTCAGCCGGCTCTTCTCTAACCGGGTGATTGCCCGCTACCCGGCTTTCGCCGAATTTTACGGCATGGAAGAAAGCATTGAGCAGATTGTTTCCTATCTGAAGCACGCCGCTCAGGGGCTGGAAGAAAAGAAACAGATACTGTATCTGCTGGGGCCGGTGGGCGGCGGTAAGTCATCGCTGGCCGAGTGCCTCAAGGGACTGATGCAGAAGGTGCCTATCTATCGGCTCAAGGGCTCTCCGGTCAACGACCATCCTTTCTGCCTGTTCGATGCCGCAGAAGACGGCCCCATGCTGGAGCAGGAATACGGCATTCCACGCCGCTATCTGCGGCCCATTATGTCGCCCTGGGCGGTGAAACGGCTGCATGAATACGGCGGTGACATCTCCCGCTTCAAGGTAGAAAAGGTCTATCCTTCGGTGCTCGACCAGATTGCGGTCGCCAAAACCGAGCCGGGTGATGACAACAACCAGGACATTTCATCTCTGGTCGGCAAGGTCGACATCCGCAAACTGGAGCATTATGCCCAGGATGATGCCGACGCCTACTCCTACTCCGGCGCCCTCTGTAAGGCCAACCAGGGCATGATGGAATTCGTGGAGATGTTCAAGGCGCCCATCAAGGTGCTGCACCCACTGCTGACCGCCACCCAGGAAGGTAACTATAACGGTACCGAGGGACTCTCTGCCCTGCCCTTCGAAGGCATTATTCTGGCTCACTCCAACGAGTCCGAATGGCAGCACTTCAAACACAACAGAAATAACGAGGCCTTTCTCGATCGGGTGTATATCGTCAAGGTGCCTTACTGCCTGCGGGTCACCGAAGAGGTGGATATCTATCAGAAGCTGCTTGCCAACAGTGAGCTGTCTCACGCCAAGTGTGCTCCCGGCACCCTGGAGACCCTGGGTCAGTTCACCGTGCTGTCACGTCTGAAAGAGCCCGAAAACTCCAGCCTGTATTCCAAGATGCGCGTCTATGATGGCGAAAGCCTGAAAGACACGGATCCCAAGGCCAAGTCGTATCAGGAGTATCGGGACTACGCCGGGGTAGACGAAGGCATGAACGGTCTCTCGACCCGTTTCGCCTTCAAGATACTGTCGCGGGTGTTCAACTTCGACCACGCCGAAGTCGCCGCCAACCCGGTACACCTGTTCTATGTACTGGAACAGCAGATAGAGCGGGAACAGTTTCCCCAGGAAGTGCACGACCGTTACCTGGAGTTCATCAAGGGTTATCTGATCCCCAAGTACGTGGAGTTTATCGGCAAGGAGATTCAAACCGCCTATCTGGAGTCCTACTCCGAATACGGTCAGAACATCTTCGACCGTTACGTCATTTACGCCGACTTCTGGATTCAGGATCAGGAGTACCGGGATCCGGAAACCGGCCAGCTGTTTGACCGTTCGGCGCTTAATGCGGAACTGGAAAAGATAGAGAAGCCCGCCGGCATCAGCAACCCCAAGGATTTTCGCAACGAAATCGTCAACTTCGTGCTGCGGGCCCGGGCCAACAATGCCGGTAAAAATCCCAACTGGACCAGTTACGAGAAGCTCAGAACCGTTATCGAGAAGAAAATGTTCTCCAACACCGAAGAGTTGCTGCCGGTCATTTCCTTCAATTCCAAGACCAGTGCCGACGAGCAGAAAAAGCACGACGACTTTGTCGCCCGGATGATGGAAAAAGGCTATACCCGCAAACAGGTGCGACTGCTGTCTGAATGGTACCTGCGGGTACGCAAGTCAACTTAACAAGATAAGCGTTGGGGGAACTATGGCGCATTTTATCGATAGACGACTAAATGGCCGCAACAAAAGCGCTGTTAACCGGCAGCGCTTTATCCGCCGCTACCAACAACAACTGAAAAAAGCGGTGTCGGACGCGGTACTCAAACGCAGCATTCAGGATATCGATCAGGGGGAAAGTGTTTCCATTCCTACCCGGGATATATCCGAGCCGGTGTTTCATCAGGGCAAGGGCGGTCACCGGGATCAGGTGCACCCGGGCAATGATCAGTTTGTCACCGGCGACCGGGTCGATCGCCCTGCCGGTGGTGGTAGTGGCGGCAGCGGCCAGGGCGATGCCAGTAATCAGGGCGAAGGCGAAGACGATTTCGTCTTCCAGATCTCCAAGGAAGAATATCTGGACTTGCTGTTCGATGGTCTCGAGCTGCCGAACCTGGAAAAAAACAAGCTCAACAAGATAAGCGAAATGAAAACCTTCCGCGCCGGCTACACCGCAGACGGGGTGCCGGCCAACATCAACATAGTACGATCTCTGCGCCAGTCTCTGGCTCGGCGCATGGCGCTGCAGGTAGGCAAGAAGAAAACCGTCGCCGAACTGGAACAGGAGCTGCTTGAACTCGGCAAGCATCCAGCCGAAAACTATGCTCGCATACAGGATATAGAGGCACAGATCGTCGAGCTTAAACGGCGCATCGCGGCGGTGCCCTTTATCGACACCTTCGATCTGCGCTTCAACAACTTTGTACAGCGCCCCATTCCTTCGACTCAGGCGGTCATGTTTTGCCTGATGGATGTCTCGGGCTCCATGGATCAGGCCACCAAGGACATGGCCAAACGCTTTTATCTGTTGCTCTATCTGTTCCTGACCCGTACCTATAAAAATGTGGAGGTGGTATTTATTCGCCACCATACCCAGGCCAAGGAAGTGGACGAACAGGAGTTTTTCTACTCTCAGGAAACCGGGGGCACCATTGTCTCCAGCGCCCTGCAGCTGATGAAAGAAGTCATGGCGGCCCGCTATCCTCCGGATCAATGGAACATCTATGCGGCACAGGCATCCGATGGTGATAACTGGGCCGATGACTCTCCGCTATGCAAACAGTTGCTGCAAGAGGACATCATGTCTTTTGTGCGTTACTACGCCTACATAGAAATCACCAACCGGGCACACCAGACACTCTGGCACGAATACGAGTCCATCGCCCGTCAGTTCCCCAACTTTGCCATGGAGCATATACGTGCGGTAGAAGACATTTATCCCGTATTCAGGGAACTGTTCAAGAAACAAGCGGCATGAGGTAACTATGTCTAAAACAACCACCTCTGAAGCAATGACCACTATTCATCCGCTCAGTGACGGCCCCGACTGGAGTTTTGAGCTACTCGAGGACTATCACAAGGAAATAGCCCGTATTGCCGAGAATTATGGCCTGAGCACCTATCCCAACCAGATAGAGATCATCACCGGTGAGCAGATGATGGACGCCTACTCCAGCATCGGCATGCCCATTGGTTATCATCACTGGTCCTACGGTAAAAAATTCATTCAGACCGAACAGCATTACAAGCGTGGTCAGATGGGCCTGGCCTATGAAATCGTCATCAACTCCAACCCTTGTATCGCCTATCTGATGGAAGAGAACACCATGCCGATGCAGGCTCTGGTCATCGCCCATGCCTGCTATGGTCATAACTCTTTCTTCAAGAACAACTACCTGTTCACGACCTGGACCGACGCCGAGTCCATTATCGACTATCTGCTGTTCTCGAAACATTACATTACCGAATGCGAAGAGAAATATGGTGTTGCCGAGGTCGAGTCCATCCTCGACAGCTGTCATGCACTGATGAACTACGGGGTGGACAGATACAAACGGCCACAGAAACTGTCTCTGGCCGAAGAACGCCGGCGGCAGAAGGCGCGCGAAGCCTATCTGCAAACCCAGGTCAACGAGCTGTGGAAAACCCTACCCCGAATGGACGATGCCAAGCAGGAAAAGAAACGCCGTTATCCCGAAGAGCCGGAAGAAAACATTCTGTACTTTATCGAGAAACACGCCCCCCTGCTCGAGCCCTGGCAGCGGGAAATCGTGCGCATCGTGCGCAAGATAAGCCAGTATTTCTATCCCCAGAAGCAGACTCAGGTGATGAACGAAGGCTGGGCGACCTTCTGGCACTACACCATCACTCAACATATGTACGACGAGGGGCTGGTGACCGACCGCTTCATCATGGAAGTACTGCACAACCATACCAACGTCATCTATCAGCCGTCTTATAACAGCAAATATTATTCCGGCATCAACCCCTATGCCCTGGGCTTTGCCATGTTTCAGGACTTGCGCCGTATCTGCGAGCACCCCACCGACGAAGACCGGGCCTGGTTTCCGGATATCGCCGGATCCGAGTGGGTAAAGACCCTGCACTTTGCCATGGAGAACTTCAAGGACGAGAGCTTTATCAGCCAGTTTTTGTCACCCAAGGTGATGCGCGATCTCCATCTGTTCGCGGTGGCCGATGACGATACCCGTAATTATCTGGAAATTTCGGCCATACATGATGAACAGGGCTATCGCCAGCTGCGTCAGACCCTGTCAAATCAGTATAATCTGTCCAACCTCGAGCCCAACATTCAGGTCCATAACGTGGAAGTAAAGGGCGATCGCTCTCTCACTCTGCGCCACGTACCGCATAACCGTATTCCACTGGCAGATTCGCATCACCAGGTGCTGAAACACGTGCATCGTCTGTGGGGCTTTAATGTGGTACTCGAGCAGGAAGAAGCGGACGGTAGCGCCAGCATCATAGGCCGCTGCCCGGAACGACCACTCACCGAATAAAAAAACGCCTCCGAAAGGAGGCGTTTTTTAGCGGTGCTGTCTCTATCGATGCGTGCCTATCAGTGTTGTGCCAGGGTATCCGGTAAATGCTCACGCATATCCAGCCACAACCGACCCGAATTCTTACCATAATCCCGTACCAGCTCGGCCACCTCATCAAGGTTGCCGCTGGCTGCTAGCCCGGAAAGCGCGCGATAATATTCCGCCGCCAGCCGGCGTGCCGCCGGTTGTGAAAAATAGTGGCGCCCCACCCGACAGTACAATCCCTTGAAACCATTAAGAATCAGGGCATAGATAGGATTGCCGGAAGCAAAGGCCAGCTGATGATGCAGTTCATAATCATAGGCGGCAAAGGCCTCTGCCTCATCGGCCAGCTGTTCCAGCTCGGCGATGACGGCCATCACCCGTTCGGGATCATTTTTTACCGCACCACGAATGAAAATGCTGCTGATATGTGTGCGGGCAGACAACAGATGGTCAATCAATTCAGGCATCTTGTCTTCATCGAGGCGAGCCAGGGTTTCCAGTATGTTGAGACTCGACGTTTCCCAGAAGTTATTTACCCGGGTTGGCTTACCGTGCTGTATGGTCAGCCAACCGTCGCGCGCCAGCCGTTGCAGCACCTCACGCAGGGTGGTGCGAGTCACTCCTATCAACTCCGATAATTCCCGCTCGGCGGGCAGGATGGAGCCTGGGGGAAAGTGACTGTTCCAGATGGATTCTATGATATATTGTTCTGCAAAATTAGCTGGGCTTTGTGCCTTGATGACCATGAAACCACTCTGTTAAATTTGTTATGGCAGGCAGGATTAATGGTCGATAATAACAGAGCTGACCAGTTTGTCACAAGCCCAACCCAGCCAACCGTCCCCACCCCGAACGCCATGAGGAATCGATGCTGTACGCTTTTTCACGCACCCGACTTGCCTGGGGTCTGCTGACCTTTACCGCCACCGCGTTATTGCTGACGGCGCTGTTTTTCCAGTATGTGCAGGAACTGTATCCCTGTGTGATGTGTGTCTATCAAAGGGCCGCGCTGGCCGGGGTGATACTGGCAGGCATACTCGGCTGGCTGGCGCCACGCAATGGATGGGTAAGCGGGGTTGCCCTGGTGGCCTGGCTGGCGGCGGCAGCCAAGGGATTCTGGCTGGCAAAAGTCCATGTGGGTTATCAACTCAACCCTTCTCCCTTCAACCAGTGCTCCAGTTTCGCCGAGTTTCCGGGCTGGCTGGCGCTGGATCGCTGGTGGCCGGCCCTGTTTCATCCCACGGGAGACTGTGCCGATGCTTCCTGGGCCTGGCTGGGCTTGAGCATGCCCCAGTGGCTGATGGGTATTTTCGCCCTGCTGGCCGCACTGGCGGTGTTATTTATCATTATTCGGATAGCCGGCGTGAGGCGTGATTTGGCTGCTCTGTAAAGGTCGGATAAAGGGTCAGCTCCTCCGACACGCCGTGAATACCTCCATGTAGGCTCCGCCGCGCCATCCTTGGCGCGGAGGGTCGGCTGAGCAGCTCCCTTTATCCTCCTTGATACTGCAGAGTCGTCAGTCGGCGCCGTCTGCAGGTAACTCGGAGCTCCGAAAGAGGCAACAGAGGCGGCCTCCCACGACCGTGAAATGCCAAGGACGGCATTTCCGAGCCCCCAGGGATGGGTTTATGGCGTGTCGTGGGAGGCGGCTGTGTTACCTCTGGTACCGCAAGCCTCAATATGATCAGATACTTAATAGATTAGTATTAGCGCTTAAAGCTCGTTGTTAACTGGCCCAGGTAATGATGTGGTCTTCCCAGTTTCCGGCCTTGGACTCCGGCACCACCTTGCCGCGTACCGACTGGCCGGCCTTGTGCATGGCGCTCTTGGAGCCGGTGCGCAATGGGTGCCAGGACGGCAACGACTGGCCTTCTGCCAGCAAACGGTAGGCACAGGTGGACGGTAGCCAGAAATAATCGTCCAGTTTGTCCCGGGTAATCTTCAGACAATCCGGCACCTTGGCGAAGCGATTGGCATAATCGCTACAGGCACAGCTGTGCGTGTTCAACAGCTCGCAAGCCACATTGGTATGCACCAGCTCGTCGGTGTCTTCATCAATCAGCTTGTTGAGGCAACATTTGCCGCAGCCGTCGCACAAGGCTTCCCATTCCCCGTCGGACATCTCCTCCAGAGACTTGGTATACCAGAAATCGGCCTGCATAAATTTATCCTGCTACTTTGGCACTGAATCGGTACTGACCGTCCAGTTGCATATCGAGTTCATCCAGCGGTTTGAGTTCGGCTACGCCCTTGGGAGTGCCGGTCAGTACCACATCGCCGGGATTAAGGGTAAAGCAACGGCTCATCTGGGCCAGCAGCTCACCAATAGACCACATCATCATGGCGGTATTACCATTTTGCCGCGGCTCACCATTGACCTGTAAAGAGAAATCAAGCCGCTGCAAGTCGTTGAGTACCTCGGGCAGAGCAAAGGGAGTAACAGGGCAACTACCATCGAAGGCCTTGGCCCGCTCCCAGGGATGCCCCTGAGCCTTAAGCTTGTCCTGCACATCGCGCAGGGTCAAATCCAGCGCCAGGCCCACACCGGCAACCGCTTCCAGCGCGTGCCCGGGTTCGACATGGCACAAACGACGACCAATCAACAACGCCACTTCCAACTCATGATGCACGGCGCCCAGCCCCTTGGGCAGCAACAGAGGCGCGTCCAGCCCGGTCAGGCTGGTAGATGGCTTGATGAATAACAGTGGTTCTTCGGGTACGGGATTGTTGAGCTCCGCCGCATGATCCTGATAACTGCGGCCCACACATACCACTTTACCTACCGCATAGGGCAACGGTTGCCCCTGTAAGTCCATATGTTGATACATAAGAGGCTCCTTGCTGATACGCAGCGTGTTGAAGAGGATTCAGGCGGAAGGATCTGCCTGAGATGCCCGGTGTTGTTTAAGCAAATTTTCCGGCGGTGGTGGTAATTGAAGGTAATACCCCTGGGTCTGTAACGCCAGCCTGACCTTGGTCAAATCAGCCTGCGCCAGGTGAGTCTTTGTTGCCAGGTTGATGATCATGGCGAGCCTGGGCGTACCGAAGGTATCCAGTAGAGGGGACGGTACGCGAGAGAAGTCGTCGCGCCGCTCGACAAAAAGATAAGTCTCTGCCTTTTTGGGGCTTTTATACACTACACACAACATGGAAATTGCTATAATCCGTCGGGTTTATTGCCAGTTAAGATGGCAAACTATAACATCAGCACGACCAATAACAAAAAGGATTGAATCCTCGGGGGAAAGCCGCTTATGGCGGAGCATGGCATCGAATTGAAAGGCAGTAACTTTACCCTGTCGGTTGTGCATATGGCCGATGGCGATATTCAGCAGGTAAAGCGACAGCTGGAAGAAAAAATTGCACTGGCACCGGCGTTCTTTCGCGCCGCACCGCTGGTTATCAATATAGAAAAGTTGTCACAGACACCCGACTTCACGGCACTGGCCGATGCGCTCAAGGCACTGGATCTGGTGCCGGTGGGCATTACCGGCGCCAAAGATGATGCGACCCGCAACGCCGCCAGGGCCGCGGGCCTGGCGGTGGTCAGCACCGGTAAAATTCCGACACAGCAAGACGCTCCCGCAGCCCCGGCCGCCACGATTAACCAGCCCGGAACCAAGGTTCACCGCGGCCCGGTACGCTCCGGCCAGCAGGTTTATGCTGCCAATGGTTCACTGGTGATTCTGGGCTCGGTCAGTAACGGCGCCGAAGTCATCGCCGATGAGAGCATTCATATTTACGGTCAGCTGCGGGGCCGGGCTGTGGCCGGTGCCAAGGGCAGCGAGTCGGCACGCATTTATTGCCAGCAGTTAATGGCCGAGCTGATCTCTGTTGCCGGTCATTATCAACTCAGTGATGGATTACAGGGTGATAACTGGGAACAACCAGTCACTATTTCTCTGGCGGGCGAACAGTTAAAGTTCGATCGCCTCTAATTTTACGAGCTTAGGAACACACTATGGCACGAATTATCGTCGTCACATCCGGGAAAGGAGGCGTGGGTAAAACCACCTCCAGTGCAGCCATCAGTACCGGCCTGGCCAGTCTCGGTCATAAAACCGTGGTGGTTGATTTTGATATCGGCTTACGCAACCTGGATTTGATCATGGGCTGCGAACGTCGCGTGGTATACGACTTTGTTAACGTGATTAACGGTGACGCCAATCTCAATCAGGCACTGATCCGGGATAAGCGGGTAGAACAGCTCTATATTCTGCCCGCTTCCCAGACCCGGGACAAAGATGCCCTCACCCGGGAAGGAGTAGAAAAAATCCTCAACGACCTGGCCGACATGGGTTTCGAGTACATTATCTGCGACTCGCCCGCCGGCATCGAAACCGGGGCGCTGATGGCACTGTATTTTGCCGATGAAGCCGTCGTCACCACCAACCCGGAAGTATCCTCGGTACGGGATTCCGATCGTATTCTGGGTATTCTGTCGTCCAAATCACGCCGGGCCGAGCAAGGGTTGGAGCCGATTAAAGAACACCTGCTGCTGACCCGCTATTCTCCCGAGCGTGTCAGTCGTGGCGACATGCTGAGCGTGCATGACGTACAGGAAATTCTGGCCATCCCCCTGCTGGGTGTCATCCCCGAGTCCCAGGCCGTGCTCAAGGCATCCAACGCCGGTGAGCCGGTGATTCTGGATGGCGAATCCGATGCCGCTCTGGCTTATGCCGACACCGTCGCCCGCCTGCTGGGTGAAGAACGCTCCTTCCGTTTCCTCGATGAAGAGAAGAAGGGATTTTTTAGCCGACTTTTTGGGAGTTAACCCATGTCTCTACTGGACTATTTTCGTTCAAAAAAGACCCAAACCAGCGCCAAGCTCGCAAAAGAGCGCCTGCAGATCATTGTTGCCCACGAACGTAGCCAGCGGGACACCCCGGATTATCTACCGCAAATGCAACAGGATATTCTGGAGGTGATTCGTAAATATGTGGACATCGATATCGATCAGATTTCGGTACAGCTCGACCAGAAAGGCGATCACTTGTCGGTACTGGAGCTCAACATCATGTTCCCCGATATGGACGAAAAAGCAGAAAAACCGGTCGCATAGTAAAAGTCAGGGGCGAGCCTGTTCGCCCCCTTTTATGCATTACAGCTGTGATGCAAGCAGTTCTCCACGCCAGCCTTGCAACAGGATCGGCGTCATGTCCTTACTTTCTTCCAGCCGCCATTTCCAACTCAGATACTGATGGATCAATCGCTTCGATGCGATGAGTTCCGCCGGTATTTCGGCCTGCTCTCCGGCATGATCCACAATGGCCTTGATTCGCTTGAGCTCCGCCTTGTAGCCGGGATAATCCACCAGTCGCTGCACCGGCTCCGGCCAGTGGTCGGGCGCATCCAGCGCCTGCCGTACCAGCGCCAGCAAGGTGTCGCCATGACGTTTGATTTCCATGGGTTCCAGCCCCAGCCGGTTCAAATCGGCCAGACTCTGTGGCGCCCGCTCTGCCACGCGAAACAGATTGGCCTCCTTCACCACAAAGTTGACCGCCAGATCCCGACGGCGCGCCTCGGTCAGCCGCCACTGACACAACCGCTGCAAGATACCCAGCGCCTGCCTGTCCAGGGTCCAGGCATTCTTGATATCCAGGTAGGCAAGCGCAGGAGCCACGCTCTCGCTGCGTCGCTTTACGGCTCGAGCGCATTCCTGCTCGAACCAGTCGGTCAGCCCCTTCTGTTGCAGCTGTTGCATCAGCTTTTGATACACAGGATAGAGATAAATCACATCGTCGGCCGCGTAGCTGAGCTGTGCGCTCGACAAGGGCCGAGCCAGCCAGTCGGTACGTGCATGGGCCTTGTCCAGGCTCACACCGAGCAGCTTCTCGACCAGGGGGGCAAAGCCAAGCTGGGTACCATAGCCCAGAAAGGCGGCCGCCAGCTGGGTATCGTGTACCCGGGCCGGCAAGGCGCCACTTTGATGCTGGAACAGCTCCAGATCCTCTCCCCCGGCATGCAGCACACACAGGCGTTCGGGATCGTGCAACAGGCGCCACAAGGGCGACAGATCAGATACCGCGACCGGATCGATCAGCGCCGTCTGCTTGCCGTCAAACAGTTGGTAGAGACCCGGTTTGGCATAGAAGGTACGGGTGCGAACAAATTCGGTATCCAACGCCAGCAAGGTGGCGTCTGTGGCACAGAAATCGGCCAGGGTCTGGTTATCGGTGATCAGTGTATAAGTCATGGGCACTCTGCGTTGGCGGCAAAAACAAAAAGACCCCGGTCGCCCGGGGTCTTGGCTCAGGAAGCCTCGTCTCTCAGCTCCCGGCGCAGTATTTTACCGACATTGGTTTTGGGCAATTCGTCGCGAAATTCTATCACCTTAGGCACCTTATAGGCAGTCAGATATTGGCGACAATGGCTGATCAGCGTTTTTTCATCCAGACTGGCGCCCGGCTTTTTCACCACCACCAGTTTGACCACTTCGCCGCTGTCCCGATGAGATACCCCCACCGCCGCCGCCTCAAGTACCCCGGCATGCTGCATAACCACTTCTTCAATTTCATTGGGAAACACATTGAAGCCGGACACCAGTATCATGTCTTTCTTGCGATCCACTATGTTCAGAAAGCCCTGCTCGTCGATGGTGGCAATATCGCCGGTACGTAACCAGCCGTCATGAAAGGTGTTGTCATCTTCGTCACGCGGCCCCCAGTAACCGCTCATCACCTGAGGGCCCTTCACTTCCATCTCGCCCGGTGTGTGGGTCAGGTGAATTTCTTCGTCGTTATCGTCGACCAGTCGCACCTCGGTGGAGCACACCGGCAAGCCGATGGATCCGTTATACCCGTCCATGTCATAGGGGCAAACGGTCACCAGCGGTGAGCATTCGGTCAGGCCATACCCCTCGAGCAAACGGCTGCCGGTAATGGCCTGCCACTGCTCGGCCACCGCACGCTGTACCGCCATGCCACCGCCGATGGTCAGCTTCAGACTCCTGAACTCATGCGCCTGAAAATCCGCATTGTTCACCAGCGCATTGAACAGGGTGTTTACTCCGGTGATGCAGGTGAAGTCAACCCCCTTGAGCTCCCGTACGAAGCCCGGAATATCACGCGGGTTGGTGATCAGCAGATTGTGGGCGCCGAGGCGAAAAAACAGCAAGCCGTTTACCGTCAGCGCAAACACATGATAGAGCGGCAGCGCGGTTACCACCGTTTCCTGGCCCTTGTTCAATACCGGGCCATACACACCCAGGCACTGCTCTACGTTGGCCAGCATATTGCGGTGGCTGAGCATGGCGCCCTTGGAACGCCCGGTGGTACCGCCGGTATATTGCAAAAAGGCCAGGGTGTCGCCATCGAGCTCGGGTCGGGTATAAGGCAGGTCTTTGCCCTGATTCAGCGCCGTCTGATAAGGAATGGCATTCGGTAATGTAAAATCGGGCACCAGCTTCTTGATGTGCCTGACCACCAGATTGACCAGAGTCCCCTTCACCAGCCCCAGATGATCGCCCATCCGGGTCAGGATCACCTGTTTCACCTGTGTATCTTCAAGCACCTCGCTCAGGGTATGAGCAAAGTTTTCCACAATCACTATGGTGGTGGCCCCGGCATCATTGAGCTGATGCTTCAGCTCGCGGGCGGTATAAAGCGGATTGACGTTCACCACCACCATGCCGGCACGCAGCGCACCAAACAGACAGACCGGATACTGCAACAGATTTGGCATCATCAGCGCGATGCGCTCACCCGGCGCCAGTTTGAGCCCTTGTTGCAGATAGGCGGCAAAATCCCGGGACAGGCTATCCAGATCTCGATAAGTGAGGGTCTTGCCAAAGTTACTGTAGGCCGGCAAGTCGGCAAACTCGCTCACCCCCTGTTCAAACATCTCCAGCAGCGAGCCGAATTTATCGGCGTCAATTTCGGCGGGTACGTCCGCCGGATAACGATCCAGCCAGGGCTTGCCGGAAAAAGGCGTCGGCTGGCGGTCAGACAGAGTATGTTCCATGTCAGTCTCCTGGACAGAGCGGGAAAGCCGGGTACCCGTTACATGAGTGCGCGCAACTTAAAGTATTTGCTCTAAAAAACTATCTGCAGCGACTGACCAATGCAACATAAAAGTAACCACTTTGTGATGAGCTATCGTTACCGCCGCCGATAATGCCACAGCCGCAAACAACGGCGATTATTGCGCCGGCGCCGTTTGCGATACTGAAAACTACGGTGGTAGGGCCGCTGAGGATAGTACAGGGGAGGATCCGAGTCCTCCCGTTGTCTGATTGAGAAAATATTCACTGCAGCTCCCGTCAGCGGCCCGGCAGTTTTTGCCAGGTCACCTTGTCGCGCAGATAGACAGGGCGTGCGTCAGCCGCAGCAACCCCTAGCCCGGCTTGCCATAGTTCCAGCGCCTGGGGCAATAAATCACGCGCCTCGGGAAAGGGTACCGCCTCGCATCGTTCTTCTACCCGACTCATCAGTTCAGCATAGGTGACAAAGGCCGAGCCCACACCCAGCGGCCAGCGGGCGCTGTCCGCGCTACTTTCCAGAAATTGCGCCGGTGCCAGCACCTGTTCTTCATCGGTGCCGACCATGAGTCCCTGCTCCAGCCGATAAGCCCCCACATAGATTTCGCCCATGCGCGCATCGATGGCCGCCAGCACTTGCTCGCCCCCACAGGCACGATAGGCGCCCTGGGCCAGCGCCTGCAGATTGGACACTCCCAGCAGTGGCAGGTCGGCGCCATAGGCCAGCCCCTGCGCGACTCCCAGGGTGATGCGCACGCCGGTGAAGGAGCCGGGACCCCGACCGAAGGCCAGGCCATCGAGCTGATTCAGCGACAGCTCGCCTTCGGCCAGCAACTCGGCGACCATCGGCAATATCAAATCCGTATGGCCACGAGGGGCCACCTGATAACGGCTCAACAACTCGCCGTTTTGCCACAAGGCGGCAGAGCAGGCCTCGGTGGCGGTGTCGATGGCCAGTATTCGGGTCATGTGTTCATTACTCCAGGGTTGATAAAAATTCGGCCAACTGCTGCAGACTGCGGGTACGAGGCATGGCCGGCAGGCTATTGATAAAGTCGGCACCATAGGCCCGGTTGACCAGGCGACCGTCGGTGATCACCAGCACGCCCTTGTCCTGTACATCCCGGATCAAGCGCCCTACCCCCTGCTTAAGGGTAATAATGGCCTTGGGCAACTGCACGCGGGCAAAGCCGTCTTCGCCCCGCCGGCGACAGTCTTCGAGCCGGGCGCTGAGCAAGGGATCATCCGGGGCGCTGAACGGCAGCTTGTCGATCACCACACACTGCAGGGCGTTACCCCGCACATCGATGCCTTCCCAGAAACTGCTGGTGGCCACCAGCACCGCCCGGCCGTCCTGACCGAAACGCTCCAGCAGCCGCACCTTGTTGTCTTCACCCTGTACCAGCACGGTGCGATCCAGCCGGATACGCAGCACCTCGGCGACCTCGTTCATGACCTTGTAGCTGGTACAGAGAAAAAAGCTGCCGCCGGGCACCGCATTCAGGGTGTCGGCCAGGCTTTCGGCCAGCCAGCGGCCACGGCCGGCGGCGTTGGTTTCCGGTAAATAGCGGGGCACGCACAAACGGGACTGGCGAGAGTAATCAAAAGGACTGTCCAATTGCAAGGTACGACACTTTGACAGCCCGAGATCGGCGCAAAAGTGCGCGAAACTGTCCCCTACCGCCAGGGTGGCGGAGGTAAAGACCCAGCTCACCTCGTCTTTGGCCAGCTCCACCGAAAAGCGTTCGGCCACCGACAGCGGGGTTTTATGAAAGCTGACATGCAGCCGGGTGCAATCGAACCAGTAGGAATAGCCGTCTTCTTCTACCCGGGTAACCGAGTCCAGCTGGGTACGCAGCCCCACCAGACGTTCGAAGCAGTGATCGAGCTGCTCGCCCCGCCCCAGCGCCAGCTTGAGCACCTCGTAAGTGAAGGCCAGGCTTTCGTTCAACCGAACCATGGCCTGCGCCACCTCGGCTCGCGCCAGCATGGGCCGCAACTGCCCCCGGCTGCTGTCATGGCCAAAGGTCAGCCGCAGGTCCTGAACATGACGTTCCAGCTGATCCGCCGCCTTGCCCAGCTGGGCCATGTCTTTGGCTTCCACCTTTTGCGCCAGCCGCAGATCCCGCGCCAGTTCAAGCACTTGCTTGCTGGACTGACTCTGTCCGAAATACTGGCCGGCAATCTCCGGCAACTGATGGGCCTCATCCAGAATATAAGCGTCGGCGTCGGGGATCAGCTGACCAAAGCCGGTGTCGCGCACCGCCATGTCGGCGAAGAACAAATGGTGATTCACCACCACCACTTGTGCCTCCATCGCCTTGTTGCGGGCTTTAACCAGATAGCAGTCCTGATAATGACTACAGTCGCGGCCCAGACAATTATCGTTGGTGCTGGTCACCAGCGGCAGCACCTCGCTGCGTTCGGCCAGCCCCGGAATATCGCCGATGTCACCGCTGTGAGTCATCGGCACGAAGCGCCGCACCCGCTGCAAATCGGCCAGCCCCTCTGCCGACAGCATGGGTACGCTGTCGTTCAGCAGACCCAGCCGCTCCAGACAGAGGTAGTTGGATCGCCCCTTGAGCAACGCCACCGGATGGTGATAGTTCATCGCCTTGACCAGGGTGGGCAAGTCGCGATGAAACAACTGTTCCTGCAGGTTGCGCGAGCCGGTGCTGAGCACCACCTTCTTGCCCGCGGCCAGCACCGGCGCCAGATAGGCGTAGGTTTTGCCGGTACCGGTTCCCGCCTCGACCACCAGCGGGACCTTGTCGTCCAGCGCCTGACCTACCGCCGTCGCCATCTCTACCTGGGCCGCGCGGGGTTTAAAGCCGTCGATGGCCCGGGCCAGCGGCCCCTGTTCGGTGAAGAGTTCGGTAAAGAGCGTGCTGCTGTTGTCGTCGTGATCCAAGGCAGGCAAATCCCGTCGGTGAAAAGGGCATGATAACAAAAGCGGCCGGTACACGGCAGCCGCCTGTTCCGTTTTAACATTCCGTTTTTGGCATTCCGCCCCTTCTCACCTCACACCTCACACCTCACACCTCACACCTCACACCTCACATTATTGACCTCAGGCATGGCTTGTCAGCATGTGCCCGAGAATACCCAGCACGAAGCCCAGTACCGCGCCCATCGGCGGGGCCCAGTGTTTTTCCAGCACCGCCTGCGGGGCTATGTCCTGAAACACCGAATAGAGAATACCGCCGCCGGCAAACAACATGATACCGGCCACCAGCGTCGGCGAATCCGCCAGCCAGACATAGCCGGACAGTCCCGCTATCGGCCCCAGCATTGCCATTGATGCAAACAGGGTAATAATCTTGCGCCCGCTATAGCGAGAAGAAGTGCCCAGCTCTCGATAGGCATTAAATCCCTCGGGCATGTTCTGCAACGCCATCAAGGCGGCCAGCAACAGGGCGCTACCGGTTCCTCCCAGCGCCAGCGCCGCCCCCAGCGCCAACGATTCCGGAATAAAGTCCGACAGCATGGCCGCCAGCTGACTGGCCGGGGTATTGAGTTTGTACAGCAGCACATCCAGCGCCATAAACGTCAGACCACCGCCGCAAAAACACAGGGCAACGCTGGTCATATCGAGATAAGAGGATCCCTCCGGCACCAGCACCAGCGCCACCGCCGACAACAGGGCACCGCCGCCGAAGGCCACCACCGAATGGCGAAATTCGTTTTCCAGCCAGTCCGGATGAATGTGCTCCTTGCACCCAATCAGTGCCCCAAGCGGCATGGCCATGCCGGCCATCAGGGTCAGTGCCAGTATGATCATCACTTCAAACATCAATACACCCTCATATGAATCTTGTTTTTATGGCGTCTTGTTATCACACCGGCGCCGGAATAGCCATGAAAGCGCCGCCAATACGCAAGGCCGGTCGACGCTGATATACTGTGCGGTTTGATGTCACAGACCCTTATCATGAAAATCGGCAAACGACTCCAGCACATCGACGCCATGGTCGCCACCGGCTATACCCATATCTGGGATTGCTGCTGTGATCACGGTTTATTGGGCGCCTCTTTATTGTCCCGGCAGGCGGCACCATTTATTCACTTCGTCGATATCGTGCCCGAGCTGATGGGCGAGCTTGAAACCAGGCTACGACGCTTTTATCCGGCCATGGCGCCCCACCCATCGCCCTCACCGGACCGGTCTGTATGGCAGGTGCACTGTATTGACGTGGCCAGCCTTCCTCTGTCCCGGCACGAGGGCAGGCAGCTGGTGATCATCGCCGGTGTCGGTGGCGATTTAATGGTGCAACTGGTGCGCGCCATTCATGAGGACAATCCGAATGCCGACATCGACTTTCTGTTGTGTCCGGTTCATCATCAGTTTGCCTTACGCCGGCAACTGATTAAGCTGGATTTTCAGCTACTTGAAGAACGGCTGGTGGAAGAAAATCGGCGCTTTTACGAACTGCTGCTGGTATCGAGCAAAGCCCGTGACATACAGCCTCGGTGTCGAGCCCAACGCAGAGTCAGTACCGTCGGCGAGCAGATATGGCAGGCACACAGCCCCGAGCAGGCCGATATTGCCTCGCGTTATCTGAGCAAGACCCTCGCGCATTATCAACGCATGCAGCGTGGCCTCGATGATGTGACTCCCATCATCGAGGCCTATCAGGCGGTCATCATTCAAGCGCATCGCTGACCCGGCTCGCCTTGCTATCCATTCCAATATGGAATGGATTGGTGAGCAGTCGCCGTTTGTCATTTATCATGTACTGGCAGTAAGGTTAATGGCATCACCACCTCATCGGTAGAAGGACATCAGCATTATGGCGCACGACTCTTTTTTGCCTGCGGACGATATCCGCACCCTGTTTTCCGAATCCATGTCTCGTATGTATCAGCAGGAAGTGCCTCAGTACGGCACCCTGATGCAGCTGGTGGCCGAGGTCAACGAACAGGTACTGGCCGCCGAGCCGGCACTGCAACACCAATTGCGCGAGACTGGCGAGCTGGACCGACTGAGTCTGGAACGCCATGGCGCCATTCGGGTAGGTCGTGCCGCCGAGCTCAACATGCTGCGCCGAATCTTCGCCATCATGGGCATGCATCCGGTCAGCTATTACGACTTGTCCGAAGCTGGCGTGCCGGTGCATTCCACCGCCTTTCGCCCCACCGACGACGCCTCGCTGCGGCGCAACCCATTCCGTATTTTCACCTCGCTGCTGCGCCTGGAGCTGATTGAAGATGATGCACTGCGGGCTCGCGCGGCCGAGATCCTGGACGGGCGCGATATTTTTACCGCCAAGGCCCGGGTGCTGGTCGCCCAGGCCGAAGCGCAGGGTGGCCTGACCGAAGAGCAGGCGCAGCACTTCGTGGCCGAAGTGCTGGAAACCTTTCGCTGGCACCAGCATGCCACCGTCGATCTGGCCAGCTACCAGGCCCTGCAGGATGCCCACCGGCTGATTGCCGATGTGGTCTGCTTTCGCGGCCCCCATATCAATCATCTGACCCCGAGAACCCTGGACATAGACACGGTGCAGCAACAGATGCCTGCCGTGGGCATCACCCCCAAGGCGGTGATTGAAGGGCCGCCCCGCCGTCGCTGTCCCATACTGCTGCGCCAGACCAGCTTTACCGCGCTGGAAGAGCCGGTGCGCTTTGCCGGCGAGCAGGCCGGTACCCATACCGCTCGTTTCGGTGAAATTGAACAGCGCGGCATGGCGCTCACCCCCAAGGGCCGCGCCCTCTACGACGAGTTGCTCAACCGCTCGCGTCAGACGCCGGCCGAGGCCGACAACGAGGCCCATCAGCGCCGGCTGGCCGAGGTGTTCGCCGATTTTCCGGACGATGAAGACAGCCTGCGCACACTGAAATTGGGCTATTTCCGCTATGGACTGACCGAGGCCGGGCGCCGGCAGGCAGAACGGGAAGAAAGCGCCAGTGGTGATATTGATACACTGATCGAGGCCGGTCTGATCAAGGCCACCCCCATCATCTACGAAGACTTTCTGCCGGTCAGCGCCGCCGGCATCTTCCAGTCCAACCTGGGCGGTGTGCAGCATCAGGCCTATGTTCAGAATGCCAATCAGGCCGCCTTTGAACAGGCCCTGGGTTGCCCGGTGCAGGACGAGTTTGCCCTCTACGCAGCACTACAGGACGACTCCATCCGGCAGGTACGTCAGGTGCTAGATGCCTGATTCTAATACCATTTATACCAATCTGGAAAACTAACTGTCACAGTAAAAGTCGAACGAAGGGTTCACTCCCTCGACACGCTGAACCGCATCCCTGCGACGCTCAGCACATGACGTCCTGTCATGTGATGGTCGCTGGAGGTGAACCCTTCATCCGCCTCTATGCTACAGAGTCACCTGTGGGAGAATCTGCAGACAACTCGGTGTTTAAGGAGAGGCAACAGAGATCGGCTCCCACGACCGTGAAATGCCATGGACGGCATTTCCGAGCCCCCATGGACGGCATTTCCGAGCCCCCATGGATGGGTTTATGGCGTGTCGTGGGAGCTGACTCTGTTTCCTCGAGTACCCTGTTTAAGAAACAGCGAATGTCATCCCCTCACGGCGTGTCGGAGAAGTGGGCCCTTTGTTCGGAGTTGGCGAGTGCTGGAATCCACCCTTACCTTTGGTACAGGTAAGCCCCGTCGGCACCACTCAGCAGACCCGGCCCTGCGGGTATTTCCCGTTCGCTGTGGTACTGCACCGGAGTTCCGCTACAGCCACCGAGTAACAGCAGTATCACCAGCATGATGCTTATTTTCATCATCACTCCTAAAACTTGATTCGGGCACCGGCAATGACCGCATCCACCTCATCGAGGTTTTCTCCCGCCCGTTCCAGATCATAGTTGCGATAACCCACATAGAGTTCGGTCGCCCAGTTATCGACATTCTGTACCATCTGCACCCCGACCGACTTGGCCTTGTCGCTTCTCTCCTGGGCATGGTTGGCCACATGGTAATCGGCAGAAAATGCGGTTTTACCGGCGTCAAACCACCGGTTTTGATACCCCAGTTTACCGTAGACAAAATTGGGATCGAGTGACTCGCTGTCCCGTTCCCCCGCCGCCAGGGTGACACTGACCCCGCTGTTATGCAGGAAGGACGCCGAGCCGTTCACCTGACCGTCGTTGCTTTCCTGATCCGAATAGGCCACCGCCGCCGCCACAGTCCCCTGACTATACTCGGCGGCGTAGGTCAGCGCCGTATCCCAGGCACTGTCTTCCACCGCACTGGCCGCCAGTTTCACCCCGGCCATACTCGGGGTGTCGTAACGCAGACGGTTTTTCCGGCCCAGACCGTCCAGGTTGAGAAAGACGTCACCCACCCGGGTTGTGCTCAGGTTACCGGCGCCATTACGGAACTTGATGCCGCCGGCAATATCGGCGGTAGAGGAATAACCCACCAAAGCGGTGCCGGACAAGTCCATTTCGGAGCTGTCTTCACTGGCGGTCCAGCCTTTACCCATCCACACCTTACCCATGCGGTCGTGATCGAAATACACCTCCAGCCGGCGATCGGAAACACTGTCGCCACTGACCGCTTCATTATCCTGGCTGACGCTGGCAGTCGAATTGGACTCCAATTGCACCTCGATGGCGGTCCCTACTGTCAGCTCGGGGCTGACATCCCCTTCCCCGATCACCCTTAAGCGAGTGGAGGAGCTGTCGTTATCAACATGGTAGAGCTCGCTTTCTTCACCGTCATCCACCACCAGCAGGGCCCGATTCACATGCCCGGACACAGACACTCTAATCTTGTCGTTCCCCGAACTGACCACGGCCGGTGCCCGGGTCGAACTCATGGTCTCGACTTTGGTTTCTGCCGCCCGGGCTCGCGCCTCGGCATTCTGTGTTTTGGTTTCAAGCTGATCGACCCGCTCAAGCAGGGTGCCAAGCTGGCGCTTGAGCTGCTCCAGTTCCTGTGCATCGGTCAGGGCTAATGCGGGCCCGCTGGCCATGGCGCAGACGATGGCCGTCGCCAATAGTGTTTTTTGATGGATCATGATGCTTCTCCTCTCGCTTCACTGCATTCCTGGATACAGACACCGTCACCCGATGGATAAGGCATCGTGTTATGAAGGTGTTGAACGAGGCAGTAGATAGCAGAGTGATTCATCCTTTATAAACGATATCCCTCCCTGGAGTTGGTCACTTTTTGAACAACACCTTGTCGTTAACTTTAGTCAAGTTCAGCTTGAAGCACCATGCGGCACCGCGAAGGAAAAGATACATACGAAAATCATTTATTGTTTAACCGTCATGATCCCGCCTGACCATAAACCACCAAGCCTGATTACCACCATTCTCTAAATAGCTACAAACCGACCAACCAATAGCACAAAACACCAACATGACTGAGGATAAAGAATGAATGTATTATCATTTTTCGTTTGATCTCGAACAAAAAATGGTAGACCCTTCGCCGTCATTTAAGATCACACTACAAGGCCGGGAACGCCAGACATCAACAGCCAGCGGCTGACACTGACGATGAAACGGACAGAACTCTCGGCTGATAAGGACATTGAACCCATGAAAAAGACATTACTGGCTGCCGCCACCCTGACCCTGACCACCGCACTGGCTGGCTGTGACGCCGGTGGCAGCAAAGCCAATATCGCCGTCGGTCCCGCCGCCAGCACCACCCAGAAAGTATCGCGCATGGTACTGGGTGCCTACGGCGTTGAAGAGGCGGATTTCAATGCCTATCAGGAACGTTTCGGTGACGCTCTGGACGGTGTGCAGGATGGCAACATCGATATCTCCATGGGCATCATGGGCCTGCCCGCCGGCAGTATCGAAAGCCTGCAGGCCGCCTCTGGTGACGTGGTCATGCTGAGCCTGTCCGATGAAGTCGTGGACAACATCGAAAAAAGCAGCGATTACCGCCGCTTTATTATCAGCAAAGACAGCTACAAGTTCCTGGACAACGACGTGCAGACCATCGCCGCCTTCGCCGTATTGATGGGTAACACCAACACCATCAACGAAGAAATGGGCTATCAACTGGCCAAGGTCATGTATGACCAGGCCGATCAGATCACCCATTCCCAGTCCAAGTTCCTGACCCTGGAAAATGCCCTCAACGGTGGCGACTCGCTCAAGATCCACCCGGGTGCCAAGCGTTTCTATGAAGAAAAAGGCTTGACCGTCAATATGCCCGTGGCCAAGCTGGGCAATGTGACTGCCAAGCATGAGTTTATTCTCGGCACCGGCAGCCAGGGTGGCACCTACTACCCGCTGGGCGGCGAAATAGCCACCACCTGGAACAACAATATCCCGGGCGCCAACTTCACCAACGTGGAAACCAGCGCCTCCATCGAAAACCTGGTCAGCATTCGCGACGGCAAGATGGATTTGGGTATGTCTGTGCATGTACCGGCCCGCAACGCCCTTGAGGGCAAGGCCGAGTTCGCAGGCTCGCCGGTAGATAACGCCGCCTTTATCGGCCAGATCTACCCGGAAGTGGTTCAGATTGTCAGCCGCGCCGGCAACAACGTCTCTTCTTTCGAGAGCATCAAGACAAAATAACCGATCCCGGTCTGGATTGAGGTGGGCATTCGTGTCCGCCTCTTTTTATTTGGTTAATGGAATCTGCTATGGATAACACTCAAACACCGGAAGCGCTGCTCGAGAAATACGACAAAGAGTCGGCCTTCAGAAAAAACATCGGTCGCTGGGGTTGGATAGTCACCCTGTTTGCGGTCGCCCTGACCAGCTTTCACCTGTATACCGGCTACTTCGGTACCCTACCCACTCAGAAACAGGGCGCGGTGCACCTGGGGCTGGCCCTGGGCATGATATTCTTGCTGTATCCGGCCCATCGTCACGGCATCAACCGCAGTGGTGTGGTCTGGTACGATGTGGTACTGGCCTTCGTCGCCACCTTCGTCGCCTATTACAAGATCCTGTTCTTCAATGAAATTCTGCAGGGTCGCATTACCGGCTACTCGAGCTTTGATCTGTTTGTTTCCATTCTCGGCGTGCTGTTCGTACTGGAAGCGACCCGGCGCACCGTGGGCATGCCCATCGTCATCGTTGCCTCGCTTGCCATCGCCTATGCCTTGTTCGGCAACTTCATTCCGACCCGTATCCTGTCTCACCCCGGCTTCGAGCTGACCGATGTGTCGGTCAGCCTCTGGTTCCGGGAAAGCGGCATCTTCGGCACTCCAATCCAGATATCCGCCAAGTTTATCTTCCTGTTCCTGTTCTTCGGCGTGGTGCTGACCCGCACCGGCGTGGGTCAGTTCTTCAATGATCTGGCCTTTGCCTGTACCGGTCGCTACACCGGCGGCAGTGCCAAGGCTGCGGTGATTGCCAGCGCCTTTCAGGGCATGATTTCCGGCAGCTCGGTCGGTAACACGGTAGCATCCGGCTCCTTCACCATTCCGATGATGAAAAAGGCCGGCTTCAAACCTGAATTTGCCGCCGCCAGCGAAGCCGCCGCCTCTACCGGTGGCCAGATCATGCCGCCGCTGATGGGCGCCGCCGCCTTCATCATGGTGGAATATATCGGGGTCTCCTACGCCGAAATCATGATGGCCGCCATTATTCCCGCCGTGCTCTACTTCAGCGGCATCTTCATTGGCGCCCACTTCGAAGCCAAGAAACAGGGCATTCTGGGCATTCCCAAGGATCAGCTGCCGAGCAAACTCGGGCTGCTCAAGCGTCAGGGCTACATGCTGCTGCCACTGGTAGTGGTGGTCGGCACCATTCTCGCCGGTTTCACCGCCCAGCGCGCCGCCCTGCTCGGCATTGCCGCCGCCCTGATCGTCAGCATGATCAGAAAGGAAACCCGGCTGTCTCCCGCATCACTGCTATCCCTGCTTGAGCAGGGCGCACGCGTGGCCTTGCCGGTGATCGCCGCCGTCGCCACTGCGGGTATTATTGCCGGCGTGGTGGGCATGACCGGGCTGGGCGCCAAGTTTGCCGCCGGTATCATCAATCTCGCCGATGGCACCCTGATCCTGGCGCTGATATTCACCATGGTCGCCTGCATCGTACTCGGCATGGGGCTGCCGACCACCGCCAACTACGTGGTAACCGCCACCATAGCGGCACCGGCGCTGATCAATGAATTCGGCCTGGCGCCCATCGCCGTGCACCTGTTCGTATTCTACTTCGGCATCGTCGCGGATATTACCCCGCCGGTCTGTCTGGCCGCCTATGCCGGGGCCGGTATCGCCAGGGCCAACCCGATGAAAACCGGGGTTACCGCGGTCAAATTGGCCATCGGTGCCTTTATCATCCCCTATGTGTTCGTCTACAACCCGATACTGGTGATGGTGGATGTGAACCTGCCGGAACTGGCCATGGCGCTGGCGTTCGCACTGCTCGGCATGATGGCCATCAGCAGTTCGCTGATTGGCTATTTCATCCGTCCCAGCTCGATGCCGGAACGCGCCTTGCTGCTCGCCGCCGGTCTGGCCATGGTGATGCCGGGTGCCATCAGCTCCGGCTCCGGTCTGGTGCTGATTGCGCTCTGCTACTGGCTGCAGCGCCAGCGGACCGAACAGGTCGCTACCGCTTAATCTGCCTTGCAAACGACCCGGCCATTGCCGGCCGGGTCACAATTCCGGATCACCTCCGATATCATGTCACGATGACCGAGGTATACTGGCGACCTGTTTTCTATCTATGAACGGATTCATGCGCTATCTACCTTCCATCGCGGCCATGCAGTGCTTTGAAACTGCCGCCAGACACCTGAGCTTTACCCGGGCGGCCGACGAGCTCAGCCTGACCCAGAGTGCGGTCAGCAAACAGGTGGCTCAACTGGAATCGTTCCTTAGTCGCAAGCTGTTTCGGCGGGTGCGGCGTTCCCTGTGTCTGACCCCCGAAGGCGCCATCTACATCGGTGAAGTGCGCAAGATCCTGGCCCAGCTGGAAAGGTCGTCCCAGTACATCATGTCCTACAACAGCCATCTCGATGTGCTCAAGATAGCGACCCTGCCGACCTTCGGCAGCCGCTGGCTGACGCCGCGACTAAGCGCGTTTCTCGA
The DNA here is from genome assembly GCF_039539745.1 of Oceanisphaera sediminis. NCBI lineage: Bacteria > Pseudomonadati > Pseudomonadota > Gammaproteobacteria > Aeromonadales > Aeromonadaceae > Oceanisphaera > Oceanisphaera sediminis. The sequence continues at coordinate 279,054 of NZ_BAABDS010000010.1, forward strand.
CCGTCATCCCCATATCAGCCTGGACTGCTGCGAACAGGTCGAACCCTTCGATCTGGACAAGGAAAGTATCGATATCGCCTTTTTCTACGGCCACGGCAGCTGGCCCGGCCTGGAATGTCATCGCCTGTTTGATGAAGAAGTGATCCCCGTGTGCGCGCCGACGCTGCTCGGATGCCAGACGCTGGGCTCACCGCTGGATCTGACCCGGTATCGGTTGCTGCATCTGTCGACCCGGCCGCAGGCCTGGCACGACTGGTTTGCCTCCCAGAGCCTGACCACAGAGCACAGCTATCAGGGCAATCGCTTCGAAACCTTTCATATGCTGATCCGCGCCACCATGGCCGGTACCGGCATCGCCCTGCTGCCGCGATTTTTGATTGAAGACGAGTTGGCGCGAGGCGAGCTGATCATGCCCTGGCCCCATACCCTGCTCAGCGCCAACGGCTATTATCTGGCTTATCCCGAGCGACTCGGCGAGGTAGAAAAAGTCCGGCTCTTTGCCGACCACTTGCTGCACAGTGTCGGCGAGCGGCAGATTCCACCAATAAGGTGTGAATAATTATTTATATTTTCTGCAATAAACAAGATTCCCCCTATAGTCCACCAGCGTTCCACCTGAGCCAGAAAGCCGACTCGGTGACGGTCATCATAGAACCCGGAAGTTTCTTGCAAACCGGGGTTGGCAAAACCGGTTCGGCTTGCTAAGGTGGCCGCAGACCTCAAGAGATATACGGGCCAACCTTTATTATGAACTTCCTGCACAACGCCAAGCACCATCATCATCCCGACTAGGCTTTCAGAATTTTATTCTGGAAGGCCTATCCCTTGGCGGCTTCCAGCAGGACAGAAATCCTAAACCCTCGGAAGCAACTGCTCCGGGGGTTTTTTGTTTTACGTGATTTACAGACTTTATTTTACTGACAGGGAACACAACATCATGACACTGGATCAAAATCGTCTTCGCATCGCCATTCAAAAATCCGGCCGCCTCAGCACCGAGTGCCAGAAGCTGCTCAAGGGCTGTGGCGTCAAACTCAACCTGCGTGAACAGCGTCTGATTGCCCACGCCGAAAACATGCCCATCGATCTGCTGCTGGTGCGCGATGACGACATTCCCGGTCTGGTGATGGACGGCGTGGTCGACCTGGGTGTGGTCGGTGAAAACGTACTGGAAGAAACCCTGATGGAGCGCCAGGCCCAAGGCGAAAGCGCGGAATACAGCGAACTCAAGCGACTCGACTTCGGCGGCTGCCGGCTGTCGCTGGCGGTGGCTCAGGAGTTTGATTACCAGGGCCCGCAAAGCCTGGAAGGCAAGCGTATCGCCACTTCCTACCCCTGGTTGCTCAAGCGCTACATGGACAGTCAGGGCGTCAAATTCAAGAGCGTGATGCTGAACGGCTCGGTGGAAGTGGCCCCACGCGCCGGTGTGGCCGATGCCATCTGCGATCTGGTATCTACCGGTGCCACCCTGGAGGCCAACGGCCTGGTCGAAACCGATGTCATCTTCCGCTCCAAGGCGGTGTTGATTCAAAGCGCCAACGTGCTGCCGACCGCCAAGCAACAGGTGATCGACAAGCTGCTGCCGCGTATTCAAGGTCTGCAACAGGCGCGCGAAAGCAAATACATCATGCTGCACGCCCCCAAGGATCGGCTGGAAGCGGTAATCGATCTGCTGCCCGGTGCCGAGCGCCCCACCATCATGCAACTGGCCGGCGAAAGCAACCAGGTGGCCATTCACATGGTCAGCAGCGAAGACATGTTCTGGGAAACCATGGAAGGCCTCAAGGCGCTGGGCGCCTCGTCCATTCTGGTGCTGCCCATCGAGAAGATGATGGAGTAAACCATGAATATTCTCGAATGGAATCAACTGAGCATCACCGAGCAGACACAGGCACTGCGTCGCCCGGCCCTGGCGCAGGGCGGGCGCGAAGCCCAGGTGGCCGACATTATTGCAAAAGTACGTCAGGGCGGTGACGCCGCCCTGATTGAACTGACCCGCACGCTGGACCGCGCCGAGCGCAGCACACTGCAGTTGTCGGAGCAGGAAATCGATGAGGCCGCCGACCGGGTCGGTACAGATCTGAAGGCCGCCATCGAGCTTGCCATCAGCAACATCGAGACCTTTCACCGGGCCCAACTGCCGACGCACATCGCGCTGGATACCAGCCCCGGCGTGCGCTGCGAGCTGCACTTTCAGCCGATAGAAAAGGTCGGCCTCTATGTCCCCGGCGGCAGTGCGCCGCTGGTGTCTACCGTGATGATGCTGGCCATTCCGGCCCGCCTGGCCGGCTGCGAGCGGGTGGTACTTTGCTCGCCGCCCCCGATCAACGACGCCATCGTTTATACCGCCCGTCGCTGTGGCGTGGATGCCATCTATACCCTGGGCGGTGCCCAGGCGGTGGCGGCCATGGCCTACGGCAGCGAGAGCGTCACCAAGGTGGACAAGATTTTCGGCCCCGGCAACGCCTGGGTGACCGAGGCCAAGCAGCAGGTATCATCGGACGTGAACGGCGCCGCCATCGACATGCCCGCCGGCCCTTCCGAAGTGCTGGTGATCGCCGACGACACCGCCGATGCCGACTTTATCGCCTCGGATCTGCTGTCTCAGGCCGAGCACGGCCCCGACTCCCAGGTGATACTGGTGACGCCGAGCAACGCGCTGGCCGACCAGGTCAACGCCGCGCTGGAGCAACAGCTGGCGCAGCTGTCTCGCGCCGATATCGCCCGTCAGGCCCTGAGCGAGAGCCGTACCTTTATCTGTGACGATCTGGCGCAGGCCGTGGCGATTTCCAACGCCTATGCCCCCGAACACCTGATAGTGCAAACCGCCGAGCCGCGCGCCCTGCTGCCGGATCTCAAGAATGCCGGCTCCATCTTTCTCGGCGCCTGGACGCCGGAGTCGGTCGGCGATTATGCCAGCGGCACCAATCACACCCTGCCGACCTATGGCTATTCGCGCACCTATTCCAGCCTGGGGCTGGCCGATTACCAGCGTCGCTTCACGGTGCAGGAACTGACCCCAACCGGGCTGCGTGCCATCGGCCCGGCGGTCGAGTTGCTGGCGGCCACCGAAACCCTGGATGCCCACAAGAATGCGGTGAGCCTGCGGCTTGCCAAACTGGAGAAGCAAGCATGAGCATCACCCAACTGGCCCGTACCCAGGTGCAGGCCCTGACCCCCTACCAGTCGGCGCGGCGCATCGGTGGCCAGGGCCACATCTGGCTCAACGCCAACGAAGCGGCCGACAGCGGTGAATACCAGCTGGATTGCGCACGCCTGAACCGCTATCCCGAGTGTCAGCCCCCCCAGGTCATCAATGCCTATGCGACCTATGCCGGGGTAGACCCCGAGCAACTGCTGGTGACCCGGGGCGGTGACGAAGGCATAGAGCTGCTGATCCGCACCTTTTGCGAACCGGGCCAGGACAATATCCTGATCTGCACCCCCACCTACGGCATGTATGCCATCAGCGCCGAAACCAACGGTGTGGGCATCTTAGAGGTGCCGCTGAATGACGATCGCCAGCCCGACTTTGACGGCATCATCAAACAGCTCGACCAGGTCAAGCTGGTGTTTCTGTGCTCGCCCAACAACCCCACCGGCGATCTGGTGAACAGCGCCGGCCTGTTGCGCCTGCTAAACGCCGCCAAAGACCGCGCCCTGGTGGTGGTGGACGAGGCCTACATCGAATTCTGCCCCGAGTCCACTCAGGCCGGGCTGCTGGCCGATTATCCGCAGCTGGTGCTGATCCGCACCCTGTCCAAGGCCTTTGGTCTGGCCGGCATTCGCTGTGGTTTCACCCTGGCCAATCCCGAGGTCATCGGTCTGCTATTGAAGGTCATCGCCCCCTACCCCATTCCCGAGCCGGTGGCCCAGATTGCCGCCCAGGCGCTGAGCGAGCCGGGTCTGGCCACCATGCGTGGCCGAGTGGCCGACATCAACGCGCTCAAGGCCACGCTGGTCGAACAACTGGCCGCCTCGTCCCAGGTTGAGCAGGTATTCGCCGCCAACGGCAACTATGTACTGGTGCGTTTCACGCCCGGCACCCAGCTCTTTGCCCGCATGAGCAAGGCCGGTATCATATTGCGCGACTTTGCCAGCAAGCCGGGGCTTTCCGACTGCATTCGAATCACCATCGGCAACCAGGCCGAAATGGACGCGGTACTTCAGGTACTGCAACAGGAGCAATAAGTGACTAAGGAACGTATCTTATTTATCGATCGCGACGGCACCATGGTTGAAGAGCCGGCGGTAGACAAACAGCTGGACCGGCTGGACAAGCTGGCCTTTTTGCCCGGTGTGATCCCGGCCCTGCTCACGCTGCAGAACGCCGGCTACAAACTGGTGATGGTCACCAACCAGGATGGCCTGGGTACCGACAGCTTTCCGCAGGCCGACTTTGACGCGCCACACAACCTGATGATGCAGATCCTCGACTCTCAGGGCGTGCACTTTCAGGACGTGCTGATCTGCCCGCACTTTCAGCACGACGACTGCGCCTGCCGCAAGCCGCGCCTGGGGCTGGTAAAAGACTACCTGCAGACCGGTCGCATCGACTTTACCGACTCCTGGGTGATCGGCGATCGTCAGACCGACATGGGGCTGGCCGAAAACATGGGGCTGCCGGGTCTGCATTACGGGCACGGTGACGTAGCTCATGAGAAGCTGGGCTGGCCCGAGATAGTGGCGCGCCTGCTGAGCCGTGGCCGTACCGCCGAGGTGACCCGCACCACCAGGGAAACCGACATTCGCATCGCACTCGATCTGGACACCCAGGGCGGCAACCGGATTAACACCGGGCTGCACTTCTTTGACCACATGCTGGATCAGATTGCCACCCACGGTGGTTTTCAGCTGACAGTGGCGGTGGATGGCGATCTGCATATCGACGATCACCATACGGTGGAAGACACCGCCCTGGCACTGGGCGAAGCACTGCGCAAGGCACTCGGCAACAAGCGCGGCATCGGCCGGTTCGGCTTTGTGCTGCCGATGGACGAATGCGAAGCCGCCGTCACCCTGGACCTGTCCGGTCGCCCCTACATGAAGTTTGAAGGTGACTTCCGGCAAGACAAGGCCGGCGATCTGTCGGTGGAAATGGTGCCGCACTTCTTCCGCAGCTTGAGCGACAGCCTGGCCGCCAATATTCACCTCAAGGTCACCGGCCACAACACCCACCACATGGTGGAAAGCGTGTTCAAGGGCTTCGGCCGCGCCCTGCGCCAGGCCATCAAGGTGGAAGGCAATGAACTGCCCTCCAGCAAGGGGGTTCTGTGAGTTCTTCTACTAACGTCGTCATTATCGATACCGGCTGCGCCAACCTGTCTTCGGTGCGCTATGCCATCGAACGACTGGGTTACGAGGTCACCGTCAGCCGCGATCCGGACGTGGTGCTGGCCGCCGACAAGCTGCTGCTGCCCGGCGTGGGCACCGCCAAAGAGGCGATGAAAAATCTGCAAGAGCGCAACCTGATCGAGCTCATCAATCAGCTGGAACAGCCGGTGCTGGGTATCTGCCTTGGCATGCAGATGCTGGTCAAGCATTCGGCAGAAGGCGACGTGGACTGCCTCGGTAAAATCGACGCCGACTGCGCCCACATGGAAAGCAGCGAGGGTATTCGCCTGCCGCACATGGGCTGGAACCAAATCACTCCCATGCCGGGCCACCCCTTGTTCAAGGACATTCCCGAAGGCAGCTTCTTCTACTTCGTGCATTCCTATGCGGTGCCGGTCGGCGAGTACACCCTGGCATCAAGCCAGCACGGCCAGACCTTCAGCGCCGCCATCGGCCAGGCCAACTTCTTTGGTGTGCAATTCCACCCGGAGCGCTCCGGTGCCGCCGGTGCCCAACTGCTGAAAAACTTTCTGGAGCTGTAAATGATCATTCCCGCCATAGACCTGAATGATCGGATGCGGCAAGGTGCCCAACAGCTGAAAACTTTCTGGAGCCGTAACACATGATTATTCCTGCCATAGACTTGATTGGTGGCAAGGTGGTGCGCCTGTATCAGGGCGACTACCAGCAGAAAACCGAATACACCGCCTCCCCGCAAGCGCGGTTCGACCTCTATGTGGCCGAAGGCGCCACCCAGCTGCACCTGGTGGATCTGGACGGTGCCAAAGACAGCAGCCAACGCCAGCTTGAGGTGATCAGGCAGTTGATTGAAAACACCCCGGTGCCGGTGCAGATTGGCGGCGGCATCCGTACCGAGCAGGACGTGAAGGATCTGCTCGACATCGGCGCCCAGCGAGTGGTGATTGGCTCCACCGCGGTCAAGAAACCCGAGCTGGTGACCAGCTGGATCAAGCAGTACGGCCCCGACCGCATCGTGCTGGCGCTGGACATCAACATCACGCCCTTTGGCGAGAAAAAAATCGCCATCGCCGGCTGGCAGGAAGACAGCGGCATCACCATCGAAGCCCTGCTCGAGCATTATCTGCCGGCCGGTCTGTGCCATGTGCTGTGCACCGACATCTCCAAGGACGGCACCCTCACCGGCTCCAACGTGGCGCTCTATCGCGAGCTGGCCGCCCGCTATCCCACCATTTTGTGGCAGGCATCCGGCGGCATCGGCAACATCGATGATGTGGACGCGCTCAAGGGCACCGGCGTGGCCGGGGTGATCCTGGGTCGCTCCCTGCTAGAGGGTAAATTCACCGTGGCGGAGGCAATATCATGCTGGCAAGACGCATAGTTCCCTGCCTGGACGTCAAGGACGGCCAGGTGGTCAAGGGCGTAAAGTTCCGCAACCATGAAATCATCGGCGACATAGTGCCGCTGGCGCAACGCTACGCGGCCGAAGGCGCCGACGAGCTGGTGTTTTATGACATCACCGCCAGCAGCCAGGACCGGGTGGTCGACAAGAGCTGGGTCAGTAGGGTGGCGGAAGTGATCGACATTCCCTTCTGTGTGGCCGGTGGCATCAAGTCGGTGGAAGACGCGGCCCGCCTGCTGGAATTCGGCGCCGACAAGATTTCCATCAACTCCCCTGCCCTGAGCAATCCGGCGTTGATCACCGAACTGGCCGACACCTTCGGCGTGCAGTGCATAGTAGTCGGCATCGACTCCTACTTCGATGAAGCCACCGGACTCTATCAGGTGCACCAGTTTACCGGTGACGAAAGCCGCACTCAGGTGACCAAGTGGAGCACCCTCGACTGGGTGCAGGAAGTGCAGCAGCGCGGCGCCGGCGAGATTGTGCTTAACGTAATGAACCAGGACGGCGTACGTCAGGGTTACGACCTTGAACAACTGCTCAAGGTGCGCGCCATTTGTAAGGTACCGCTGATCGCCTCCGGCGGCGCCGGTGAAATGGAACACTTCCGTGACGCCTTTCTGGAGGCCGATGTAGACGGCACCCTGGCCGCCTCGGTCTTTCACAAGGGCATCATCAATATCGGTGAACTCAAGCAGTATCTGAAACAGCAAGGAGTGGTAATTCGTGACTGATAATAAAGCATTTGATGCCGGCAAGCTGGACTGGGACAAGGTAGATGGCCTGATGCCCACCGTGGTGCAGGACTGCCACAGCGGCCGGGTACTGATGCTCGGCTACATGAACAAGGACGCCCTGGCCAAGACCCTGGACAGCCGCCAGGTTACCTTTTTCAGCCGCACCAAGAACCGGCTGTGGACCAAGGGCGAAAGCTCCGGACATGTGCTGCAACTCAAGGACATCAGCACCGACTGCGACAACGACACCCTGCTGGCGATAGTAGAGCCCGTTGGCCCCACCTGCCATCTGGGCAATGTGTCCTGCTTCAACGAGCAGCAAGTGCCCGATTTGACCTTTCTGGCCGAGCTGGAGCGAGTGATTGCCGGGCGCAAGGGCGCCGATCCCAAGTCCAGCTACACCGCCAGCCTGTACGCCAGCGGCACCAAGCGCATCGCCCAGAAGGTGGGTGAAGAAGGGGTGGAAACCGCCCTCGCCGCCACGGTGCACGACCATGACGAGCTGGTATGCGAGTCTGCTGACCTGCTGTATCACCTGACGGTGCTGCTGCAGCAGGAAGGCCTGCAACTGAGCGACGTGGTCGCCAAGCTGCAGGAACGACACAGCAAATAAACGCAAAAGGCGGGCAAAAGCCCGCCTTTTCTTTATCATGCCGAAAATGCATGCGCCCTCTGTAGGCCCCAATTTATTGGGGCAAATACGCTTACAGACAAGATACCCGTAGCTGCCGCTTTAGCTGGCAGGGCCTGCGCAGCAGGCCAACATGCCCCGCACGCCCAAACACCTCGGCTGCCCGGTCTCTCTTTGCCGTCATTATCGCGACCCTTCCTTTGTCTCATTCTCGCGACCCTTCCTTTGTCTCATTCTCGCGACCCTTCCTTTGTCATTCTCGCGACCCCTCCTTTGTCATTCTCGCGACCCCTCCTTTGTCATTCTCGCGACCCCTCCTTTGTCATTCTCGCGACCCCTCCTTTGTCATTCTCGCGACCCCTCCTTTGTCATTCTCGCGAAGGCGGGAATCCATTTGCGATCTCTCACAAACAATCCAGACCCGCAGATACCGCTCAACATCATCAGCCAACACCAAACAACGGAACGCAGCTCACGAACAGTGACAATAAACTTCGCTCAGCCAAACTTTATGTAAAATATAAGGGCCACACTTGCCTAGCCCTACCGGTGTACCAGCACGTAGTCTATCGCCGCACACACGGCGGCTACCTGCGCGGCATTGCACTGCTCGGGCGTGGCGCGGGCGCTGTCCGGGTACACTTCCGTGGTGGTCTTGTAACGGGCCTTGGTCATGCCGGCGCACAGACCCAGCTCAGTGAGTGGATACTGGATCACGCCTTTGGCCACCACGGGTGAACCGATGATCTCGCCGTTATCATCCGCCGGTGCGATATGAGTGACTTTTTCTACCGCCTCAATCACCGCCTGCTGAAACGCGGGCTGCGGGTGCTCGCTGTCATCCACCAGATAAAAGCCATCGGGAATACCGCAAGGCTCATAAGGTTTAGCGTCCCGTGCCGCCAGCGCCGGACGAAACTCCCTTTCGTCGGTATCCGTGGTCTCGTGCAGATCGATATGCAGCAACACTCGCTCACGCACCGACGCCACCAGTTGCAGCAGTGCCGCCGACTCTTCTGCCGGACTGCCCTGACGGAATGAACGGTTTGGATCCACCGCATGCGCATTCCAGCGATGAATGCGTTCATAAGCCCAGGGGCTGACACAGGGCGCGACCAGCAAATTCACCCGGCCCGCGTAATCCGCCGCATGCAAATCGACGAACTGCAGAGCACCGTGCACGCCACTGGTTTCATAACCGTGCACACCGCCCGTAATCAGCACCACCGGTAGATCGGCCTGCCAGTCGCGGCTGCATATCGCCATCAGTGGAAAACGTTCATCGCCAACATTCAATTCGCCATACTGCTGCACATCAAAGTGCGAACGCAGCCGCTCGATCACACTCAATACGTCCGCTTCATAACTGCGTTGGCGACGCTGCAACGCCCGCCACTCGCCGCGCTCCGCCTCGCCCCAGGGGGTGCCGGGCGTACCGATGGGATAAGGTGCAGGATCCATTTTCATATCGCTTTTCTCCGGTAATGGCCAATGCCGGCGGGTATTCTGGCATTCGTGCTCAGCGTCGCAATCAGGGCTGATATTGCCCCTTGCAGCCGCAGATCCTTCTCAAAGGATGATTTTCACCAGCCTGTAACGCTTCAAACACCGGCTTGGCGAAGATGGCAGCTTTTTTGAAACAAAAAAGATGAAAGCTTTGCCAAGTCCGAGTGCTTTGACTTGTTATGCACTACGTTCTCGACCTTCAATCGCTTCAATTTTAGACTTATCCCATTCGTGTTTTAATAAATTTTGTACGTGTTTTTCAAGACTAGCGATGTCAGACTTCAATTTATTAATATTTAAGCGCTCTCTTTCACACTCTACATAAATAGAATTGACTGCCTTTAACACCTTATGGTCTAGAGAATGCTGTAAGCTATATTTCCATGCTTTGGGATTAAGCCGCATAATGATATGAGATCTAACACTCCCAAGTTCTGACAACTTGCCTGATCCTTCAATAAACTGATAGCCAAGCTCAATAAATTCAGCTGTTTTTTCACGCAGTTCACTTCGCCAAGCTGCCCTTTCATTTGTCACAGAGATAGTGAAAATATTTTTATCACTATCTTTTGTTGTCTCAGAAAATTTTTTGACAGCCGCTCGATAGCCACCAAATGCACCTAAGCCGCCTATGACAAATTGTACAATAATTTTTACAACCTCAAAATACACATTAACTTCTGAAACTACTGAGCTCAACTTTGCTGCCTCTCTGTGGTGCTTAACGCCGCATTCAGCGGCTTGTCCGCTGCAATGCCTTGTTAGGCTAATTTTTATTTAACGGATATTCTGTTCTCACGCGATCCATTAAGATTTTAAATGCACGGTTATTGTATTTACCTTTATTAGCTTTTAAATATGGGAGCCAGTACTTAAGGATCACATCTCGTTTAATCACATTATTGTGGTCATAAATGCTACATGAGTTTTCTTCGATCAGTTCAGATTTTGAGTTAAATCCTTTTACCCCAGCTTGCCCAAATAGAGGATCTAGCTTCAACCAGTTATTATTCGGCATCCACTTTACCCACTGGTCATTTGGTGCGACTTCGTTTCGGACATGACCAACGGCAAACTTATTTTCCATGCTGTCCCAGTCATAATCTTCGGTTAGGATGCTCCCAGTTAAAGTTATTGACTCAAAGCCTACTGGTGGATCACCTTCAAAGCCAGCTAGATATGCACCAATGATGTATGTACCAAACGAATGTGCTATGACTGATATTTTTGTGTCAGCAGATACGCAATATTGCTCTTTTATTGACAAGATCCACTCACGAAAATCATCAATCACCCTCTTCCGTTCCGAACTCCTCATTAAAATATCTGGCGTCTGATACCCATAATAATAAGGTGCCACAGTCCAACCATCATTACTAAAAATTGGAACCACCTCACTATTCCATGAGGCATTGCTCAATAAACCATGGATAGTTACTAGAACACCTTCAGATTCATTTAAGTCTATAACTTTTCTTTGGCAATATGCCCTTTTAACCACTTCAAGGGTATCGTCATCAGGCATATGCCTGATTTCCCATTCAGAGTTTCCACCGCATAAATCAACTTGAATAACACCATATTTCTGACCATACCTCCCCCTAGAAAACAGAGAAATAAATGCATCAATCATCTTAGGTTCATCTTCCGAACAGAACATTATATCTGCCCGTTTTCCACTTAATATTAGCCGTTCACCTTTACTAGGGATGTGGTCTTTTTCACGAAGAACAATTACTACATCGATATCTGAGGGATTACCTCGCTCTGTTACAAAAGAACCTCCAATAAAGACAATCCTTGCATTTCTATCCTTCGCAAAATCGAATATATCAGTAATCGACTTAGCAAATGGTTTTCTATACTCGTCTTGGCAAAATCTTTCTATGAATTGCAAACCATTACAACGGTGAATGCCTTCTGGAAGCTCACCTCTCTCTGTGAATTCAGGAATCACATTTCCCAACATTTACCTCCAATGTGAATTAGCCTAACGCCGAGTTAAGCGGCACATAAATAGCTGGCTAAAATTGAGAGCGCAGCGAACACAGCTAGCTGTTTTGTGTCCGTTTACTTTAACGCCTTGTTAAATTGCTTCTACGTACTTCCTTATTTCCTCACAAAAACCATTATACTTTTCTATTAAATGATCCATGTCTTTATTAGTTGTTTTTTCTGCTAAGTAAAAGTCATAATCTTGGTTGCCGTCTTTCAGGTGTTTTTCTTTCATTTGCATACAAGCTCTAAAACACTGTATTTGCCACCAAGAAATTTTATTTAATTCACATCCTTTTTGGTAGAATTCCTCTGAAAATAGGAATGGTCTGTGTTGACGCAAATACCCCATATATTTGATGACTGAGTTTTCGGCTTGAGAAACATATTTTTCATCATCAGGTGAAGGTTTGGATGTATACAAATGGCTCAGTCTAACCACATCATCTATAGCTTTATCACAATAGTCCCAAAGCTCTCTATAAACTGAGTTCTTTGCTTCAATAATTTTAACATCTCGTTCATTTCGCAGTGCAAGATAAATTAAATTATGAGTTACACCCAGAACCATCAAAATGCTCCCAGTGATGTAAGCTTCAGTATCTGGCACCTCAACACCCAGATCTATACCCAGCCACTTTTTAAGAACTGCACTAAATAACAAATGTTCAAGTAATGGTGTAGCTACAATCGCGGCACCTGTATATAGCAACACCTTTGTGACACCATTTGAAAATGGGCTTTGTATTTTTATTTTGATCCAGATAATTCCCAAAGACCATAACTCTTTTAGAGGCTTCATACTTGAGACTGCTTCCTTTGCAATTTAACGCCTTGCTCACCGGAAAAATGGGAGCGCAGCGAGTATTTTTTCCGTGTGCAGCAACTTGTTGAACTAAGCCGCTTCGCGGCAGAAAAATGGCGCTCCTTATCATACTGATCTCAGAGCCCTACCAGAGTGGTAGCGGACTGGAGATAGCATGATGAATAGCCAACAACAACGCCACTTCGATGCGCTGTATCAGCAGCATCTCAATAATTTAACTCTGCAAGGCAAACGACCCGCAACCATAGACGCCTATGCCCGTGCCGTGAGGCGGATCGCCGCGTTTTTTGACTGCCCGCCGGACAACCTGACGACTGCCCAACTTAAACGCTACTTTGTCAGCCTGATTGACAGCCATTCCTGGAGTACCGTCAAGCTCGACCGCAATGGCCTGCAGTTTTTTTATCGC
>NZ_BAABDS010000011.1:0-10501 GCF_039539745.1 Oceanisphaera sediminis
TTACTGAAGTTTTGCTATTTCTAGTGCACTTCGACAAGACATTGAAAAACAATATTTTTTTGCTTCCCAACTACCTGCGAGTGCCCACACAGTTTGCTTGATATATTGTTAAAGAGCGTTGACCTTGTTCAGGTCAGGGATGCGTATTCTACGCATTCCGATTTGTTCGTCAAGCGTTGAATCAAACTTTGTTTTGTTCGTTTCAAACCCTTGTGACCGTTGGCGTGTTGCCCCGTGTCAGTGGATGCGCATTATAGGGAACCGCTGATTTTGCGCAAGGGCTTTTTTGATAAGAATCAATCACCCGATTGCTTTTTATTCGATGTGCTAGATATCACGTCAGATCGGCGACATTCTGTGCAAATTCGACCAGTGACGGATAGACGGCTTCGGCCAGCACTTCCCCTTCGGCGGTAATTTCCTTGCCGGTACGCACCAGGATCTTGTGACCGACACCCGCCGCTTCGGCGGCCTTCATGTCCGATACCTTGTCACCGACCATATAAGAGGAGGCCATATCGATGTTCAACTCTCTGGCGGCTTCCAGAAACATGCCCGGCGCCGGCTTGCGACAATCGCACACCTGGGTTTCGGAACCTTGACCTTCACTAGGATGATGCGGGCAGAAATAGATACCATCCAGATCCACGCCCCGGTCGGCCAGAGACCAGTCCATCCATTCGGTCAGGCGGATAAAGTCCTTCTCGCTGAACAGGCCACGGGCGATGCCCGACTGATTGGTGACTACCACCAGTTGATAGCCTTTCTGCTTCAGTTGCTTCATGGCGTCGATCACGCCGTCTATAAAGATAAAGTCGTCACTGTGGGACACGTAGCCGGTGTCCTGATTGATGACACCGTCTCGATCCAGAAATATTGCCGCTGTAGTCACTAGAAGTTCCTATGGTTTAAGACGCAATGGTTTAAGACGCAGTTACAGTGGCAATAATATCACAGCCTTGGGGCTGTTGAGGCAGCCGTTGCCCACGATCTATCTCCTGCTGAAAATGACAGGCAACACGATGCCCTTCACCGATAAGCGCCGGCACTTCGGTAATGCAGCGATCTCCCACATAAGGGCATCGGGTACGAAAGTGACAGCCGGACGGCGGACTGGCCGGTGAGGGTGGCTCGCCATGCAGCACCGTCGGTATCTTGCGATGACGAGGGTTCGGTTCAGGAATAGCCGCAAGCAGGGCGCGAGTATAGGGATGCAGAGGGCGACGATATAACTCTTCCGCCGGCGCCAGCTCGACGATACGCCCCAGGTACATGACTGCAATATGATCCGAGATATGTTTTACCACCGACAGATCATGAGCGATAAACAGCATGGCCAGCTGGTATTCCTGTTGCAGCGACAGCAACAGATTCAGGATCTGGGACTGTACCGATACATCCAGTGCCGATACCGCCTCATCACAGACCAGCAGCCGAGGCTTGAGCGCCATGGCCCGGGCGATGCCGATGCGTTGCCGCTGACCGCCGGAAAATTCGTGGGGGTACCGCTCCAGCGCCGAAGCCGGCAAGCCGACCCGCTCCAGCAGCTCGGCCGCCCATTGTTTTCGTTCCGCCGCCGTGCCCAGTCCGTGGATCACGAAAGGCTCCTGCAATATGGTGCCTATGGTATGGCGGCCATTCAGCGACTCCTGAGGATCCTGAAACACCAGTTGCATTTGTTGGCGCAAAGGCCGCATTTGTGACCGGCTGTAATCGGTAATGTCCTGCCCCTCGAACAGGATACGGCCGCCACTTGGCTCATGCAGTTTGAGCAGGGCTCGAGCCAGGGTCGACTTGCCGCAGCCGGATTCTCCCACCAGCCCCAGGGTTTTGCCCGCTTCCAGCTCGAAGCTGACCCCATCGACTGCGTACAGGGTTTTACCACGGCGCAACAGGCCTCCGCCTAGGGTAAAGTGCTGTTGCAACTGCTCTATTTTTAACAGCGGGCTCGAAGTTACTTTCGATCGCGGGCTCATGACTGCTTTCGGTAGTTCACTCATCGCCGTAACTCCCGCCAGTGATGACACCAGACATGATGCGCTTCTTCTACCCGCTCCACAGCCGGTTGCCGCTGGCAACGCTCGGTCATATAGGGGCAGCGGTTGGCGAAACGGCAGCCCTCCTGCTGTTCTTCAAGAGACGGCACCTGGCCCCTGATGGTCGCCAGTTCCGTTTTGCCGGGTTGATCGAGACGAGGAATGGCCGACAGCAGCCCCTGGGTATAAGGATGCACCGGCCGTTCGAACAGGGTAAATACATCGGCCTGCTCGGCGCTGCGGCCCGCATACATCACCAGCACCTGATCGCAGACCTGAGCCACCACGCCCAGATCGTGAGTAATAAAGAGTACCGCCATGCCGGTGCGCTGCTGCAACTCCCGGATCAGATGCAGTATCTGCGCCTGAATGGTCACGTCCAGCGCCGTGGTCGGTTCGTCACAAATCAGCAAGTCCGGCTCGCAGGCCAGCGCCATGGCGATCATCACCCTTTGTCGCATGCCGCCGGATAACTGATGGGGATAGGCTTTCAGTCGAGCTTCGGCTTCCGGTATCCCTACCTGGCGCAGCATCTCGGCGGCGGCCTGCTGCTGTTGGCGCTTGCTCAATTCGGGCTTATGGAGCCGATAGACCTCCATCAGCTGACGACCCACCGTATGCACCGGGTTCAGCGCCGTCATCGGCTCCTGAAAGATCATCGCAATCTTGTTGCCACGTACCCGATAGCGTTGCTCGGCGGTCAGGGTCAGCAGATCCTGCCCCTGAAACAACGCCCGGCCCGCCACCACCTCACCCGCCGGCCTGGGCAGCAGCCCGAGCAGGCTCAGCGCGGTAACACTCTTGCCACAACCCGACTCTCCTACCAGCCCTAAGGTCTGGCCCGACGCCAGCGAAAAGCTGACATCATCCACCACCCGAAAACAACCGGCTTCGGTGGTAAAACTGACGGCCAGGCTCTCGACGTTCAGCAACGGCTCCATCACTGATCCTTCTGCCGCCAGGTTTCCACCACCTCGAGCACCGGCTCAAAGGTCCGGTCGTCAGCCTTGATTTCCGCCTTCAGCTGCTGATCGATCCAGAACAGGCCGCCGGTGCTGTGCGGTGCCCCTTCCATCGGCCAGAACAACGAAGGTGAATGGCGCGTGCCTTTGGCCTCGGGCAAGCGAACATAACGCCAGTAGGCTTCGCGGGTATAAGGCACCTGATAACCGGGAATAAAGATCGCCAGCTCGTGTACTCGCTGCTGGATCTGGCGAGAGATGTCGGCCTTGGCACCCAGATCCATGGTCACCCGGTATTGCTCGATCAATGCATCCAGTTTGGCGTCGCTGATATTGAACAGATTATTGGTCTGCGGTTTATCCGCATTCAGCGAATGAAAAAACTCCCAGTACTGGGGATAGAGGCCGCTGCCACCCCAGCCCAGCCAGGCCGCCTCGTGCTTTTTCTCCAGCATCACCTTGAAGCCGGTCGCGCCGTCCACCAGATTCAGCTGTAAATCGAGCCCCGCCTTGCGCGCTTCTTCCCGCAAAATCGCCAGCCGTGAGGTATGCTCCTGCGTAGTGTAAGTGACAGCAAGGCTGAGGCTGTCGCCGGCGGCATTGCGCAGTATGCCGCCCGGCCCCTGTCGGTCATAACCCGCTTCGGCAAACAAGGCACGCGCCCGCTCGATATCGAACTCCCGAGCCCGAATATCGGTATCGATGAAGTCGCCGTAGCCGGTACCAAAGGTGTGCATCCGCTCGTAGTCGCCGCGCAATATGGTATCCAGCATGCGCTGCATATTAATGGCATGGGCAATGCCCTGGCGCACCCGCACATCCCGCAATCTCGGGTGGGCGGTATTGAGATGAAAACCCTGGGCACCGCGCGGAATGTCGTTGTAGAACCAGATGCGATTGATCAGGCCATTACGATATTCGGGGGTATCGGTCTTGTCGTGCCACCACTCCGGCAGGATCAGGCCGAAGGTGTCGATGTCACCACGCAGAAAATGCCGATAGGCGATGTTCATATCCCGCACTACATTCAGGCGAATCCGGTCCACGTTGAAGCGATGCCGGTAATAGGTGAGCTCATTGCCCCACCAGTCATTCAAGCGCTTGAAGGTGATGGAACGACCCCGCTTGACCTCATCGAATACATAGGCGCCGGTCACCGGCGCCTGTGCCCAGTTATAGCGACGGACCCAGTCATCGGTCAGTTCATAGAAATGTTGTGGCTGAGGCGCCACCCCGACGGTATTCAGCAGCTCCCGCCGGCTCTTGGGGCTGCCGGCGGTGACCGAGATAGTGTGATCGTCGTATCGAGTGATATCGACAATTTCCTCGGTGTAATAGTTGTTGTACCAGGGAGCCCGAATCACCTCGGATCGCATCATCTCCAGCGCAAACAGAAAGTCGTCGGCGGTCACCGGCTCGCCATCGGACCAGCGGGCGGCCGGGTTAAGCTTGAAGTACATGGTTTTGTTGTCGTCACCGAAGGCCCAGTGGGTCGCCAGTGCCGGTATCGGCCGCTCGGTTTCGGGATGCAGGGCATAGAGGCCGAGCTGATTTTCCAGAATAAAGGAGCGAAACGCCGTATTGGAGTCCGGCCCCACGGTGCGGAAGGTCAGCGGAAAGCTCTGCAGGCTGCTGGTGAACTCCCCGCCCCGCGTTGCCTCAATTGAGGCGAAGATCGGATCCTCGTTGTTGGTCAGCCATTCCATCTCATCCGGTAGCTCGGCGGCGCTTACGCCAAAAGCCAGCAGCCAGGTATTCAGTATCGTTATCCATTTTTTCATCGCATTCCCTGCCTATTCATAACGAGAGAAATGTTTGGGGTCGAAGGCTTCTCGAATCGCCTCGCCGATAAAAGACACCGTAATCAACACCATCGATACCGCCGTTACTACCGACGACACTATCCAGGGTGAATCCAGATGATTGACCCCCTGACGCAACAGCTCACCCCAGCTGGGGGTGGGTGGCGGCAGGCCGAAGCCGAGGTAGTCCAGCGCCGTCAGTAACGAGATATTGGCCACCACGGTGAAGGGCGCCAGCGTCACTATCATTACCAGGGTATTGGGCAGAATATGATGCACGATAATACGCCCCAACCCCGCCCCCTGCGCCCGGGCCGCCAGCACGTAATCGCGCACCTTCTCCCGATAGGTCAGGGTACGCATATACCAGGTGATACCCATCCAGCCGAACAGCACGTTGATGCCCACAAACAGCATGAAGTTCGGCTGGGTCAGCGACACCAGTATCATGATGACGTACAAGAACGGCACCTGAGACCAGATCTCGATAAAACGCTGAAACAGCAGGTCGAACTTGCCACCGACGAAGCCCATCACGCAGCCCAGCAAGACGCCGATGGCATAACTGGCAGTCAGTGCGATAAAGGCAAACCCCACGGCGGTACGAAAGCCGTACACCAGCCGGGCCAGAATATCCCGTCCCGAATTATCGGTGCCCAGGTAGTGCCGCTGCTCCAGACTGGGGGCGGTGGGCGGATAACTGCCGCTGCTGTAGTCCTGCTCATAAGGACTCCAGGGCACCAGAGGCAGCAACACCCAGTTGCCGGACTGCCCGGCCCCGGCTTGTTCGGCAGCTTGTTCGGCAAATAAGGTTTTCAGCTCCCGGTAATTGGTTTCGTACTGATAACCGAGACCGAAGGTATCGCCGGTGATCACGGCACCATAGGTGGGAAAATAGAGCTGGCCTTCGTATTTGACCAACAGCGCCCGGTTGCTGGCCCACAGCTCGGCCGCCAGCGCCAGCACCACCATCAGCATGAACAGACAGAAGGCGTAGTAGCCGCGGCGAATGCTGCGAAAGCGGCGCAGTTTCTTGTGGGTAAGGTCGGAAAACAGTCTAGCCATCGAAACGCACCCTCGGATCCACCATCGCCACGCAGATATCCGACAGTATATTGCCCACCAGCATCAACAGTGAGGTCACCGCCAGTATCCCCATCACCACCGGATAATCCCGTTCGACGATGGCCTCGTAGCCCAGCAGCCCCAGGCCGTCGATATTGAAAATCACCTCGATCAGAAAAGACCCGGCAAAAAACACCGAAATCACGTTGCCGAAATGGCTGGCAATGGGAATCATGCTGTTGCGCAGGGCATGCCCGGTCACCGCCTTGTGAAACGGCAATCCCTTGGCCACGGCGGTACGCACATAATCCGCCGACAGGTTTTCCATCAGGCTGTTCTTCATGGTCATGGTCAACACCGCAAAATCGCCGATGGCATAGGCGATCAGCGGCAACAGCGCATGGTGAAACAGGTTGAACGTCTTGGGCCAGAAGCCTTCCAGATAATAGAAGTCGTCACCGACGAAGCCGCCCATGGGAAACCAGCCGAGCTGAAAGGAGAACACGGTAAGCAGGAAAATACCCACCACATAGGCCGGCAGCGCATAGCCGGCATAGATCAACATGGAGCTGATGCTGTCGAAACGGCTGTTGTGTTTCAGTGCCTTGAGGATACCGAGCGGAATGGACACCAGATAACTGAGTAAAAAGGTACAGATGCCGAAGAAAGCCGAGATGGGGAGTCGTTCCTGAATCAGCTCCCATACCGGCAGGTAATAGCGGGTCGACTCGCCCAGATCCAGCCGCACCAGCTTGCCCAGCCACTCCCAATAGGCTTCGAACACCGGTTTGTCGAGGCCGTAGAAGGCTTTCAGCTCATCAATCTGCTCGGCCGACAGCACCTGGCTGCCACGGGAACTCTGGCTGAATTCGCTGCTTTGCAGCTGGCTTTCCATCAGCATGCGTTCCACCGGGCCGCCCGGCACGAAACGGGTAATGGCAAACACCACCAGGGTGATGCCCAGAAAGGTAGGTAACAGCAGTAACAACCGACGCAGAAAATACTGGCCCATGGTTTTCCCTTAAGTTCGTTCCCTGAACGCGGTCCGGCCGGGTCCTTCCCCTCACCCTATCCCATGAACCGGCGAGTTAGCAAGGCTGGATCCCATCCCCGGCATCGATGCCGGCCGAGGGGAAATTTACATTGACTTGGACGTCCAGACGGCCTAGCATCCACTGCCATTAGCCATGCTTGCATGACTTGTCTCTACACTCATCTGTTAAAGCAGTTAATAACCATACCGGAAAGGCTCATCCTCCGATGATCAAGCTAACCAATATCAGTAAACGCTACGGTGAAGGTGACGCCGCCGTTCATGCCGTCAGAAACATCGATCTCGACGTTGCCGCCGGCCAGATCATGGGCGTCATCGGGGAATCCGGTGCCGGCAAAAGCACCCTGATCCGCTGCGTCAACATGCTGGAACGCCCCACCGAGGGCGGCGTCTTCGTCGATGGTCAGGATCTGACCCAACTCGGCAACGGCGACCTGCCCCGCGCCCGTCGTAACATCGGCATGATTTTTCAGCATTTCAACCTGCTGGCCTCGCGTACCGTGTTCGCCAATATCGCCCTGCCGCTGGAACTGGCGGGCATGGACAAGGCCGCCATCAAGCAGCGCGTGAACGAGCTGCTTGAGCTGGTGGGCCTGTCACACCGTGCCAGCGCCTACCCGAAAGAGCTGTCCGGTGGCCAGAAACAGCGCGTCGCCATCGCCCGCGCCCTGGCCCCCAGCCCCAAGGTGCTGCTGTGCGACGAGGCCACTTCGGCACTGGATCCGCAGACCACCCAGTCCATTCTCGGCCTGCTGAAAGACATCAACCGCACTCTTGGGCTGACCATCTTGCTGATCACCCACGAGATGCATGTCGTCAAGAGTATCTGCGACCGGGTCGCCATTATCAATGATGGCGAACTGGTCGAGCAGGGCGATGTGGCCTGGTTCTTCGCCAACGCCAAGACCGAGCTGGCCCGGCGCTTCATTTCCTCCACCATCAATCTGGACATTCCAGAGGAATACCAGCAAAGGCTGTCGGCCGAACCGCTCACCGGCGCCCTGCCATTGGTGCGACTCGGCTTTACCGGCGAAACCGTGGATACTCCGTTGATCTCCATTTTAAGCCGGGATCTGGGTGTCGACGTCACCATTCTCAGCGCCGACATCGAATACGCCGGTGGTGTCAAATTCGGCTTCATGCTGGCCGAGCTGGACGGTCAACCGGAACAGACTCAGGCCGCACAAGCCTATCTTCAGGAACATAAAATTCAGGTGGAGTTACTCGGTTATGTCCGACGCCATGATTAATCTGCTGTTATCAGCCCTGTGGGAAACCATGATCATGACCTTTGGCTCGGGCGCGATTGCCTGCGCCCTGGGTATTCCGTTAGGGATAGCGCTGCACGTCAGCAAACCCGGTCAGATCTGGGAACACGCCGCCTTTAACAAGATACTGGGTACCGTGGTCAATATCGGCCGATCCATTCCCTTTATCATACTGCTGGTGGCTATTATTCCCTTTACCCGCATGGTGGTGGGCACCAGTATCGGCACCGTCGCCGCCGTGGTACCGCTGACCGTGGCTGCCATTCCGTTTGTGGCCCGCCTGATGGAAGGCGCCCTGATGGAAATTCCGGCCGGCCTGGTAGAAGCGGCTCAGGCCATGGGCGCCCGCCGTATGCAGATAGTCACCAAGGTATTGCTGCCCGAGGCCCTGCCCGGCATGCTCAATGGCATTATCATCACCCTGGTAACGCTGGTGAACTACTCCGCCATGGCCGGAGCCATCGGTGGTGGCGGCCTGGGTGATGTGGGAATTCGTTACGGTTATCAGCGCTTCGATCCCCAGATCATGCTGATTACCGTGGTGATGCTGGTGGTACTGGTACAAATCATTCAAAGCGCCGGCGAACGCCTGGTCGCTCGTGTAGATCATCGTTGATTAAAAAGGAGTTACCCGATGAAGTCAGGTTTTAAATCGTTTGCGACCCTGAGTGTACTGGCCTCGGCCCTGGCCCTGAGCGGCTGTGGTGAGCAGGCGAAAGACACCGCCGAAGAAACCGCCGCCAAGCCCCTGCGTCTGGGCGTGATTGCCGGTGCCGAAGAGCAGGTGGCAGAAGTCGCCGTCAAGGTGGCCAAAGCGCAATACAACCTGGATGTGGAGCTGGTGTCCTTCAGCGACTACGTCACGCCCAACGTGGCCCTGAGCGATGGCAGCCTGGATCTCAACGCCTTCCAGCACCAGCCCTATCTCGACAAGCAGATTGCCGATCGTGGTTACGATCTGGTCGCCGTAGGCAGCACCTTCGTCTATCCCATCGCCGCCTACTCCAAGGTGATCAAGTCACTGGACGAGCTGGAAGACGGCGCCAAGGTTGCGGTGCCCAACGACCCCACCAACCTGGGCCGTACCCTGCTATTGCTGGAACAACAGGGTCTGATCGAGGTAGATGATGCCGTGGGTCTGGAAGCCACCACCCTCGACATCACCGCCAACCCGAAAGAGCTGAACATCATCGAGCTGGAAGCGCCTCAGCTGCCCCGTTCGCTGGATGACGTGGCCTTTTCGGTGATCAACACCACCTATGCCTCGCAAATCGATCTGCTGCCCGGCCGGGACAGCCTGTTTGTGGAAGACAAGGAATCTCCTTACGTGAACCTGATTGTCGCGCGCAAAGACAACCAGGACGACGAGCGCGTGCAGACCTTCATCAAGGCCTACCAGAGCGAAGAAGTCTATCAGGCCGCCCTGGAGCTGTTTAAAGGCGGCGTGGTCAAAGGCTGGTAACACCGGCTTGCAAACTGTTCAAGGTCACGGCTTGCCGTGGCCTTTTTTCTTTGTGCTGTCATAATAACGGGTCAAACCAAGCCGCAGGGATCTTGTATGCAGAAGTGGTATCTGGCGCATTGCCGCCCCCGGGAAGAAGAAAGGGCGCTGCTGAACCTGAACAATCAGGATATAGAGGCTTTTTACCCTTACGCCGAGGTCAAGAAACTGCGCCGGCGCAAAGTCGTGGTGCTGACCGAAGCCCTGTTTCCCGGTTATATCTTCGTGCGGGCCGATCTGGAAATCACCAGCTCCACCACTATTGGCTCTACCCGTGGCGTGCGTAATCTGGTGCGCTTTGGCGGCGGCCCCTGCGAGGTACCCGCCGAGCTGGTTTATGATCTGATGTGTCATTGCGACAGCGATGAGCTGAGAGAGCAACTGAGTGACATTCCCCGTTGTGGTGACAAGGTGCGCATCACGGAGGGCCCTTTTGCCGGGCTGGAGGCGATTTACCAGGAAGCCGACGGCGAGACCCGTGCCATTCTGCTGCTGACCATGCTGCAAAAGGCAACCCCGACCAGCTTCGCCAACGACGAGTTTTCGCGGCTGTAATACCAATCCCAGTCACGGTCTGGTCATATTAAGGCCTCAGCTCAGAGGCAACACAGCCGCCTCCCTCGACACGCCATGAACCCATCCATGGGAGCTCGGAAATGCCGTCCCTGGCATTTCACGGTCGAGGGAGGCGTTATCTGTTGCCTCTTCTCGTGCATCGAGTTGTCTGTAGACGGCGCTAACTGTAGTGGTCAACAAAAAGTGGCCACGGTTTTAGAGCTTTTCCAGAACCGCCGTTCAGACTCGTTTGGTGTG
>NZ_BAABDS010000012.1:0-38903 GCF_039539745.1 Oceanisphaera sediminis
TTTGTTTTTTTGGCGATTAACAAAAGAGAAAATCTACCATGTCTGCCTATTTTTTTGGGGATCCCTCAGCGCCGTCGTGGGAATGACAAGAGAGGACCTGCGGAATGACGACAGAACCACATCTTTTAGGCTGTATTACTGATATCTCTTGCTCGATTCTTGATGGTGTTGGCCGAGTGATACCAATCGGATTAAGAAATCGATCTATTTCATCTCAATACAAACATCGGACAAAGGGTCCGCTCCGGCGTGGGCTGTTGACCCGGTCTTATTACGGTTTACAGATACCGTCCATGGCGTCATTCCAGGCCTGCAAGCCATTCTCTGCCTTTATCTGCTCAATGCCCTTCAGGGTAAAGGTGCCTGGCGTGGCAATGGCGTTACCGATGTCGCCGTAGTCGAGCTCGGGACGGGATTCGGCGAGTTCGATGGCACTGCCGATTGAGTGCACCACCATGTCCCGCGCGGTTTGCTTGTCCATGCCCCTACTCACGCTCCAGTCGATCAGTTGCTGCACCAGAAAATAACTCCAGCCATGCAGGCAGCCATGAGCCAGCGCCACATCGAAGAGGGCTTCCGACTCCAGCACTATGACCTTGCCGATATTGCCAAGCAGTTGCTCGGCTGCCGCGTTGGCAGGGAACAGCGGCACCGGTCCGGCACAGACCTCGACACTGGCGGGAGGCAGAGAACGGGTCAGGGTGGCTTCTTTCAGTGCCGGATATTGCCGCAACTGCGCTAAGGTAACACCGGCGATCACCGAGATAACCAGCTGCCCCGGCTTGAATGTCAGCCCCTCCAGCAGGTCGCTCAACCTCTCCGGCCTTACCGCCAGCAGTATGATATCGCTGTTATCCACCACCTCTTGATTACTGCCGGCAACCAAGCACTGGCAGCGTTCGGCCAGCAACGCCGAGGCTTCGGCATTGCGCGGGCTCAGGGTGATCGGCCTTTTATCACCACTCTTGCGCAGACCGGTGACGGTGTAGGCGGCCAGATGACCGACCCCCAGAATTCCGAGTGTGTTGGTTGTCATGTTTCGCTTCCTATCGTTTTCAGGACATTTTAAACATCCGGTTATTAGCTATTTTTCCGTCTGCGACCTTGGCATGTCAATGGACCCACTCTGCCGACTCGCCGTAAAGCCGTCACCCTCGCTAAGAAACGTCACCCTCGCGAAGGCGGGGGTCCAGTGCGGACCTTCATACCACCACGGCAAGCCCCCCACAAACGGCCATAATCCAACCAAATTCATACGCCCGCCTCGCAAAGTGCTCTTTTCCGTTGCCTTTTCAGTCTCACACGACAAAAATGGACCCAAACAAGTAGGCCGGGCATGCGCTTAAGCCCCAGAACAGCGAAGGGCGGTAGCGTGGTCGAGGCAAATAAGCTGGTGGTTTACACAGTGTATTGGCGAGACTACTGGAACGGTGCGTACTATCAACAACGCATGCGCGTGTACAGCAGAGCAGGCTAAAAAACACTCATGATATGAAAAAGTTACGGGTAGGGAAGAGAAGATAGTGCGCAAGCTGTTGCTGATAACGCGCATGCGTGTTTTTGCTCACCACCACATACAGTAAATTACTGATAACTTTTTTATTATCAATATTTTGTAAACAAAAGAAAACTAGCTTGGTGGAAGAAATATGCGCATGCGCACTATTAAAATGTTAGCTCACCATAGTATATAAGGACGTTTAGTGGAAGATTCTATCACCAATGAAAAGGAAATTAATTTAGAGCCAAGTAGAAGCGATTATGTTGCATCCGCTGCAAAATCTGCTTTAGGTATGGTTCCATTTGCAGGTTCATTGTTATCTGAAATAGCTGGCTCTGTTATTCCAAACCAGCGAATAGAAAGGATAGTAAAATTTGCAGAATCTTTACAACGGAAACTAGAAATCCTAGAAGAGTCGGTTATAAGAAGTAACCTGACTAACGAAAATTTCACGGATTTGGTTGAAGAAAGTTTGATTCAAGCATCCAAATCTCTTTCAGATGATAGGCGAGACTATATATCTTCACTCGTGGTAAATAGCATTTCTTCAGGTGATATTGAGTATTTTGAGTCAAAACATTTACTGCGTATCTTAGGTGAAATAAATGATATTGAAGTAATTTGGTTAAGGGCTTACCTCGATCCTTGTTACGGTCGCGACGATGATTTCACCAAAAAACATGAACATATCCTCGAACCAATCGCTGCTCATATGGGGTCATCTCAAAGTGAATTTGATAAGTCAACACTTCAAAAAAGCTATAAAGAGCACCTGACGGCTCTAGGCTTATTGGAAAAAGAATATGATATGGATACTTCATCAAGAGGTGTAAAACTTAAGACTAAACAATTCAAAATAGCACCACTTGGTAGGCTTTTATTGCGAGAACTAGGCTTTAAAAGTGAGTTGTTGAGCTAACAAGCAATTCAAAAAGGACAAAAAACAGTTGGCTTTTGCTCCTTCGTCGCTTATTTTAGCCAACAATTTTTTGCTTGTTAATTGGGCGTTATATTCACTGGAGAGTATGTGCAATATTCTGATTGGCAGTATTTTTTTGGATTAAAAGTTTACAGAAAGGCTAGTAATTCCAGAAAATTTAAAATATGAATGGGTGCCAGTCACTGGCTACATGACTAAATTAGAAGCACGGCGAGATATTAGTTTTTATCTGATGGATTATTACAACTGGGGCAGACCACATCAATTCAATTATGGTATAGCATCTGCAAACGCTGAGAGTCTATCTAATTTACTGTCCGGAAATAGTTGACCACTACATGAGGTTTAGTGCGATAACTTGTAAGCCAAAATCAAAACTAAAAATAAGGGAATAGTAAGCATGGTCACACTGCCATCTTCTCTAACGATAGAGAAAATTGAGGATGTCATATCCAAAATATGTGAAGGACAAAGTAATAAAAAGTTAGCGCTGTCTATATCGTCAAAGGATCTTGCATTTGGAGGCTACGCTGCAGCAATTCAGGCTGTGAATACTTGGGCTAGTTTTAATGACAAACGAGAGCTGGTAATTAAAGCAAGTTCTGCTGAGCTTGAAGAACAATTAGAGAATATAGTTAAATCGCCACATAAGTTTACAGCAGCAATGATGGCTAAAACGGCAAATTTAAATATCGAATCTAATTTAGATGTGAGAAAAGCAGTAAACAGTTTAGCCAAAGTAGCAATAGAACATCAGCCTGAGCATTCTTATGGTCAACAGCACGGTCGCCTTTGCTGGTATTCCTTTGTTGACCATAGTACCAAGGGGTTTGATCGTAATTTCTATCTGTCTTCACCAACGCAACATGCTACCCCACAAAGCTTAGAGCAGATAACAAATATAATTAGCTCTATGGTGATAAAGTCCTCAATTGTTGCTGGTGGGGGCGTCCTTCCTAAAGCGGAGAATGTGAGTGAATTAGGCCGCATGTTTTATGAGTTATTTTTCAATACTCATGAACATGGTAGCCGAGATAAGAATAGAAATACTTGGCTAAAGCCAGCAACTAGGCTTATTTATACCTATGGCATTAATTTAACTGACGATGCAGTGTCTAACTCAATTAAAAATGACGAAGCCTTACAAGGCTATCTCGCTGCGTTAAAGAGTACTAATCGTTCAACTAATCGATTCATTGAAATAAGTATTGTTGATGCAGGGTTAGGCTATTGCGGTCGTTGGCTTGCAGATAATCCTAATGATGGGATTCTGGATCAAATCTCAACTTCAGAAGAGTATGAAATACTTAAAAAATGCTTTAAATTTAGAAGCACGTCCTCAAACAACTTAGTTAAAGGCAATGGTTTACCGGCAGTGATGGCAAATCTCACTCATTTAAACGGATTTATGAGGGTAAGGAGTAATAGGTTAGCTTTATATAGGGATTTTGTTGGGCAGCCTTTTGTTGAGCAAGTAAGTGATACCTATGAATTTATGGATTGGGATTCACAGAAACACTGCACTGAACATATAACTAAAAAAGCCAATGCCACGGGTGTATCTATTACCATTTTAATACCACTTACTGATAAAGATAAAGTAACGGAGAGTTCAAAATGAGCCGTTATTTTTCATTTAGATTTATAAAAAAAAGCCAAGAAACAAAGCAATCGTTAGTGTTATTTTGCCATTCCGACATTGAAGTATCATCGTTGATTAAAGAAATCAAAGAAGATGTGATGTTGAATTTAGTGCCAAGTGACGTTGTAGTTATTGGCTATGGAATAACTGATAGCGTAGCGGATGGAATTATTTCGAATTCGATGTTTGCTTCTGAATTTGAATCATTTGTGGGTGCTATTGAGGATAAGTTGGAATTCATCACTGTTGATAAAAATGGTGATATTACAACAGTAATAGAAGGCGGAGCTGTATTATTTAAAAGTGAAATGATGCTTGCTGGGGCCAATAAAATCTTTAAAAGTAGAAAAGGACTCATTACGTCTTCACCTAGTTATCACTTTGCCAAACCATCAGGGGACCATTGTGATAAGTTTATTAGAGCATCTAATTTATTTACATCAGGCGTAGAGGTCGCATTTTTAGCTATCTGCTTATTGCCACATTTAACTGATAATATAAAAAGAATATATGTTGACACCTCATCAATTTCATTCTTAATCAGCATCGCAGTACAGCTGTCAAAAAAATTTCAGCATCAGCAGCCTATAATAGAAAGCTTTGAATCATACTCAGTTTTTAAAGAGCCATTTGGCTTTGTTACTAGTCCAGACAGCTTGGTGATTATATCTGCGACTACTAGTGGTGGCTTAGTTAAAAGTCTCATTCGTGATACCGCATTCTCACCTGAAAACATTTTAACTTTATTTTTTCACATATACCTACTGACCAACGTGGGCTCTTTGATATATCGAATGTTGTGGAGTCAGGTATCACTTCAGTACCACAAGAGCATTGTAAATTTTGTCAACAGGGTTCAAAGGTTATTCAAATTGAAGGAGAACAGTTTTTACCTGAAACGCCTAAACATGAGTTATTGGTCATTAAAAAAGTCGATTTCGATTCTAAACGTCAAAATTTCTTTAAGGAATTCGCCGTTAAGGGACTTTTGAAGTTTGATACTTCACCAAGTGGTGATTGGGAGAAAGAACATTTTTATATTGATATAAACAAGTTGCTTGAACCTTGTCCTGCTTCTTTTAAAAGTACGCTTACAAAGAAGCTCAATAAGCATTTTTCTAGAGACATCCAAACCGTTATTTCATTGGATGATGAGGGCTCGTGGGCACTAACACAAATTATTCGTGCAGAAATTGATGATGAAACTATTAAGTGGGTTAAATTCTCTGATATTAGTGAAGAAGCTCTGAAGGATAGCCAGTCAGTATTTGTGGTGGCTGGTGCGATAACTTCAGGAAGAAAACTGCTTGCAACGGCAAGAAAACTTCGTGGAATTTTGAAGTCAGCTACAATCACTTACTTTGTAGGTTTCTCGAAATTACCGAACGAAGCATCGTTTGAGCAGCTTAAAACAGATTTATGTTTT
Source organism: Oceanisphaera sediminis (assembly GCF_039539745.1). Taxonomy (NCBI): domain Bacteria; kingdom Pseudomonadati; phylum Pseudomonadota; class Gammaproteobacteria; order Aeromonadales; family Aeromonadaceae; genus Oceanisphaera; species Oceanisphaera sediminis. Next base: position 5,510 of record NZ_BAABDS010000012.1, read on the forward strand.
GGCGGGTTCGAGCTTGTCGTCTTAAGGAGTTGCAACCTACCTAGATTTAGTGAAAAAAGTAAATCGGTATGGGATATAGAAAAAGAGAAACTTTCAGCCTTCAGTGAGATTGAAAATCCTTTATCTGACACCTCGGAGAAATTACCAAATCTACTGGCCGCTAGGGCTAAGACTCTTGAGGTGGCATCCTCTGATGATTTGTTTTTAACATCGGCGACAGGTCAACCATTGAAATTGAGGGAGACTTTTGCATTTTGGGGAGGGTTGCAACTAAGAACACAAGACTCAAGTCAAGCAGACGTGTATTGGACAATTCAAGCCATTTTGCATGATTTAAGGATGAGGAGTGACAGCGGCTTAGCGACGACTTACCATTCGACATTGATTAGTCCTGTCTGTTTTGATCGTTATAATGATGGCGTAATTCAAGCTTGTTTATTAAGAGCAGCAAAACCTATTGAGTTAAATTATGCTGTTGATGAGATTTACAGTCGTCAAATGACAGATATCATTATTTCAATTATTAAAAACTGGGATAACCCTCAAGGTGAAGCTTCCTTGGAGTTCCTTTTTGCATTATGGGCTGGTCAAATAAAACTGCTTGATGGTCACCTCAAGGAAATTACAGTGTTAGAAACGGATGGTATGCCAGATCATGTAATTTTTATGTTAAAAAAGTTAAACGACTAACCAGCCCCCCATATTAACACCCTCAGCTTAACAGGCCACCCATGTTAGTTGTTTGCTTGAAACTCATAACAAGGCCAATCACAAACGCCAGCAAGCTGGCTGGACTCGCTGACGCTCGCCTGTGTTGGCGGCGTTATTCCCCTACCCTACTCATTAAAAATACCTTTCCATCAACTGCATATTCCACCGGTTGACCTTGAAGTCAAAGTCGAACAGGTAACCGAATATCGGAATGCTGCCTATCCTTCCAACAACTCGTTCAGGCCCATGCGGGCCAGCAGGCCACTCTTTGGCATCAGATTTTTTGGGGATAACGGTGCACGAGGCCGGGTTTGGTGCTGTCTGCTCTGGATTCCCGCCTTCGCGAGAATGACGAGGGTGGTTCGCGAGAATGACGATGGGCAGTCCGCAGGTATAAGCGACGCCAACAGGCCACTCCCTGGCATCAGGGAGGGCAAAGGGATCTGCTCAGCCGACCATCCGCGCCACGGATGGCGCGGCTGAGCCCCCAGGGATGGGTTTACGGCGTGTCGGGGGAGCGGGCCCTTTGTCCGACCTTTGCAGAGATACCAAATTGGCTGTGTGAAAGTCGAGGTTTGGTGGTGGTTTTGGGTCGGCTTTTTTGGGATGACGGTGCTCGGGGCCAGGTTTGGTGCCGCCTGCCCTGGATTCCCGTCCCCGCCTTCGCGAGGATGACGTTCCTTCGCGAGAATGACGATAAAAAAACGCCGGCATTTGCCGGCGTTTTGCATTGTCTTCCCCAAGACAAACTTTATTCACCCTACTTGCGTAATACCCCCTCCTCTACCAGCAGATCAAAGATGGCCTTGGCGGCGGCCTGGGGATCATCGCGGATGATCTGGCCCTTGCCGCCCTGGGCCTTGGCGGTGGCCTGCTTGAAGCGGTCGGCGGCGGTCTTGGCGGTCGAAACCTTGAGTCGCTTGGGCCGGGACTTGGCTGCCGACAGGGTCCACTCGGCCCGCGCCAGGTCGGCTTCGGTGGCCGGGGTCAACCGCGCTATGTTACCGCGCCGGGCCCTGGCAAAGGCAATCTGCCGGGGCTCGGCGGCGGCGCTTTCCACACTGGCGACGAAGGGCAGCTTGACTCTGATGCGCCGGCGCTGCCCTCTCGGCAGGGCCTGCAGCAAGCTGGCTTCGTCGTTCTCGATTGACTCAATGGCCGCAATGCCGGTGACCAGCGGCCAGCCCATGCGTTCGGCCAGCAGGTAAGGCAACAGGCCGGAGCCTTCGCCGCACTCGGCCCGTACCCCGGTCAGCAGGATATCCGGCTGCTGCCCGTTCAGGTAAGGGTAAAGCACCGCCAGGGCATCGTCTTCCGCCGTCTGCTTCAGCACCGTCAGGCCATCGATGCCCATGCCGAGGTAATCTCGCAGGGCATGCTGCTCGGGATCCCCGGCGTGAATGGCGCTCACCTTGCCGTTCAGTGACTGAGGCAGGGAAAGAGCCAGCTCCAGGGCGCAGGCATCCTGATGGGCGCGCCGCGCCCGCCCGGATACCGGATGCTGGCCCTCGGAGACCAGCACGGCAATATTCAGGGTATCAGGCTGCATTACTCACCTCCTGTGCGGATTTGGCCTCGACCAGTTTCATCAGCTCGGCAATAATCTCGCTGCTGTCGCCGATGGTGGTCAGGCTGGCCCGTTTGACCATGTCACAGTCGGCATCCTGGTTGATGGCGACCACCTTTTCACATTTGCCGATGCCCTGCAGATGTTGCACGGCGCCGGAAATGCCCACCGCAATATAGACCCGGGCGCTGACCCAGGTACCGGTAGCCCCCACCTGACGGTTGCGGGGCATAAAGCCGTCGTCCACCGCCACCCGGCTGGCCCCTTCCGAGGCGCCGAGCAGGGTCGCGGCCTGATGGAACTGGGGCCAGTCGTGCACACCGTTGCCGCCCGACAGGATAAACTCGGCCTCGGCCAGGGGTATTTCGGCGGGATCCACCGCCACCTGACCCAGGTCTTCGAGTCGGGAGCTGATGGGCGCCGACAGTTCCAGCTTCTGTTCCGGTTCGAGCGGGCCGGCCTCGTAGCGGTACTCGCCGCACGGCAGGGCGCATTCTTCCAGCAGCAGCATAACCCGGGACCAGGGCCGGCGGATATCCCGCTTGCCGGCGCCGTTTCTGGCCAGCAGGGTGTCGGCTTCCAGCTTCCATACGCCGGTAGCCGGCCGCTCGCCCAGAACCACGCCCAGACGACGACCCAGCTCGGCGGACTCGCCGCTGTCGGGCAGCAACCAGTACAGCGGCTTCAGGTTGTTTTCTACCTGAGCGCACAGCTGGCTCCAGGCCTCGGGCTGATAACCGTCGTACTCGGGCCCCTGTACCTGCAGCAACCGATCGATTCCGGCCCCTTCCACGCTTTCCTTCAGTTCGCCACAGAGTACCCCCAGCACCGCAGTGGTCTGTTTCCGGGCTACCGCCAGCTGCTGGGCCTGGCCCAGCACGTCCTTGCAGTGACTGGTGAGGCGACCGCCGCTGGTCTGCAGCCAGACCGCAATCCAGGCCTGGGGATTCACTACCTGATGCAGCGGCAACACCACCTGCTCGTTGCGTTTCTTCGATGACAGCTGGGTCACCCCGGCCGCTCCGCTCATGTTCAACCGGTCCAGCCGACGCAGGCCGCTGGGACCATATTGCCACTGGGGCCTGGGGTTCTTGCGCAGCAGGCCGGTCGGGCCGCGGGTCGGCTGGCCATTCAGCTCGGCATTCAGCTCATCATGACGAGGGTGAAGCCGGTTGCGCAGTATCCACGACCGGCGCGGATCACGACGATTCAGTTCAGACATGAGCCACTTCCTCCTTTGGCTGTTGCTGCACCCCTGGTGAGGCAGCGGGCTGCGAGCCGGGCACGATCAGCGCCTCCAGCAGCAGCTCGGCAATATCCTTCACCTCCGGACGCGGCTCCACCACCCCTTCCAGCATCTGGGTACATTGCGGGCAGGCCACCGCCATCACCTCGGCGTTCACCGCCCTGGCGTCGTCCATGCGCATGTCGGCGATACGGCGTTCGCCCGGTATATCGGTGATCGGTGCACCGCCGCCGCCGCCGCAACAGCGGGAGCGGAAGCCGCTGCGTTCCATCTCGGTGCGTTCAAACCCGAGCTGATCGATCAGGTAACGGGGCGCGTCATACACGCCGTTGTACCGGCCCAGATAGCAGGGGTCATGATAGGTCATGCGCCCGTTGCCGTTGGCATTGAACTGCAGCAGCCCCTGCTGATGCAATTCGGCCAGCAGCTCGGTGTGGTGCACCACCTTGTAGTCTCCGCCCAACTCCGCATATTCGGTACCCAGACACTGCAAGGCATGGGGATCGGCGGTAACGATACGGTTGAACTGGTACTTGCCCAGGGTGTTGATATTGGTTTTGGCCAGACGCTGGAAGGTGGCTTCATCGCCCAGCCGGCGGGCCAGATCACCCGAGTCCAGCTCCTCGTCACCGAGGAAGGCAACGTTCACCTTCGCCGCCTTGAGCAGCTTGACCAGGGCACGCAAAGTGCGCTGGTTGCGCATGTCGAAGGCGCCGTCACCCACCCAGAACAGAATATCGGTCTCTCTGGTCTGCTTGAGCAGGGGAATCGACAGGTCCGCCGCCCAGTGGCTGCGGCTGGCCGGCGACAGGCCGCCCGGGTTGTCGGTGGCGATCAGGTTTTCCAGCACCTCCTGGCCCTTGCCCGGGGTTTCACCGCGCTCCAGGGTCAGGTAACGGCGCATGTCCACCACCGCATCCACGTGCTCGATCATCATGGGGCATTCTTCCACGCAGGCCCGGCAGGTGGTGCAGGACCACAGGGTCTGACTGTCCAGCATGCTTTCCACTATCGGCTTGTCGGGGCAACCGGTGCGGGCGGCGCTTTCCTGACCCGGGTGGCCGCTGCCGTGATAGGTCACTTCCTCCTGAGCGGCCATGGAGATCACCATGTCCTGGATCAGCTTCTTCGGGTTGAGCGGCTGCCCGGCGGCAAAGGCGGGACACTTGCTCTCGCAACGACCACACTGCACGCAGGCGTCGAAGCTCAGCAGCTGGTTCCACTTGAAATCGGTCACCTTCTCCACGCCCAGCTTGTCGGCGTTCAGATCCAGCGCCTTGAGGCCGGTGTCGCGACCGCCGTCGAAGCGGGCCGGACGAGGGTGAAACGCCAGATGCAGGGCGCCGGCGAAGGCGTGCTTCATGGGGCCGCCCCAGGTCATGCCGAACACCATTTCGCCCAGGCCCCAGACACAGAGGCCAAGCAACAGCAGGGCCAGCAGGCCGCTGCCGGTTCCTTCGGGCAATATGCCCGCCGCCGGCAGGGTCGCCAGGAAGAAGCCGACCGAAAAGGCCATCAGGCTCTTGGGCAGGCGCTGCCAGGGCCCTCTGGACAGGCGGGAATGGGGCAGCTCGGCGGCCGGTTTGCGACGGCGCAGCCACACAAAAAACGCGCCTGTCATCATCAGCAGGCTGGCCGCCAGCAGCGGCCAGGTCAGCCAGGCGGTCTTCAAACCAACACCATGTACCAGCACCACCAGCACCAGCGCCAGCACAAAGCCGCCGCCGGTGGCCACATGGGTGTTGGACATGTACTTGTCACGGGCCACCACATGGTGCAGGTCAACCAGATAGCGCCTCGGCATGGCGGCCAGACCCTGCCAGAACGAAACCGGGCTGGGCTGTCCCTGGCGCCACAGACGTACCCGCCGCAGTGCCCCGGCGAGGCCTAAGGCAAAGACGAGCAATAACAGATAGGGGATCACAGGCTCAAACATAGGGGCTTACCTCATGGCGCCGGAGCAGGCTCCGGCGCCTTCAGATCAGAAGTCCTTGCACAGGCGCAGGGCGTCATAGATGGCGGCATGGGTGTTGCGCTGAGACACGCAGTCACCGATACGGAACAGCAGATACCCCTGCCCCTCGTGAGACAGGCTAGGCTGAGGCTGGGCCGCGTACAGGGCTTCCAGATCGATCTGGCCCTTGTTGACGGAATCGGCCTTCAGCTCGTAGTAGAGCCGCTCGTCGGGACGAACACCGTTCTCCACCACGATTTGATCCACCACCCGCTCTTCCTTCTGGCCGGTGTACTCGTTTTCGAGTACCGCTACCAGCTTGTCCCCTTCCCGGTACACATTGTGCAGCGCCATGTCGGAAGACATGATCACCTCGCGCTCGTACAGGGAACGGTAATAAGTGGGGAAGGTGGTACCGCCGATGGCCGCACCCGGCTTGATGTCGTCGGTGAGCATTTCCACCAGGCTGCCCTTGGACGCCAGATAGTCGGCCGCCGACATGCCGCTGAATTCACAGATGGTGTCGTAGACCAGCACATTCTTGCCCGGCTCCACCTTGCCCGACAGAATATCCCAGCTGCTGACCACCAGACCTTCTTCTGCGCCCCACTCCGGGTACTGGTCGATGAAGGGGGTACCGCCCACCGCCAGGATCACCACGTCCGGATTTTCCGCCATCATGGCCGGCATATCGGCCGCGGTATTCAGGCGCAGATCCACCTTCAGCCGCGCCAGCTCCAGGGCAAACCAGCGGGTGATGCCGGCAATCTGATCGCGCTGGGGGGCTTTCGCCGCCAGGGTGATCTGTCCGCCCAGCTCGGGCGCCTTCTCGAATAGCACCACCTCATGGCCGCGCTCGGCACTGACCCGGGCCGCCTCCATGCCGGCGGGACCACCACCGACCACCACCACCTTGCGTTTGGGGCCGGTGGTGGGCTCGATAATGTGCGGCATGGTGGACTCGCGCGACATCGCCGCGTTCTGGATGCAGAGCACATCCAGCCCCTGGTACTGACGGTCGATACAGTAGTTGGCGCCCACGCACTGGCGAATTTGATCGACCTGGTCCAGCTTGACCTTGGCAATCAGGTGCGGGTCGGCCATGTACGCCCGGGTCATGCCCACGAAGTCGACATAGCCGCCTTCGATAATACGCTGCGCCTGGGTGGGATCCTTGATGTTCTGGGCATGGATCACCGGCACCGTCACCACTTCCTTGATGCCCGCCGCCAGGTGCAGGAAAGGCTCGGGCGGATAGCTCATGTTCGGGATGACGTTGGCCAGGGTGTTGTGGGTATCGCAGCCGGAACCGATCACGCCGAAGAAGTCGAGCAGGCCGGTATCGTCGTAATACTTGGCAATCTGCTTCATGTCGTCGTGGCTGAGGCCGTCCGGGTGAAACTCGTCACCACAGATGCGCATGCCCACGGCAAAGTCGCGACCCACCTCGGCACGCACCGCCTTGATCACTTCCAGGCCGAAGCGCATGCGATTTTCGAAGCTGCCACCCCACTCGTCGGTGCGCTTGTTGACCCGCGGGCTCCAGAACTGATCGATCAGGTGCTGGTGCACGGCGGAAATTTCAACGCCGTCCAGCCCGCCTTCCTTGGCGCGACGGGCGGCCTGGGCGTAATCGCCGATGATACGCTGGATATCTTCCGGCTCTATGGTCTTGCAGGTGGCGCGGTGCACCGGCTCGCGGATGCCAGAAGGCGACAGCAGGGTGCTCCAGTTATAACCGTCCCAGCGGGAACGTCGGCCCATGTGGGTGATCTGAATCATGATCTTGGCGCCATGCCTGTGCATGGCCTCAGACAAATTCTTGAAATAGGGGATGATGCTATCGGTGGTCAGGTTGACCGAACTCCACCATTCCTGCGGGCTGTCGATGGACACCACGCTGGAGCCGCCGCAGATGGCCAGGCCCAGGCCGCCCTTGGCCTTTTCTTCGTAATATTTGACGTAACGTTCTGTGGTCATGCCGCCGTCGGTGGCATGCACCTCGGCATGGGCCGTACTCACTACCCGGTTACGGATGGTGAGTTTGTTGATATTCATGGGTTGAAGCAAGGCGTCGAACTGTCCCATCCTGGATCCCTCTGCTGACTTGTCTGGCGGCCGGCAACCGGCCCGCCGATAACTACTATCCTGTCGCGATGACCACGCAGGCGGTGGAAGGTGATGACTAAGCCGACCCTCTGCGCCAGGGATGGCGCAGTGGAGCCCCCATGGACGGGTTTACGGCGTGTCGGCGTGTCACACCTTCTACCGCCAAGCGCAGGCGGCGCACCTTAAATCGGGCTGACCTCGAACAGGCCGTAATCACAGCCGGTCTGGGCGCCACTCTGGGTCTGGCGGGCGACGGTGCGCACCGACAACCCCTGGCTTTCGGCAATCTGGTCCACGGCACCGGCAAACCAACCGGTAAACATGTAATCCACCATGCGATCCACCTTGCCGTACTGGTAGACGAAGGCGGAATGATCCAGCCGTACCCGGGCGGTGCCCGCGGCAATATCCAGGTTTTCGATGGAAAACAGCCCCCAGCCACGCTGAGACAGGCGCTTCATGTAATGCTCGAATACCGCATCACCGCTGAGCCCGTGACACTCGGCCTCTTTCTCGCACCAGTGCCAGGCAGACTTGTAACCGGCCTTGTACAGAATTTCGGCGTAACGTTCCGGGCCCAGCTCTTCTTCAATCGCCATGTGGTTGTTGACGAAGAAGTGACGCGGCACATACAGCATGGGCAGCGCGTCCGTGGTCCAGACGCCGGTCTCACTGTTCACTTCAATCGGCATTTCGGGTGCATGTACTGACATTGTGATTCTCCTTGCTTCCTTGTTATGGCTTATGCGCCCCAGACGTCTTTCAGCACACGCATCCAGTTGCCGCCCATGACTTTCTCTACCTGACGCGGAGAGAAACCATGACGCAGCAGGGCTTCGGTCAGATTGGGGAATTCACCTATGGTACGAATACCCTCGGGGTTGATGATGTCGCCGAAGCGGGTCAGACGGCGGGCATAGCCCTTGTCGTGGGTCAGCCATTCGAAGAAGTTCTGATCGTGACCCTGGGTAAAGTCGGTACCGATACCGATGGCATCTTCCCCGACCCGCTCCATCACATAGGCGATGGCCTCGACATAGTCGTCGATGGTGGAGTTGATGCCGTTCTTCAGGAAGGGGGCAAACATGGTGACACCGACGAAGCCGCCGTGATCGGCGATGAAGCGCAGCTCTTCGTCGGACTTGTTGCGCGGGTGGTCCTTCAGGCCGGCCGGCAGACAGTGGGAATAACACACCGGCTTCTTGGACTCGAGAATCACTTCCTTGGAAGTCTGGGCACCCACGTGGGACAGGTCGCACATGATGCCGACCCGGTTCATTTCGGCCACCACTTCACGGCCAAAGCCGGACAGGCCGCCGTCACGTTCGTAACAGCCGGTGCCCACCAGGTTCTGGGTGTTGTAGGCCATCTGCACTATGCCCACACCCAGCTGCTTGAAGATTTCCACATAACCCAGCTGGTCTTCGAAGGCATGGGCATTCTGGAAACCGAGGATCACGCCGGTACGGCCCTCTTCCTTGGCTTTGAGAATATCGGCGGTGGTGCGCACCGGACGGATCAGGTCGGCATGCTCCTGGAAATGACGGTTGAAGGCGGCGATGTTGTTAACGGTGCCCTGAAAGCCTTCCCATACCGACACGGTACAGTTGGCCGCGGTGAGCCCGCCACGACGCATGTCTTCAAACAGTTCCCGCCCCCAGTTGGCGATGATCAGGCCGTCGATCACGACCGCCTGGTTATGTAGTTCAGCTGCATTTTGCATGGCCAGACCTTCCTTGAGTAAATGTGGCTGGTGGCATGGAGACCACCGGATTCAAGGGCAGTCTAGCCCGCGGCTCTGTGTGTACACTGGCTGAAAACGACGACCACATAGCCAAAAACGTCACTGCAGTGACGACACTGTCACCCCTGCCACGAAAGTACGTCACTCCACGCTTTTTTCGTCACTCCCGCACTTCTTTTCGTCACTCCCGCGAAGGCGGGAGTCCATGCGCCCCAGCAGACCGGGCACCGTGGTCAGGCCGATGCTCCCAGCCCTGGATGCCCGCCTTCGCGAGCATGACAAGAAAAACAGGCATAACGAGGGTGAAAGGGTGAAAAGGAACCTTGAAGAAAAACATATTGGGAGCGAGATCCATGAACGCCGGTTGCTTGTCATTTTATCGCTAAGCTTGGAAGTACCGTTTTCAGAATGGTTATCACCATGTCCAAACAGCCCGCCGTCTACATGCTGACCAATAATAGAAACGGCACCCTGTATATTGGCGTGACCAGCAATCTGGTACAGCGTATATGGCAACACAAGCAGGAAGAAGTAGCCGGGTTTAGCGCCCGCTACGCATTACATATATTGGTGTACTTCGAACTTCATGCGGATATGTACACAGCGATTAGCCGCGAGAAACAACTCAAGAAATGGAACCGCGCCTGGAAGCTAAGGTTGATTGAAGAACACAACCCTGACTGGCGGGATCTGTGGCCCGACATCATTTAAGGCGGGAGTCCATGCGCCCCAGCAGACCGGACACCGTGGTCAGGCCGATGCTCCCTGCCCTGGATGCCCGCCTTCGCGGGCATGACGATAAGATGGGAATTCACTTCAAGGAAAAAGCTACAGGGTCACCGAGGCGAAGGTAGGCTCTCCCCGCGCCATGTCCAGCTGCATGTTCATGACCAAACCCGGCAGTATGGGGGTATCCAGCGTCGGTTTGGGCTTGGCTCTGCCGCTGCGGTCATCCCGCGGCGGCACGCCGAAGTTCTCCCGGTAACATTTGCTGAAATGGGGCGTAGACACAAAGCCGCAGGCGGTGGCGATGTCGATAATGGACAGCGAGGTCTGACGCAGCAGTTGCCGGGCCCGCGTCAGGCGCAGGTTGAGGTAATAGCGGGAAGGCGAACATTTCACATGCCGCTGAAACAGTCGCTCAACCTGACGCCGGGACAAGCCCACGTAGCAGGCCAGCTCATTCAGCGTGATCGGCTCTTCCAGGTTGGCCCCCATCAGTGCCACTACCTCGGCCAGTTTGGGTTGGGTCGTGCCCACCATATGGCGCAGCGGCACCCGCTGCTCTTCCTGCCCCTCGCGGATACGCTCGCACAGGAACATGTCACAAATGGCGGTACTCAGGGCGCTGGAATGCTCTTTTTCGATCAGGTGCAGCATCATGTCCATCGGTACGGTTCCGCCGCTGCTGGTCAGCCGATCCCGGTCTATGCAATAGAGGGCGCTGCTGGTTTCCAGCTTGGGGAAAGCTTCCTTGAACGACGCCATGTATTCCCAATGCAGGGTACAACGATAGCCGGTCAGTACGCCGGCATCGGCCAGCAAATAACTGCCGGTGCAGACCGCCCCCAGCTTGACCTTGCGCCTGGCCAACTGCTGCACCCAGGTACGCAAGGCCCGGCTGCGGGCATTAACCACTCCTACCCCACCACAGAGGATCATCATGTCCAGATGACCGCAGTCCTGAATACTGTGATCCGGCGTTACCAGCAAATGATCACTGGCCCGCACCGGTGCCCCGGTTTCGGTCAGCATCACCCATTCATAGAGCGGCTTGCCCGACAGTTGATTGGCCATGCGCAGCGGCTCGATGGCCGAGGCAAGGGAAATCATGGTGAAGTTATCTATCAGTAGGAAACCAACACGTTGTATCTGGCTCATTGCGCTTGCTCCTGGTCCCTGCAATATCTCACCGGGATCCTGTTAACACGACATCAACTCGATAACAAAAAGTGCTCATTTAAATAATAAATAAACACATTTGCGAAACATATACCATAAGTGAGATTTCGGAAACCTGTAGAGCGGCAATTTTCAGGCGTTCGGTGATAACTTGTGACCAAGCCATGATAATTCCGTCATCGTGGCCAAACTCACAGACTCGGTTGCCACCGCCCTGCCCCGGAAGCGCCTGAAAACATCACACCTTCCCTTACTACTCACCAGCAAGATACGCGCCACTCTCTTACGCTCAAAAAAGATAAAAAAACCCTCGGCAAACAGCTGTTTGCCGAGGGTTTTTTATAATAAATCGTCACTTTTCACGATCCTGCCTGCCCGAACGGCCGATACTGCACCAACCGGGGGCAGCACGGCTTCGATAACAGGCATAATAAAGGGGCTTTCGCCCCTTATTTCATGTCGCTCAGGATGAGGGTAACAATGACCGGTCAGGATGCCGGCGGCACCTTCACCGGCACCTCTATGGTGACCGGTGTGTCGACCGTCACCGGCTGAGTGACCGGCACCTCCTCGTGCAGGCCGCGGTACAGGCCCCACATCATTACCAGGATAACGAACGAGAACGGGAAGGCGGCGATAATGGCCGCGGTCTGCACTGCCTTGAGACCACCGGCCAGCATCAGGATGGCCGCCACCGCCGCCACCGCCACGCCCCACAGCACCCGCTGACCGCGCGGCGGATGTTCATTGCCCAGCGACAGTATGGTGGTCACCACCAGGGTGCCGGAGTCGGCGGAGGTAATGAAGTAGAGCGCCACCAGCAGGGTTGCCAGCACCGAAGCCAGGGTACCCATGGTACCGCCGTCCAGCAGCTCCAGGGTCGCATACAGCGACGAGGTGACGTCATCAGCCACCGCCGTCACGATACCGGCCTGCCCCACGGCCGCGACCGCTTCTCCGGCCGCATTGGTGACCGTATGGTTCAGCTCCAGATAGAGGGCGGTACCACCGAACAGGGTCAGCCAGAGCAGACCGAGCAGGGTCGGTACCAGCATCACGCCGCAGATAAACTCGCGCACGGTACGCCCCTTGGAGATGCGGGCGATAAACATGCCGACGAAGGGTGACCAGGACATCCACCAGGCCCAGTAGAATACCGTCCACCAGGACTGCCACTGACTGTCTTTGGTGGCATCGGTCCAGGTGCTCAGACCAACCACATGGGTCAGGTAATCACCGAGGCCCTGCACATAGCTCAGCAGCAGGTAACGGGTGGGGCCATAACACAGCAGGAACAGCAGGATGACGGCGCTCAACCACATGTTGATCACCGACAGCCATTTTACGCCCCGGCCCAGTCCGGATAGCACCGACACGGTGGCAATCAGCGAGATCACCGCGATCAGGATCAACTGACTGCTGGTACCGATTTCCATGCCGAACAGGTGATTCAGGCCGGTATTGATCTGGGACACCCCGAAGCCGAGGGAGGTCGCTACCCCGAAGATGGTACCGAACACCGCCAGGGTATCCACGGTGTGACCCATCCAGCCATAGATGCGCTGACCGATCAACGGATAGAGCGCGGAGCGAATGGTCAGTGGCAACCCCTTGCGGTAGGAGAAGTAGGCCAGGGACAGACCCACTACCACATAGATGGCCCAGGGATGCAGGCCCCAGTGGAAGAAGGTCAGGCGCATGGCCACTTCGGCCGCCTCCGGCGTCATGCCTTCGGTAATGAAGGGGTTGCTCTGAAAATGGTAGATGGGTTCGGCAATCGCCCAGAACACCAGGCCGGTGCCCATGCCGGCACTGAACAACATGGCAAACCAGGTACCCAGGCTGTATTCCGGGCGGGAGTCATCGGCTCCCAGGCGCAGGCTGCCAAAACGGCTGAAGGCCAGCACCACACAGAACACCAGCATCAACGACAATATGGCGATGTAATACCATTTGAAGTGAGTGAGGAGCGCTCCCGATATGCCGTCAAACAGGGTGGCGGCCGCCTCGGGGAAAAAGGCACCTCCCATTACAAACAAGGTAACGATAATCATGGAACTGATCGTCGCCGCCGGGCTCATTCCTTTCAAAAGTCCATCTTTGCCTAACATAGGACAAGATCTCCGTCGGGTTAATAAACATCTAGCGGCAACGGAGGCCTAAGATCCTGAAGGCCCGCCGCTTGCCGGTACAGATTTTGTCCATAACGGCAGTGGGCTGTCGTTATGAGCAAAAACCGGCCTCTATAACAACAGCTAAACCCTGTATGAAATATGCCCGATACGACATTGGTTTATGCCTGGGCGTCCTGCTGCCCACCGACTGTTCCGAGTGCGACATGACAGGCAGTGATCTATTTGGGCAATGTCCTGCATCCTCCACTGGAGCCATATCTGCCGACACCCGGGTTGTCGCCTGATGCCTATAGCCTGTCGACCTGGCAACATCACCGTACCGGGGTTTCGCCTTAACATGGTCGCCAATGCTGTCACCCGAACAGCTGCCACCAGGTTGGAGACCCCCACATGATTGACAACAGCGCCACCTTCGACATCGCCGGCTACGGCACGTATCCGGTGACCCACCAGCCGCTGAGTATCGAGACGGGGCCGGACTCTCTGCGTCTGGTCTGGGACGATGGCCACGAGAGCGAATTTCATTATCTGTGGCTGCGGGACAATTGCCCGTGCACCAGCTGCGTGTCGTCCCTGACCCGGGAGCAGCTGTTCGAGATTTGTGATGTGCCGTTGTCTATTCGGCCGGTAGAGGCGCAGCTGGACGAAGGCTATCTGCATATCCAGTGGGATACTGACGGTCATGTCAGTCGCTTTCATCCCGGCTGGTTACGCAGCCACTGCTACAGCGAACAGGCCCGGGAGGCCCGACAATGGCAACCCGATATCTGGGATAAAGACTCCATCACAACCCGTCTTGCCAGATACGATTACGCCGACATGATGCAGAATGATGCCGTGCTGTTGAGCTGGCTGCGCCAGCTGCGTGATGCCGGCATTTCCCTGCTGCAAAACACGGATACCACGCCCGGCACGCTGCAGCAGGTGGCCGCTCGTATCTCTTTTATCCGGGAAACCAATTTCGGCACCCTGTTCGATGTGCGTTCCAAACCCGACGCCAATACCGCCGCCTACACCAACCTGCGTCTGCCGCTGCATACCGACTTGCCTACGCGGGAACTGCAGCCGGGATTACAGTTTCTGCATTGTCTTAAAAATGACGCTCTCGGGGGCGAGTCGATTCTGGTGGACGGCTTTCGCATTGCCCAGCACATGCGTGAACAGTATCCCGACGACTTCGATGCCCTCAGCAGCCTGCCGATGGACTTCTACAACAAGGATCGCCACAGCGATTACCGTTTCCGCGGGCCGGCGCTGGTGCTCGACGGTCAGGGCACGGTTATCGAGGTGCGTTTTGCCAATTTTTTGCGCGGTCCGCTGGATGTGCCGGCCGATCAGGTCATGCGGCACTATCGCGCCTACCGCACCTTTATCAGCCTGACCCGAGAGCCCCGTTTCCAGTTTGAATACCGTCTGCTGCCCGGCGACCTGCTGGTGTTCGACAACCGCCGCGTGCTGCATGCCCGCCAGGCGTTTGATCTGCAGCAGGGTCAGCGTCACCTGCAGGGCTGCTATGTCGATCGTGACGAGTTGCTGTCCCGCATCCGGGTACTGGAGCGCACCCTGTAAATTTCTCCATGCAGGTTTGGGGATCAGCCGGCGCCACGGCGTCGCTGTTCACCGGGCGTCATGTTGAAGTGACGCCGGTAGCTGCGACAAAAACCGGACGCCGAGATAAAACCGCAGGCACTGCCGACCTCGCAGACACTCAGATCCGTCTCCTGCAGCAACTGTCGGGCCCGTTCGAGACGTAACGTCAGGTAGTAGGCGGAGGGAGATGTATCCAGAAATTGCCGGCACAACCGTTCCAGCTGGCGCAGCGAGATAAAGGCGCTACTGGCCAGTTCCGCCGGGGTCAGCGGTGTTTCGATATGCTGTTCCATCAGCGCCAGCACCCGGATCAGCCGTGGATGATGGATATTGAGCTGTCGCGGCAGGCCGATGCGTTGCCGATCGGAAGGCGGCCGTATGCCGCTCTTGATGCACTGATCGCAAATCTGCAGCGCCAATGCGGTGCCCGATTGCTGCCGGATCAGGTGCAGCATCATGTCCGTGGCGGCGGTACCGCCGGCGCAGGTGATGCGATTGCGGCCGATTTCAAACAATTCCGGGCTGATCAGGATGTCGGGGTAGGTTTCCTGGAACGCCGGTACGGCTTCCCAGTGCAGGGTAACGCGATGCCCTTTCAGAAGACCGGCCCGAGCCAGCAGGTGACAACCGGTATCCAGCGCGCCCAGCAGGCAGTCGCGCCGGTTCAGCCGACGCAGCCAGTCAATAAGGTGGCGGCTCTGATGACGTTCGGGGTGAAAGCTGGCATTGACAAACAGGTTGCGCGGCGTGTCGACGGCGTGCATATCCAGATGCTGTTGCAGCGCCATCTGATTGCTGGCCATCACGGCCTGGCCATTCTCGCTCAGGCACTGCCAGCGATAAAGCTCCCGCCCGGCCAGGCGATTGGCGATGCGCAATGGCTCTATCGCCGACAGCAGCGACACCATGGCGTATTCCGGCAACAGCAGGAAGGAGACGGTAATAACGCCGTCGTCGTCGGGGTGCAATATGGGCGGGACGGCGGCGGGATTGCTCGCCGCCGTCCCGGTTGGTGTGGATGCTTGCATGTGAACTCCTGAAACGGGCCTGCGCTACGTAAAGTAAGTGCAGCGCAGGCCCGGTTGGCGTCAGTCGTTCTGGGGCTCTGAGACTCCGGGCACAGTGCCTGGGGCGCGGATCTGTCCCGAGTCCTGCCACAGAGATGTCAGCACCCCGCAGGTCATGGCCAGAATGACCAGACTCAGGGGCAGGGCCGCGGCCATCAGCGCCGTTTGCAGGGCACTGAGGCCACCCGCCAGCAGCAGCACGGCGGCAACCAGACCAATCACTATGCCCCAGAATACCCGGAACAGCTGTGGCGGCTCTTCATTGCCCAGCGACAGTATGGTGGTCAGTACCAGGGTGCTGGAGTCCGACGAAGTGACGAACCAGCTCATCAGCAGGAACACCATCAGCGCCGAAATAATCCAGCCCAGGGTGCCTTCACCGGCAATGCCATCGGAGCTGGCAAACAGCGCGGCCGGCAGGTTCCAGTCATTGACCAGCGTGATCAGACCCGCATTGCCGGGGCCGCCCGCGGCGTTCAGTTCCTGCCAGAGCGCGGTACCACCGAAGATACCCAGCCAGACAAAGATCACCAGGGTCGGTACCAGCAGCACACCGAGCACGAATTCACGCAGGGTGCGGCCCTTGGAGATTCGGGCAATGAACAGACCGACGAAGGGTGCCCAGGCCAACCACCAGCCCCAATAAAACACGGTCCAACCATTCTGCCAGCTGGCAGGGCCTTCCTCTTCGGGGAACCAGAGTCCCATCTGCACGAAGTTGACCAGGTAATCACCGAGGGATTCGGCAAAAATGCCCAGCAGCCAGGCGGTCGGGCCACCGAACAGGAAAAAGCCGATAACCAGCACCGAAATAATGATGTTCCACTCGGAAATGATCTTGATGCCGCGCTGAACGCCCGACACGGCCGACAGAATGGAAATCACGGAAATCAGGGCGATCAGCACCAATTGGGTGTTGATACCCGGGTCGACCCCGATCAGCCGTTCCAGACCGACCGACATCTGGCTGACGCCAAGCCCCAGCGAAGTGGCGACGCCAAAGACACAGCCGAGTACGCCGAGCATATCCACCACATGACCGATGGGGCCATAGATGCGATCGCCGATAAAGGGATAGAGGGCCGAACGCAGCGCCAGCGGCAGTTTCTTGCGGTAGGCAAAATAGGCCAGCGACAGGCCGACGATGACGTAAACCGCCCAGCCGTGGAAGCCCCAATGAAAAAAGGTAACGCGCAGGGCATCGACGGCCCGGTCGTAACCGAGACCGGTGGCGCCGGCCATGTCGGCGTAGGGATTGTTGGGGTAGCCAAAGGCGCCGCTGTTGTCGAGATAGAAGATGGGCTCGGCGACACCGAAAAACAGGATGCCGATGCCGATGCCGGCGGAAAACAACATCGAAAACCAGGCAAAATTGCTGAACTCGGGTCGGGTGTCGTCATCGCCCAGACGGGTGCTGCCATGTCGGCTGAACACGATGTAGAAGCAGGTCGCGATCAGGAACACCACCGTGACCAGGTAGTACCAGCCGAAGGTGGTTTCAATCCAGCTGCGGGCGGTGCCGAAGATACTGCTGGCCAGTTCGGTATTGAAGCCGGTGAAGAGCACGAAGGCGAGCACCAGCGCGGCCGAGGCCACCGTCATTCCCCTGTGCATCCCCTTGAACAGGCCCTTGCGGGCCAGGACATCGGTCTTGAAACGACCGTGATTATCTGCAAGTTGTTGTTCTATAGACATTCTGTTTGTCTCCGATAAGCCATAATACGGGTC
Organism: Oceanisphaera sediminis; assembly: GCF_039539745.1. Classification (NCBI taxonomy): domain Bacteria; kingdom Pseudomonadati; phylum Pseudomonadota; class Gammaproteobacteria; order Aeromonadales; family Aeromonadaceae; genus Oceanisphaera; species Oceanisphaera sediminis. Next base: position 23,263 of record NZ_BAABDS010000012.1, read on the forward strand.
CTTGTATTGCTCGATGGATAAACAGCCTCCTTGATGTTGGTGATAAACGGCAATGGGGCCTTAACCCTGCCCCATTGCAGGTGTGTTAACGACGAATACCCTGCTCGTCGCGATATTCCTTGAGTGTCTGCATGATGCGGATCAGGCAGTCGTCCCGCTCCTGGATCAGTTCATTGATCGAGGCACCATTGGCCTGGCTCAGGCAGCCGGCTACCATATCGTCTTTCAGCTGCGGTGTCAGTTCAGGCGCATCCAAACGGGTCCATGGCTCTTTCAGCGATTCCTCGAAGTGATCCAGCAGGTGCGCCATGCCGCCCTGGCCGCCGCCCAGGTGATAGGTCAGACAGTGGCCCATGATGGCCCAGCGCAGACCCGGCCCATAGGCGATGGCCTTGTCGATATCCTCGACCGAGCATTCGTTGTTGGCCACCATGTGCAGCGCTTCGCGCCACAGGGCTTCCTGCAAGCGGTTGCCGATAAAGCCCGGCAATTCCTTGTCCATCTTGGCAACCTGCTTCTCGATCGCCTCGTAGAAGGCCGCCGTCCAGTCAACCACGTCCTGGCTGGTGCGTTCGCCGCCACAGACTTCGCAAAAAGGCACCAGATAGGGCGGGTTGAACGGATGACCGACCACAAAGCGATCGGCCTGCTGCTGCACCTCGACGGCCATGTCGGTCATGGCAAACCCCGAGGTACTGGAAATAATCACCACGTCGGGCGGGGCCAGCCTGTCGAGTTCGGCGAACAGGCCGCGCTTGGCATTCAGATTCTCCGGCGTACTTTCCTGAATCACCTCGACGCTGTTGACCAGCTCTTCCAGGCTGTCGGCAAAGCGCAGCCGGCTGGGGCTCGCGCCTTCACGCAGGCCCAGCTTCTGCATGGTCGGCCAGATTTGCTCCACCATCGCCAGCAGTTTTTCGCGCGCATTGGGGCCCGGATCATAGGCGACCACGTCCATGCCCATTCTCAGAAAATGCAGCGCCCAGGCGCCGCCGATAACACCGGTGCCGAGCACGCCGGCTTTGGTAACTTCAGTTGGTAGAGGACGAGTCATGGTATTTGCTCCGAATAGGGTTGAGTGCTGTGTCGTTACAACGGGCGTTACTGAGTGCCACGCAGACGCAGTTTCTGGCGGGCTTCGCTGGGGCTGAGCACCCGAGATCCCATGTTTTCGACGATATTGACGGCGCGCTCGACCAGCTGGCCGTTGGTGGCGAACCGGCCCTTGCCCAGATACAGATTGTCTTCGAGGCCGACGCGAATATGGCCGCCGAGCAGGGCTGACTGTGCCGCCCAGGGCAACTGGTTGCGGCCCAAGGCAAAGGCGGTCCAGTTGGTGTTGGCCGGCAGCATGTCGACCATGCCCTTGAGCAGGCTCAGCTCCGGCGGTGTGCCCCAGGGAATGCCCTGACAGAGCTGGAACATGGCGTTGTCGTCGAGTAGCCCTTCTTTCATCATCTGCAGCGCGAACCAGAGGTTGCCGGTGTCGAAAATTTCCAGCTCGACCGTAACGTCCAGCTGCTGGATGCGGGCCGCCGCCTTGCGCAGCATGTCCGGCGTCGAGATATACACCAGGTTGCTGTCACCGAAATTGACCGAACCGCAGTCCAGGGTACAGATCTCGGGTTTGAGCTCTTCGATATGCACCAGGCGTTCGAGGCCGCCGACCAGGTCGGTTTCCGGGCAGAAGGCGGTGGGGTTTTCCTCGGGGCCGATATAGAGGTCGCCCCCCATGCCGGCGGTCAGGTTGATGATGACGTCGCAGTCGGCGGCGCGCAGACGCTCGCAGACTTCGGCGTACAGATCCAGGCGGCGGGAACACTGTTTGGTTTCGGGATCGCGCACATGCATGTGGGCAATGGCGGCACCGGCATTCCAGGCCTCGATGGCGGCATCGGCAATCTCTTTCGGGGTAACCGGCACGTGCGGGCTGCGGTTGGCGGTATCGGCAGCACCGGTAACGGCGCAGGTGATGATGACGTCCTGATTCATGGCGATTCTGACTCCTGGTGTTTTGTGTTGTCGAGCCGGGAGGCAGTGGCAAGACCGCCCGGTGCATCCGGCTGGTCATTAAAGTTACGCGTATCGGCAGGAGTCTTTTGCCTGTATGCGATTCATTTTTTACAAAATACGAACATGTTCGACCGGTGTCGCAAATGAACAAGGGATATTCGTTTGCGCCAGCGGTGTTACAGCAGGCATTGAAAATGTTGGCGGATGCGGCTCAGCGCTCCCGGCTGGGATTTTTGTGGAAGCGCTGCTGGTAGCTGCGGGTGAAATGAGACAGGGAGGCAAAGCCGCAGGCGACAGAGATATCGGTGACACTCTGGCTGGTTTGCTGCAGCATCCAGCGGGCCTGGTCCAGACGCAGGTTGCGATAGTAGGCGCTGGGGGTCTGCTGCAGATAATGGCGGAACAGGCGCTCGAGCTCCCGCTCGGATAGCTGTAGCTGAGCGGCCATTTCTCTGATGCGCAGCGGCTCCTCAAGGTTGCGTTCCATCAACTGCACGGCTTCGACCAGACGGGGGTTGCGGCTGTCCAGGCGCTTCTGCAAAGAAATACGCTGGGGATCGCTGTGGGCCCGCTTGTGGGTATAGATCAGCTTGTCCGACACCGTGGTCGCCAGGCCATTACCGTGCTGGGTACCGATCAGATAAAGCATCATGTCGAGTCCCGACAGGGCGCCAGGGCACGAGAAGCGACCTCGATCCACCACCAGCAGTTCCTGTACCAAATCGACCCGGGGAAACGCCTCTGCGGTGCTCTGCAGATTCTCCCAGTGCAGAGTGGCACTGTAGCCGTCCAGTATGCCGGCGGCGGCGGCAATATAGGCGCCGGTGTCCTGACAGCCAATATCGGCGCCGTGGCTGGCCTGCTTGCGAATAAACCCCAGCAAACCGGGGGTAATTTGGGCATGGGGATCGTAGCCGGAACAGATAATCAGTGTTTCGCACACCGAAAGATCACGGATGCCGGTGTCACTCATGATGTCCAGGTTGTCGCTGCTGCGCACCGCCCCGCCCTGCTCCGAGATCAGTTGCCAGCGATACAGTTCGCGGTTGCTGCTTTGGTTGGCGTGGCGCAACGGATCCAGCATGGCCGTCAGGCCGAACAGCGAGAAGCCGGGTACCAGCAAAAAACCAATGACTTGAGGGTAACGGTGGGGACGATCTCCAAACATGGGTTCACTCGGTCCTTGGATGTACGGTTGTTTCAGGTGTTGGTCTGCAATCCGCGACGCCTCTCCCACACTCTTATTCCGTTCATATTCAGGGCTAATAATAGGCGGATTCAGGCAAATTCTTCGGGAAAGGAGGGTTAGTATTGTCCAAAAGGTACATTGGCGCAATCTTCACAAGAGACTGAACATGGCAACTGAACTCAAGGTATTTGACGGGCCTGTCCTGCCCGAATGGATCGATTATAACGGTCACATGAATGACGCCTGTTATGTGCTGGTGTTCAGCAAGGCCATCGATGAATTCATGGTGCAGATTGGCCTGGACGAGGCGTTTCGCGCCGAATATCAGGTATCTGTCTATACGTTGCAGAGCATGGTGCACTATTTGCGGGAAGTGAGTCTGGGCGAACCCTTGCAGGTAGATGCCCGGCTGCTCGAAAGCGATGCCAAAAAGCTGCGGGTCTTTTTTACCATGCGCCACGGCGACAGCGGCATGGAGCTGGCGGCGATGGAAACCCTGTTGCTGCACATGGACATGTCGGCCCACCGGGCCGCGCCCATGCTGCCCGACACCGCAGACCGGGTCGCAACCCTGCAACAACGCCAGGGCAACCAGGACTGGCCGGCACTGGCCGGGCGCAGCATCGCCCTGACACGGCCGCGCAGCTGAACCAGAGACTCTCGCGGTTTGACTTAACCGAAACACGCATTGAAAAACCCAATAAAACCAGCAATCAACCGGCTGGCGACATCGCGTGAGCTGTACCCATGACTCACTCTCACAAGGACACGACGAGGAGCGGTAACGATGAACAGAATTCTGTGGCAACCTGATGCCATGCAAATCGAGCGCAGCAACCTGCATCGATTCATGCGACAGGCCGGCGAGCGGGCCGGCATGCATGTCGACCGCTACGATGCGCTCTATCGCTGGTCGATAGAACGGCCGGAAGACTTCTGGTCACTGATCTGGGATTTTACCGAGGTAAAGGCGAGCGAACGCGGCGAACGGGTGCTGGTCGATGGCGAACGGATGCCTGGCGCACGCTGGTTTCCCGAGGCTCGGCTGAACTACGCCGAAAACCTGCTGCGTTTTCGTGACGAGCGTCCGGCACTGGTGTTTCGTAACGAGGCCGGTCGGCGCGACAGCCTGAGTTATGCCGAGCTTTACCGGCGAGTGGCCCAGGTAGCGGCGGGCTTGCGCCGGGTCGGGGTGGTCGAGGGCGATCGCGTGGCAGGCTTTGTACCAAACGTCATCGATACCGTCGTTGCCATGCTGGCCACCGCCAGCCTTGGTGCCGTCTGGACCGCCTGTTCGCCCGATTTTGGTCTTCAAGGGGTGCTGGATCGCTTCGGTCAGACCGCGCCCAAGGTACTCTTCACTACCGACGGCTACCTCTACAACGGCAAGACCTTCAACTCGCTGGAGCGCCTGGCGCAGGTGCTGCCGCACTTGCCCGAGCCTTGCCGGCTGGTGGTGATGCCCTACCTCGACACCACTCCGGATCTGAGCCCGGTGCCCGGCGCCGTGCTGCTCGATGACTTTATCGACCCGGCGGCAACGACCCTCGAATTTACCCAGGTGGCTTTCGACAGCCCGCTTTGTATCCTCTACTCCTCCGGTACCACCGGCGTACCCAAGTGTATCGTCCATGGCGTTGGCGGCAGCCTGCTGCAGCACCTCAAGGAGCATCAGCTGCATACCGATCTCAAACGCGAGGATACGCTGTTCTATTACACCACCTGTGGCTGGATGATGTGGAACTGGATGCTCAGTGGCCTGGCCACCGGCGCCACCCTGGTGCTGTTTGACGGCTCCCCCTTTGCCCCCACGGCAGAGGTGCTATGGGATATCGTAGAGCAGGAAAAGGTCACCGTCTTCGGCACCGGCGCCAAATATATCGCCGCCCAGGAAAAGGCCGGTATTCGACCGGGGACCAGCCACCGGCTGGACGCGCTCAGAACCATACTGTCCACCGGCTCGGCACTGACCCACGAGAGCTTTGAATATGTCTATCGGGAGGTCAAACGCGATCTCTGCCTGTCGTCAATCTCGGGCGGCACCGACATACTGTCGTGCTTTGCCCTGGGCTGCCCGATTCTGCCGGTGCGTGCCGGTGAGCTGCAGTGTCGGGGGCTCGGAATGGCGGTTGAAATTTGGGACGACGGCCGGCCGGTGGCCAGCGGCAAGGGCGAGCTGATCTGTAGCCGGCCCTTTCCGGCCATGCCCATCGGCTTCTGGAACGACAGCGACGGCCACAAGTACCACGATGCCTATTTCAGCACCTTCGACAATGTCTGGGCCCATGGCGACTATGCCGAGCTGACCCCCAGTGGCGGCGTGGTGATTCACGGCCGCTCCGATGCGGTGCTCAATCCGGGTGGGGTTCGCATCGGCACCGCAGAGATTTACCGTCAGGTCGAAAAGGTCGCCGCGGTGCAGGAAGCCGTCGCCATCGGCCAGAGCTGGCAGGATGATGTACGGGTGGTGTTGTTTGTGGTGCTCAAACCCGGTTACCGCCTCGATACGGCACTGGAACAGGAGATTCGCCAGACCATTCGCAGCAATACCACACCGCGGCATGTGCCGAGCAAGATTATCCAGGTGGCGGATATCCCCCGAACCCGCACCGGAAAACTGGTAGAGCTGGCGATTCGCAGTACCGTCGAAGGACAGCAGGTGAAAAACCTGGATGCACTGGCGAACCCCGAGGCGCTGGCCTTGTACCGGGATTTGCCGCAACTGACCTGCTGAGGAACATACCAGCAACAGCCGCCTGACTGCACAACAGGCCGGCGGCTGTTATTTTCGGGTTATGCCAATCACATTAAACATTCTATCTTTTTGACTGCGATATCAATTCCTTCGCCCTCCTTGAAGCTCCGGCGTTGCCTGTAGGCACCGTCTGGGATTGGTATTACAGAGCCGGAACAGGGGATTAATGTACCGCTGACGCCGACTGTCCTGAATGCGACCTGACCGGCTATGACCTATTGCCGGACGGAAGCCCGCTGCATAGGCTATGGCAAAATAATTTGAAGAGGACAGAACCATGATGATCAGCGAACTGATGGACCAGGACGACTTTCGTGCCCAGCTACAGGCGTGGGGGATAGCCGAGGCGACACGGCTGACGCTGGCGGAGTGTACCGACCGGTTGAACGAGGCGCTGGCGGGATCGGAGCGGGAGCGATGGCAGGAACGGCTGGCATCGCTGCTGGCCAAACGGGAACTGCTGCATCCCGAGGTACAGAGAGTATTACTGGCATGTCTCACGGATTGATATCCGGTCTCACTGGCAGGATCTCTGTTCTGGTGATACTGACTCGTACGCCACGAGTCGATTCCTCATCATTAGCAATCACATTGCAAGTAAAAAAAGGGGCGCCTTCGGCGCCCCAGAAATGACGACTCCACCATAAATAGAGCTCAGACGAAGCCGAGCAGCCGCGGCAGAAACAGCGATACTTCCGGCACAAAGGTCGTGATGATCATCACCGGCAGGGCAACAAACGCCATCAGCGCGAGTGCGGGCTTGACCGTTTTGTGAATCGACACCTTGCCAATGCGGCACGCCATATACAGAATCGGCGCCACCGGCGGGCTGTTCGCGCCAATCACCACCGAGCAGGCCACGATCGAGGCAAAATGTACCGGATGAATGCCGGTATCAACCATCAACGGCAGAAACAGCGGCGCCACCACCACGGTGACCGATACGTCATCCATGATCATGCCGGCGAGGATCAGAAACAGATTCACCGCAATCAGGATCAGCAGGGGATTCTCGATCAGGGTGCTGACCAGCAGGGTCAGGTCCTGCGGAATCCGCTCCGACGCCAGAATACGGCCAATCATGAAACTGAACAGCAGGATCAGGATCACGGTGCCGGTGGTTTCCGCCGCCGCCACCACACTGCGGGCGAAGCTTCTGAAGTTCAGGTCACGATAAATAAAGAAGCCGATCAACATCGCCGAAAAGGCGGCCACCGCCGCCGCTTCGGTTGGTGTAAACACGCCGCCGTAAATGCCGCCGAGAATGATGATCGGCAGCGACAGGGCCGGAAATGCCTTGATCGCCGCCCTGCCCTTGCTCGGCAGTTGGTCGAGACCGTCCCCGGCCGCACTGCTCAGCTCGTGAAAGAAGCGCCCGGCGCCGAAACGATTGACGGCGATCAACCCCAGAATAAGCAAGATGGCCGGCCCCACCGAGGCGGCAAAACAGGCGGCGACCGATTGGCGTGTGACCACCGCGAACAGGATCATGGTAATCGACGGCGGGATAAGGATGCCGAGCAACGACGAGATCCCGAGCAGCGCCGCCGAGTAACTGCGCGGGTAGCCGCGTTTTTCCAGCGGATCGATCATGATGGTGCCGATAGACGCGACGGCGGCGGTAGCCGTACCGGCGATGGCACCGAAGATGCCCGAGGCCATGATCATCGACGCCCCCATGCCGCCACGGCGCTTACCGATCATCACCTCGATGAAGTCGACCAGTCGACGGGCGATACCGCCGCTTTGCATCAGGTAGCCGGTAAGCACAAACAGCGGCAGAGCGATCAGAATCACCGAGTCCACCGAGCGGTAGCCCTGCAACATCATCGTATTCAGGTTGGCATCATAAATGTAAACCAGATATGCCAGCACGCCGGCAAACGACCAGGCCACAGGTACGCCGACGATCATCAGCAGCAACAGTAGCCCGATAGCCATAAAACCTTCCATGTCAGTACTCCCCTTCCTTGAGCTGCCGGGCGCCGGATCCCGAATGCAGAATACCGGTGACGGCACAGAGCAGATCACGCAGCGAATAACAGCTGCAGCCCACGGCCGCCAGCATGATCGATGCCTGTGGCAGCCAGAGCGGTATGCCCATGCCGGGAGTCGACTGCGGACGTTTCAGTCCCCAGGCCAGCATGCGGTACGCCAGCACCACAAAGAACAGACAAATCACGAAGGTGATCAGCGAGACCAGTGCCTTGTGCATCAACTTGAGTCGATGATCCGACATCTGCAGCTCGACGAAATCCACAACGAGGTGCTCGTTGTGGCGGCTGGCGATCAGCGCGCCGAGCATGTAGAGCCACATCCCGAACAGCATGATCAGCTCCAGCAGTCCGACGATGGACCAGCCAAACACATAGCGCGCCAGTACCAGAAACAGCATCAGCCCGACCACCAGCATACTGGACATGAAAGCGGCCGCTTCCAGTAACCACCCGATACGGCGATCCAGCGTGTAAAAGACTCTACCGATCATCTTTTTCAGCCTCTGAGCAGACCGGCCCGCAATGCGGGCCGGTCATGTTGAAACGATATGCCTGTCCGCTTAGAGCGGAGAGGCGTTGCTGCGAATGGTGTCCATGATCTCGGAACCGATCTCCTTGTCCATCATGGGCCAGACCTGCTCGCGTGCGGCCTTGGCAAACTCGCCGAGTTGCTCGGCGCTGGGCTCGAAATACTTCATGCCGGCTTCCTGGGCCTTTTTGATGTAGTACTCATCCTGCTCCCTGGCGGCCTTGAACTGCTCGTTCATGATTTCGATGGCCGCTTCGCTGACCACTTTCTGCTGCGCTTCGGTCATGCTTTCCCAGACCTCCTGATTCATCGACAACACGCCGGTCATGAAAAAGTGTTTGGTCTGCACGAAATAGTCGAGGGAGTCACGGAAGTACTCGTAGTCCCAGTAGATCACGTTGCCGGCCTCACCATCGACGACGCCGGTCTGCAGCGCGGTGTAGACTTCGCCCCAGTCGATGGCTGCGGTCTGGTAACCCAGCGCCTGCATGGTCTGGGGTGCCGGAAACACGGTCATGGTGCGCACCTTGAGACCGTCTGCGTCGGCGATATTCAACGCATACTTGCCGCGCGACCCCACGCCGTTGAACCCTTCCGGCCAGGGACCGAAGAACTTCAGGCCGATATCCTGGTAAACACCGCCCAGCATGTTGTTGACCCAGCCGCCCGGGCTGTAGGCCTTGAGCGCTTCATCCCAGGACAGGGTCATGTAGGGGGTGTAAATCACGCCAATCCGCTTGTCGTAAGAGGTCATCGGCCAGTTCAGCATCACATCCACGTCGCCGGCCACATGCAGATCAAATACCTCCTGCTGACCGCCCAGTTCATTCTGGTAGTAGACGCGGGCTTCGATGTCGCCGCCGGATTTCTGCTCGATCAGCTCGCCCCATTTTTTCAGGGCGTCTCCGGCCGGCGAGCCCTGAGTACCGGAGTCGGTTGCCAGTTTCAGGGTAAGAGCCTGGACACTGGTAGTGAACAGACAGGCGGCAGTGATGGCGGAAGCCAGCAAGGTTTTAACATTGCGTCCGATCGTTTTCATTTGGTTTCCTTCCCGATATTGAACAAAGCTTGCAGCGGAGAGCCTCTGGCTCCCACGCTGCGAGGATGACGTTGACTTATTCCGGCAGGTCAATGGCCAGGGTCTGACTGCCGGCGTGACCGGTGGCGTGGCCGATAAAGGTATCCGCATACCAGTCGATGAAGTTCACCACCCCGAATTCATAGGTCGCTGAATAAGGGCCGGGCTCGTAGGCCATGGAGTTGATACCCCGCTGGTTTTCTTCGGCCAGGGTTCTGTCCTGGGCATTGGTGGCATCCCATACCCGGCGCAGTTTTTCCACGTCGTAGTCGACCCCTTCTACCGCATCCTTGTGTACCACCCACTTGGTGATCACCTTGGTCTTCTGCGGGCCCATGGGCACCACCTGAAAGGTAACCAGATGATCGCTCTGGCCATGGTTCCAGGAATTGGGCAGGTGCAGAATACGCAGCGAGCCCAGCTCCCGGTTCTTGACCCGACCCAGGGTCTTCTCGCAGGCATGGCTGCCGTCTATGGTCATGGCCACCTTGCCTTCGGCCAGCGGCATGCGCACCATGCGGTTGCGCAGTCCGAACGACACATGGTGATGGGGAATCTTCTCCGCATCCCACTGCTCGCCCATACGCGCCACATGAGCCTTGAAGCTGTCGGTGGCACGAGGATCCGTGGTGTCGTCAAATTCCAGCAGGGTATTGAGCAACTCGGGATGAGAGCCGTTGCAGTGGTAACATTCGCGGTTGTTCTCGATCACCAGCTTCCAGTTGGCGTCTTCGACGATTTCGGACTGTACCGCCACCTTGGCATTTTCCAGATCGTAGGGTTCGAGGTAACGCTCCAGCTCGGCCAGAAAGTCATCTATCTCGGGCGGGTTGTCGGCCAGGCTGATGAAGATATAACCGCCACCGGTCCTGGTGTGCACCTTCTTCAGCGGAAACTCGGCCTTGTTGAAGTTCTCTCCCATGTCATTGCCGGCATACAGCAGGTTGCCATCCAGTTCGTAGGTCCACTGGTGGTAAGGGCAGACCAGCTTGGCGACCTTGCCTTTCTTCGAGGTACAGAGACGTGATCCCCGGTGGCGACAGACATTGTGAAACGCCTGAACCCCCTGCTTGTTGCGCACTATGGTAATGGGATTGTTACCCACCTCCAGGGTTATGAAATTACCTTCCTTGGGGATCTCGCAGGTCAGGCCGACATAGAGCCATTCCTTGCCGTAGATCTGCTCCATGTCGGCAGCAAAGACGTCGGGGCTATTGTAAAACGCCTGCGGGAGTGAATAGCCGGGACGACGCTGCTGCAACATCTGCACTGCATCACCCAGGCCGGGGGCTGTGCCTAACAATGCGGTGTTGATCTGCTCCATGTGTGCTGCTTCCTTTGCTGTTGAAATTGAGCCGTGTGTCCCTGCCACCAGAGCTGGAACCTTGACCTCATTGTCACCAAGGTCATGCCGAGCCGGTTGTCTGAAAACGACCCGTCTGCAGATGATTTCCGACCTCCCCTCTCCCGCCCGTCCAATAGATACCTGCTCATGATCAAAAGCGGGGCTGGCAGATAACTGCATGTCGTTTTTGAGCAACCGCCAACGGCCAAAGTGCACAAGAATGCCGTTATTAAGGACAATCAGAAATTGGCTCCCTAGCCCAGACGGAGAACGGCGATGAATCAGGATTTTATCTCACCCATCAATACCCAGACGTGGAGCAACGGGCGCCATCCGGTACGATGTGTCCGGGTCATACAGGAAACCTGGGACGTCAGAACCTTCTGCTTTACCGCAGAAAGCCCCCTGCTGTTCTTCTTCAAGCCCGGTCAGTTCGTTACCCTGGAGCTGGAAATCGAAGGACAGACGGTGATGCGCAGCTACACCATTGCCTCTTCTCCTTCCGTGCCCTACAGCTTCTCCATTACCGTCAAACGGGTGCCCGGCGGCGAGGTCTCCAACTGGCTGCACGACAACCTGAATGAAGGAGATGCGCTGGCGGTGCATGGTCCGGTCGGCAACTTCAACTGCATCGACTTTCCCAACGACAAGGTGCTGCTGCTCTCCGGCGGCGTCGGCATCACCCCGGTGATGTCCATGGCCCGCTGGTGGTTCGACACCAATGCCGACGTGGACATCCACTTCGTGCACAGTGCCCGCACGCCCAAGGATCTGGTGTTCTACCGGGAGCTGCAGCACATGGACTCCCGGCTGAACAACATCCACCTCAGCCTGATCTGTGAGCGTACCGACATCGGCGAAACCTGGAGCGGCTTCAAGGGTTATCTGAACGGCTCCATGCTCGCCCTAATCGCCCCGGACTACATGGAGCGGGAAATCTTCTGCTGCGGCCCCAACCCCTATATGCGGGCGGTACGCACCCTGCTTCAGAACAGCGGCTTCCCGATGGAGCACTACCACGAGGAAAGCTTCGGTGCGACGCCGGTAGACGTGGCCGAAGGCGTTGAAGAGCAGGCCCGAGATGCGGTCGAGCTGGCCGAGGAGCTGGAGCGTACCGAAGACCGGCTGACGGTGTCTTTCCAGGACAGCGATCTGCAGGTAGACATAATGCCGGGCGAAACCCTGCACAGCGCCGCCGCCCAGGTGGGTCTGCACATTCCCAAGGCCTGCGGCATGGGGATATGCGGCACCTGCAAGGTGCAGGTGGTGAAAGGCGACGTCACCATGGATCACAACGGCGGCATCACCGATGAAGACATCGCCGACGGTTATGTACTGAGCTGCTGCAGCGTGCCCCAGGGCAATGTGGAAGTGGCGTTCTGACCCGGCTTTGACGGGCATCTTGAGTTATTGAGTTTGAGTGAATGAAGGTCGGTCCACTTTGCTGGTCTGGGCGGTATGCCCAGGCCAGCTTTTTTATGGGCCCGGCCCGGTGGGTTGCAGGGTGATGCCTCGGGTTGACAAGCGCCGTCATTACCGCGAAGGAACGTCACCCTCGCGAAGGCGGGGGTCCAGTGCGCCCGGCAAACAATACCCAGTATGACAGTTCAGTGCCACATGCTCTGGGTTCCCGCCTTCGCGGGAACGACGGTAAAAAAATGCGGGAATGACAATGGGGAAGCTCGCGGGAATGACGCACTGTTGCTGTCACCCTCGCGAAGGCGGGGGTCCAGTGCGCCCGGCAAACAACGCCCAGTATGACGGTTCAGCGTCACATGCTCTGGGTTCCCGCCTTCGCGGGAACGACGGTAAAAAATGCGGGAATGACAATGGGGAAGCTCGCGGGAATGACGCACTGTTGCTGTCACCCTCGCGAAGGCCGGGGTCCAGTGCGCCCGGCAAACAACGCCCAGTATGACGGTTCAGTGCCACATGCTCTGGGTTCCCGCCTTCGCGGGAACGACGAGGAAGGACTCGCGGGAATGACGATAAAAAACCGCGGGAATGATGATAGAAAAAAGGGGCGCCTGTCAGACAGGCGCCCCGTGTTTCAAGGTTCGTTCGGATTAACGCGGAAACTTACCGATTGCCCTCCTGATGACCGGTTTCAAGGTAGTCCAGCTGCTCGCGGGTAAAGGCATAGAACTTCTGCTGCCAGTCCGACAGGGCATTGGCGTTCGTGCCCAGCACCTGCACCGCCGTCACCTTGTATTCCGGGCAGTTGGTGGCCCAGTCGGAGTTGTCGGTGGTGATCACGTTGGCGCCGCTGTGCGGAAAGTGGAAGGTGGTATACACCACGCCCGGCTGCATGCGCTTGCTCAACCTGGCCTTGAGCACCGTCTTGCCGGTGCGACTGGCGATGGTCACCGGCTGGCCGTCCGCAATTTGCCGCAACTCGGCGTCATGCGGATGGATTTCCAGCACGTCCTCGCTGTGCCAGACGTTGTTGTCGGTGCGCCGGGTCTGGGCGCCCACGTTGTACTGGCTGAGAATACGCCCCGTGGTCAGCAGCAAGGGGTAGCTTTCCGATACCTTCTCGGTGGTGGGAATGAACTCGGTCACCACCATACGTCCCAGGCCGATGGGGAAGCTGTCGCCGTGCATGATGGGCATGCCGTCGGGATGCTCGTCGTTGCAGGGCCACTGAATGCTGCCCAGCTCTTCCAGCTTGTCATAGCTGACATGGGCAAACGAGGGCGTCAGGCCGGCAATTTCATCCATGATCTCGGAAGGATGATCGTAATGCATGGAGTAGCCGAGGGCATTGGCCAGCGCCATGGTCACTTCCCAGTCTTCCTTGCCGGCCAGCGGCGGCATCACTTTGCGCACCCGGTTGATGCGGCGCTCGGCGTTGGTGAAGGTGCCGTTTTTCTCCAGAAAGGTGGAGCCGGGCAGGATCACATGGGCGAACTTGGCGGTCTCGTTGAGGAAGAGATCCTGCACGATCAGCAGCTCCAGCGAGCGCAGCGCCGCCTCCACATGATGGGTGTTGGGATCCGACTGGGCGATGTCCTCCCCCTGCACATACATGGCCTTGAATTCGCCGGCAATGGCGGCATCGAACATGTGCGGAATGCGCAGCCCCGGCTCGGCGTCCAGGCTGACGCCCCAGGTTGCCTCGAACCGGTGGCGGATCTGATCGTTGTTGACCGGCTGATAGCCCGGCAGCTCGTGCGGGAAGGAGCCCATGTCGCAGGAACCCTGCACGTTGTTCTGGCCCCGCAACGGGTTGACCCCGACCCCGGGCCGGCCGATGTTGCCGGTGGCCATGGCCAGATTGGCGATGCCCATGACCATGGTCGAGCCCTGGCTGTGCTCGGTCACGCCCAGGCCGTAATAGATGGCGCCGTTGCCGGCGGTGGCGTACTGGCGCGCGGCCCGGCGGATGGTCTCGGCCGGTACGCCGATCACGTCTGCCATCAGCTCGGGAGTATGACGCGGCTCGGCCACAAAGGCGCGCCAGGCGCGGTACTCTTCCGGATCGCAGCGCTCGGCGATAAAGGCTTCGTCTTCCAGCCCTTCGGTGACGATAACGTGGGCCAGGGCGTTGATCAGCGCCACGTTGGTGCCGGGGCGGATTGGCAGGTGAATGCCTTCCCCCGCATGGGGCGTGTCCAGCAAATCGATTTCACGCGGGTCGGCCACGATCAGGCTGGCGCCTTCGCGCAGGCGTTTGCGCATCATGGAGCCGAACACCGGGTGGGCGTCGGTGGGGTTGGCACCAATCACCATGATGCAGTCGGCTTCCATCACCGAATCGAAATCCTGGGTGCCCGCCGACTCGCCCAGGGTCATCTTGAGGCCATAACCGGTGGGGCTGTGGCAGACCCGGGCACAGGTGTCGGTGTTGTTGTTGCCCAGCGCCGCACGGATCAGCTTCTGCACCAGATAGGTTTCTTCGTTGGTACAGCGGGACGAGGTGATGCCGCCCACGCTCTTGCGTCCGTGCTTGTCCTGCACCTCGCGCAAACGGCGAGCAGAAAAGGCGATGGCCTCCTCCCAGCTGACTTCGTTCCAGGGCTCGTCGATGGACGCCCGGATCATCGGCTTGGTCAGCCGGTCCTTGTGGGTGGCATAGCCGAAGGCGAAGCGGCCCTTGACGCAGGAATGACCATGGTTGGCGCTGCCGCCCTTCCAGGGGGTCATGCGGATCACCTTGTCGCCTTTCATTTCCGCCTTGAACGAACAGCCCACGCCACAGTAGGCGCAGGTGGTGATCACGCTGTGCTCGGGCTGGCCCTGCTCGATCACCGACTCTTCCATCAGGGTCGAGGTCGGGCAGGCCTGCACACAGGCACCGCAGGAGACACAGTCCGATTCAACGAAACTGGTGTTCTTGCCGGCAGACACCTTGGAGTCGAAGCCCCGGCCTTCGATGGTCAGGGCGAAGGTGCCCTGTACCTCGCCACAGGCCCGCACGCAGCGAGAGCAGGCGATGCACTTGCTGGGGTCGAAGCTGAAATAGGGGTTGCTCTCGTCCTTGACCGCATCCAGATGATTTTCGCCGTCGAAGCCGTAGCGCACCTCGCGCAGGCCCACGGCACCCGCCATGTCCTGCAGCTCGCAGTCGCCGTTGGCCGGGCAGGTCAGGCAGTCGAGGGGGTGATCGGAGATATACAACTCCATCACGTTACGACGCAGTTTGGCCAGGGCCTGGGTCTGACTGCGTACCACCATGCCCGGCTCGACCGGCGTGGTGCAGGAGGCGGGATAACCGCGCCGCCCTTCGATTTCC
>NZ_BAABDS010000013.1:0-239 GCF_039539745.1 Oceanisphaera sediminis
TAACCTGTACTAATGACCCGTGCGGCTTAACCATACAACACCCAAGAAGTGTGAGACCTTGCGGTCAAGAACCAACAAATTATTCAGAATTATGTAGGGTCGAATTCATTCGACCGCTTTTAATCAGTTTTCCAGCGTTTGTTAGCAACAGCTGACAAACCCCAGTTTATGCCTGGCGGCGATAGCGTTGTGGTCCCACCTGATCCCATGCCGAACTCAGAAGTGAAACGCACCCGCGC
>NZ_BAABDS010000013.1:304-5019 GCF_039539745.1 Oceanisphaera sediminis
CAATTTAGTCCCGTACTATCAAGCTTTGCGGAGTGGTAGTTCAGTTGGTTAGAATACCGGCCTGTCACGCCGGGGGTCGCGGGTTCGAGTCCCGTCCACTCCGCCATTATTAGAGAAGCCCTTAGCTTTTGAAAGCTAAGGGCTTTTTGCTATCTGTCGTTCAGTAAATTCATCCTTTTTCATGTTGTCAAACCACCCCTCGTGACCAAACCGTGACCATTTAGTGACCATAGCTCGGTTTTGACCGGGGTTCAAAAGGTCTACCCATCCATCCAAGCGTAGCGCAGCTCATATAAGGGGATGACTAAGGGTAATTCCAATCAGATTTGGTATTACTTGATGAACTACTACAATCGGTAACGATATCATTAATACATGATAGTCTGCCGCAGGTTCAAGCCAAGAATCGGTCTAATACCAATCTAAATAAAAATATGATCTATTTTAAAGCAGGACACGAGAGGAAACAGAGTCACCTCCCGCGACACGCCATAAACCTATCCATGGGGGCTCGGAAATGCCGTCCTTGGCATTTCACGGTCGCGGGAGCCGCTCTCTGTTGCCTCTCCTTAGCACCGAGTTGTCTGCAGGTCGCTCCACAGGCGACTCCGCAGCATTGGGGCGGATGAAGGGGTCGACTCCAGCGTGCCGGTGGAGTGAACCCTTCGTTCGACCTTTACCGTGAAACCGAGAAGATTAGTTAGTTTTCCAGATTGGTATAATTTACCGTCCGGATTAGCTGACCATTACATAATTAGACTTATGGCTTTAAATGAGATCGCACTCTGGTTAATACCTCCAACCACTGATTTTTTCCAGTGGTTCTTAAGTTGTTTGTCAGCATAAGGTACACACAATAACCGATTATAATTCCCCATAGGGCCGATGACATTCCATATAGAGATAGGCCGGAGGCGGTGACGATAAAGGTGATTAGGGATGCCTCGCGATGCTGGGCATCTTCCAGGGCGGAAAACAGATTGCCGGCGATGGCCCCGAGCAGGGCAAGTCCGGCCATCACAGCAACGAATGCCGACGGCAGCGAAGTAAACAGGCTGACGATAGTGCCGGCATACAGGCCTCCGAGCAGATAGAAGACGCCGTTGAATACCCCGGCTACATAGCGACGCGCCGGGTCTACGTGGGCATCCTTGCCGGCGCAAATGGCAGCGGTGATAGCCGCCAACACTATGCTGATGCCACCAAACAGTGCCATCGGCAGAGACACCAAGCTGGTTACCCCAATCACAGGTCGGGAGCTGACCGAATAGCCAGCGCCCTGCAGGATCGCCATACCCGGCAAGAATTGCCCGGTCAGGCTGACCAGTACCAGTGGTAGGGCCAGGCTGAGGGTTGAACCGAGGGACCATTGCGGTGTGATGAACTGGGGCACAGCCAGTTCCCAGCGCACCCCGGATAGCGAAGCGCCCTCTAATACCACGGCCAAGAGCACACCGGCGATCAACAGCAGGATCAGGGTGTATTTGGGCCACAGCCGGCGAAATACCACATACGCTACCAGCATGCCTATGGCTAGAGCCGGCGATCCTTCGATAGCAGTGAAGGCTCCGACCCCAAACTGGAACAGAATACCGGCCATCATGCCGGCTGCCACACCTCTAGGAATTACGCGTATCAAGGCATCGAAGCTGCCGGATAGGCCGATGATCAGCATAATGACCGCCGCTGTGAGGTAGGCGCCGACGGCTCGTTGAGAGACAGTTCCGGAAAAAGGGTGACCAATAGGGCTGCACCTGGGGCCGACCAAGCGGTAACTACAGGGGCTCTGATCCAGAGCGACAGCAGTATACCGGAGACGGCGGTACCAATGGAGATGGCCCAGATCCAAGATGTCAGCATGGTCTCGGAGACGCCAGCGCCGGCCTGAAAAAGGATGGCGAGTGGCCCGGCATAAGACACCAGCACGGCCAGAAAGCCGGCAGCTACTGAGGTCAGCGACAGGTCACGCAAGAAAGAGAGCATGGATAACTCCTGCTTTTGGTGTAGAACAAGCAGCCCCATTCAGGGGCTACAAGGGGAGAGTGGGTCATCTAACCATTTGTCTCCTGTTCCTCCCTTCAATTTCCTCAAAGTGCTCCAGCTGCTCGCGGGTAAAGGCATAGAACTTCTGCTGCCAGTCGGACAGCGCATTGGCGTTCGTGCCCAGCGCCTGCACCGCCGTTACCTTGTATTCCGGGCAGTTGGTGGCCCAGTCGGAATTGTCGGTGGTGATCACGTTGGCGCCGCTGTGCGGGAAATGGAAGGTGGTATACACCACGCCCGGCTGCATGCGCTTGCTCAACCTGGCCTTCAGCACCGTATTGCCGGTGCGGCTGGCGATGGTCACCGGCTGGCCGTCCGCAATCTGCCGCAGCTCGGCGTCGTGCGGGTGGATTTCCAGCACGTCCTCGCTGTGCCAGACGTTGTTGTCGGTGCGCCGGGTCTGGGCGCCCACGTTGTACTGGCTGAGAATACGCCCCGTGGTCAGCAGCAAGGGGTAGCTTTCCGATACCTTCTCGGTGGTGGGAATGAACTCGGTCACCACCATACGTCCCAGGCCGATGGGGAAGCTGTCGCCGTGCATGATGGGCATGCCGTCGGGATGCTCGTCGTTGCAGGGCCACTGAATGCTGCCCAGCTCTTCCAGCTTGTCATAGCTGACATGGGTGAACGAGGGCGTCAGGCCGGCGATTTCATCCATGATCTCGGAAGGATGATCGTAATGCATCGGGTAGCCGAGGGCATTGGCCAGCGCCATGGTCACTTCCCAGTCTTCCTTGCCCGCCAGCGGCGGCATCACCTTGCGCACCCGGTTAATGCGGCGCTCGGCGTTGGTGAAGGTGCCGTTTTTCTCCAGGAAGGTGGAGCCGGGCAGGATCACGTGGGCGAACTTGGCGGTCTCGTTGAGGAAGAGATCCTGCACGATCAGCAGCTCCAGCGAGCGCAGCGCCGCCTCCACATGATGGGTGTTGGGATCCGACTGGGCGATGTCCTCCCCCTGCACATACATGGCCTTGAATTCGCCGGCGATGGCGGCATCGAACATGTGCGGAATGCGCAGCCCCGGCTCGGCATCCAGGCTGACGCCCCAGGTTGCCTCGAACCGGTGGCGGATCCGGTCGTTGTTGACCGGCTGATAACCCGGCAGCTCGTGCGGGAAGGAGCCCATGTCGCAGGAACCCTGCACGTTGTTCTGGCCCCGCAACGGGTTGACCCCGACCCCGGGCCGGCCGATATTGCCGGTGGCCATGGCCAGGTTGGCGATGCCCATGACCATGGTCGAGCCCTGGCTGTGCTCGGTCACGCCCAGGCCGTAATAGATGGCGCCGTTGCCGGCGGTGGCGTACTGGCGCGCGGCCCGACGGATGGTCTCGGCCGGCACGCCGATCACGTCTGCCATCAGCTCGGGAGTATGACGCGGCTCGGCCACAAAGGCGCGCCAGGTGCGGTACTCTTCCGGATCGCAGCGCTCGGCCACGAAGGCCTCGTCTTCCAGCCCTTCGGTGACGATGACGTGGGCCAGGGCGTTGATCAGGGCCACGTTGGTGCCCGGGCGGATTGGCAGGTGAATGCCCTCCCCCGCATGGGGCGTGTCCAGCAAATCGATTTCACGCGGGTCGGCCACGATCAGGCTGGCGCCTTCGCGCAGGCGTTTGCGCATCATGGAGCCGAACACCGGGTGGGCGTCGGTGGGGTTGGCGCCAATCACCATGATGCAGTCGGCTTCCATCACCGAGTCGAAGTCCTGGGTGCCCGCCGACTCGCCCAATGTCATCTTGAGGCCATAGCCGGTGGGGCTGTGGCAGACCCGAGCACAGGTGTCGGTGTTGTTATTACCCAGCGCCGCGCGGATCAGCTTCTGCACCAGATAGGTTTCTTCGTTGGTACAGCGGGACGAGGTGATGCCGCCCACGCTCTTGCGTCCGTGCTTGTCCTGCACCTCGCGCAAACGGCGAGCAGAAAAGGCGATGGCCTCCTCCCAGCTGACTTCGTTCCAGGGCTCGTCGATGGACGCCCGTATCATCGGCTTGGTCAGCCGGTCCTTGTGGGTGGCATAGCCGAAGGCGAAGCGGCCCTTGACGCAGGAATGACCATGGTTGGCGCTGCCGCCCTTCCAGGGGGTCATGCGGATCACCTTGTCGCCTTTCATTTCCGCCTTGAACGAACAGCCCACGCCACAATAGGCGCAGGTGGTGATTACGCTGTGCTCGGGCTGGCCCTGATCGATCACCGATTTTTCCATCAGGGTCGAGGTCGGGCAGGCCTGCACACAGGCGCCGCAGGAGACACAGTCCGATTCGACGAAACTGGTGTTCTTGCCGGCAGACACCTTGGAGTCGAAGCCCCGGCCTTCGATGGTCAGGGCGAAGGTGCCCTGCACCTCGCCACAGGCCCGCACACAACGGGAGCAGGCGATGCACTTGCTGGGGTCGAAGCTGAAATAGGGGTTGCTCTCGTCCTTGAACGCCTCCAGATGATTTTCGCCGTCGAAGCCGTAGCGCACCTCGCGCAGGCCCACGGCGCCCGCCATGTCCTGCAGTTCGCAGTCACCGTTGGCCGGGCAGGTCAGACAGTCGAGGGGGTGATCGGAGATATACAGCTCCATCACGTTGCGGCGCAGTTTGGCCAGGGCCCGGGTCTGGCTGCGTACCACCATGCCCGGCTCGACCGGCGTGGTGCAGGAGGCGGGATAACCGCGCCGCCCTTCGATTTCC